>CAZRYL010000017.1:0-41788 GCA_964604285.1 uncultured Methanotrichaceae archaeon
CAACGGCGGAAGTGTGAAACAGGTGCGCCAGGAAATCGCCGACGTGGCGAACACCGTTTTAAAGATGGCAAAGAAACGGGCACAAACGGACGGAGTTCTGACGGCCACCGCGGCTTCCGACGTGTTTGACCAGGACCTTGAGGACATGGAAACGCTGCCCGAAGAGGACGGTGGAGAAACGCCGGCAGGCAAGCCGCACGTTTCGCAGCCGAAGGCAAAGCCGGAACCGGCCAAGGCGGCTCCAGCAAAATCGGAACCGGCCAAGGCCAGCGAATCGAAGGACCAGGACATGATCGCGCAGGTGAAGGCGCAACTTGCGGAAATGGGAGAGCCGGCAGACGGAGCCCGGCGCCTTAAAGCGAACGAGATCATGGCACAAAGCGGGATCAGTTCGGTCGTTGACTATGTTCAGGCGGAGTGGGAAAAATGGAAGAAATCCGGCGGGACGAAACCGGCTACTACATAGGGCAATGGCAGGGCAAGCGGGTCCGGGTTCCGTCGGTAACGACGGTCCTGGGCCTGCTGGCCGATTATTCCCAGGTCAAGCCCGACCTATTGGAACGCGCCTGCAACTTTGGGACCGCGGTGCATTCCATCGTCGAACTGTACGAAACGGGCCGGCTTGACCTGGAATCATTGAAGCCGCACGGGATCCGCCTTCCCGACGGCACCGTCACAATGACCGCCGACATGACCCCTATTCTGGAAGCCTGGAAAAAGTGCAAAGAGGACCAAGGGTTCACGGTGTACGCCGTCGAAAAGCACGTTTGCAGCCTTCGCCACGGATACGCCGGACGCCCCGACGTTGTTGCGTTCTTGCAAGATGGCACGCGCATTTTGGTCGAGATCAAAAGCCGCGCATATAATTCCAAGCTTGAGCCCCTGCAAACCGCCGCCTACCTGGAAGCCTGGAACGAAAACCAGCCAGGGTACCGATTGACCAAGCGCTTTTTTTGTGAACTGCGCCAGGACGGGAACTACGACTGGCGGGAGATCAAGAACAAGCCGACCGATCATTTTCAGATTTTCCGGTGTGCGCTGGCGCTTTGGCAATGGCGGGAAAACCTGTCAAAAACCTTGTAACTTTTTGCTTTACAAAATGTTAGCAAATTGCTAAACTTAATCATCACGGGCAGCCAAGGCCCGAAACCAAGGAGGACGATATGGAACAAATGGGATTGACGCCCGCGGAACCGGCCAGGCCGCGGGGAATAATTGGCGCCATCGGCGCAAAGCTTTCCGGCCTGGTGGGCGACATCCGCGACCTGATTGCCCAGCATTGGAACGAAGAGACGATGGAGCTAATAAAGCGCAACGGCGAGGCGCTTATAGCCCAGGCCACCGCGGCCAAGGTCGAGACCCAGGAAGAGTACACCGCCGCGAATGAATTCTTTGTGGCAATTTCGCAATACAAAAAGAAGGGGGCGGAGTACATCGACCCATTCGTGGACACGTTCCGGCAGCCCTGGGCCGTGGCCTGCGACATCCGCAACCAGTTCGAAAAGCCGGCCAAGGAAGCCCGCGAGATCATCGAAAAGAAAATCACGGCTTTCAAGGCGGCGGAGCGGCGGCGGATCGAGGCGGAACAGGCGCGGCTGGATGCAGAGCGCCGTGCCAAGGAAGAGGCGGAACGGAAAGCGCTGGAAGCCAAGGCGCGCGAAGAGCGGGAGAAAGCGGACCGCGAACGACGCCAGGCCGAAGAGCGCGCCCGGCAGGAACGAGAAAAAGCAGAGCAGGCAGACCGTGAACGGCGTGAAGCCGAAGAGCGCGCGCGAAAAGCCGAAGCGGACCGCAAAGCCGCGGAAGAGGCGGCCAGGCGCGCCAAGGAAGCCGAGGACGCAGAGGCGGCAGCGGCGGCCCAGGCGGAAGCCGACCGGATCGCGCGTGAAGAGCAGGAAGCCAAGGACCAAGCCGCAGCCGCGGAACGCACGGCGTTCGCGGCCAACCAGAAAGCCCAGCGTGAAATTGACCGCGGGGAAATCGCCGCCCAGGAGAGAGAGCAAAAGGCCGAGGCGCACGAATCCGCAGCGCAGTCCGTGTTTCATGCCCCGACCATTGCGGCCCCTACGGTCAGTAAGACCGAGACGACAAGCGCCGGCAAGGCCATCGGGCGCGGGGATTACAGCGTGACGATCACCGACGAAATGGCCTTAATCAAGGCAGTCGCAGAAGGCCGCAAGCCGCTGTCTGTGCTGAACTTGGATCCCGAACGGGTCCGGGCCGCGGCGGTGCGCTGGGCGAAGGTGTCGCTGCCCAAGACCACGCAGCGATACGAACAGGACGGGCTTTTGATTGAAGCCACGGAGCGCCTTTCTGCCCGGGCCAGCACCAAGAAAAAGCAGGACGAAGAGCCAATCGAAACCCCGGCCACGCCGCCGGCGGTATTCTGAAAAGCCCACGGGGCGAAAGGGGAAACATGATAAATCAGGTTTGCATTTCGGGGAATTTGACGGCTGACCCCGAGCTTAAATACTTGGCGACGGGCAATGCCGTCGTGAACTTCACCGTTGCCATCAACAGCAAATACCAAAAAGACGGCCAGTGGATCGACGAGGTGGACTTCATCGGCGTTACGGCTTTCGGAAAGGTGGCCGAGAACTGCGGCGAATACCTGAACAAAGGCAGCAAGGTAACGGTATCCGGCAAGCTGAAACAGGACCGCTGGGAAGATGACAACGGAAAAAAGCAATCCAAAACGAAGGTCGTGGCGGCGCTGGTGGAGTTCATGTCCAAGGGCGAAAACGATGGAACGGGGGGGACCGGGGGGAAACGGTCGGTATTTTAATGCCGGCCCGCGGGGACGCCATCGGACCGTTCGAAGTGAACCGCGTGCATTGTGGGGACGCGCTGGAAATGCTGCGACAAGTTCCCGACGGATCGCTTCAAACAACGGTGACGTCCCCGCCCTATTTCGGGCTGCGAGATTATGGCATCGACGGCCAGCTCGGGCATGAAGCAACGCCAGGGGAATATATCGACAAGCTGGTCGAGATTTTCGAGGAAGTGCGACGCGCCACCCGGGCGGACGGAACGCTTTGGCTGAACCTGGGCGACTCTTATGCGAGCCGGTGGCCGTCACCAACAAGCCGGCGAAACCTGATAGCGAACCCGATGAAGGGCGGAAAGCGAAGCGCAGACAGGCCGGAGCGCATGGGGCCCGGCCTCAAGGAAAAGGATTTAATCGGAATTCCCTGGGAGGCTGCCTTCGCTTTGCGCCGGGCCGGCTGGTATTTACGCTGCGACGTGATATGGAGCAAGCCGAACCCGATGCCGGAAAGCGTTACAGATCGTCCAACGCGCGCGCACGAATATCTGTTTTTGTTCGCAAAGTCTGAACGCTATTTTTATGACAGCGAAGCGATCAAAGAGAACCTGACCGAGTCCACGATCCGGAGAATAAACCAACCGACTTTTGAAAGCCAGGCCGGCGGACCGAAAGACTACCGGAACGGGACAAACGAAAACCGCAGCGTAAGGCGCACCCTGGAAAACTTTGCCGGGAAAGTCAAACGAGAAAAACAGCGCGGTCATGGCCGCAGGCATGCCGGTTTCAATGACCGGTGGGATCACATGACCCACGCAGAACAGGCAGCCCAGGGCAGGAACAAACGAAGCGTTTGGGAAATTGCAACCAAGCCATTCAACGGCGCGCACTTCGCAACGTTTCCGCCTGACCTGGTTCGGCCCTGCATCTTGGCCGGCAGCCGTCCCGGGGACCTGGTGTGCGATCCTTTCAGTGGGTCGGGAACGGCTGGCGAAATGGCGATCAGGCTTGGCCGGCGGTTCGTCGGTTTTGACCTTAACCCCGAATATTGCCGAGAGCTTGCCGCCGCCAGGCTGCAAGCCGCGGAGCGCGGGCAGACAGTCGAGGAAATGGAATCGGGGCAGATGACAATATTTGACGCGCTGGGGGGACAGGGGGAGAATGGACAACGGCGATAAAATCATCCTTGACCTTTGCGGTGGATCGGGGGCCTGGTCCGATCCATACAAAAAGGCCGGATACGACGTGCGCCTGGTGACTCTTCCCGACCACGACGTGAACACCTACCGGCCACCGCGGGGAGTGTACGGCGTATTGGCGGCGCCGCCTTGCACGCAGTTCAGCTTGGCGCGCCATGACTGCAACTGCAAAACCCCGCGCAGTTTCGAGGCCGGCATGGTCGAGGTTTCAGCCTGCCTGCGGATCGTTTGGGAATGCGAAGCCGACCAGCATCTTCACTTTTGGGCGCTGGAAAATCCGGTCGGCTATCTGCGGCGCTTTCTCGGCCGGCCGGCGTTTACGTTTGAACCGTTCGAGTTCGGAAACTTTTGGACGAAACAGACCGACCTGTGGGGATGGTTCAACCCGCCACGCAGGATTTACAAGCGCGAGGACGTGGCGCTTATTATCGAAAAGGACCGGCACAAAAAACTGCCGGACACCAAGGGACGGGCAGCGATCCGGGCGGTCACGCCGTCCGGTTTTGCAATGGCCTTTTTTAAGGCCAACAAATAGAAAGGGGGAAGCCATGAAAGTCGAGATATTCCAAACGCACGACATGAACCGCATGAAAGAGGACCTGAACGAGTTCATGGAACAGGGGGGAAGCATTTTAAAGATCATCCAAACCCAAAGCCAGGTACCGGGAACGGACCGGCCCGTGGTGACGGTGACGGTGCTTTATGAGCCCAGCGAAGCGCCTGCGCCGCCGCCGGCTGGATGATCCGGGCCCTGGTCGCCGCCTGTCTGGTGGCCGCGCTTTGTTCGGCGGCATACGCCAAGAACCAGACGGGCGACGACCTGCCCGACCGTGAAGTCGAGATATTGGAAAAGGTGGCACGCGCGAATGGCCTGACGGATTATGAAACGCGGATCCTGCTTGCGATCAGGGCCACCGAGAAAGGCGCCCCGGGGCTTGAACTTGGCGTTATGGACCCACGGGCGAGGGTACACAAGGACGGGTTTGTAAGCCTGGTCATCCAGGCGGATTGGGCAAGCCACACGATCAAGCACCGGTACCGCGAAGGCGGACTGGACAACCTGGCCGCGCATTATTGCGAACGGCGTTTTTTCTGGCGCTGGTGGGTCAGGTACTTTTTGAGAAAATGGGGGAAAACGCGAAATGTTCCGAAGAGGTTTTAAGCTTATCAAACGCGCGCTTTTGGCGCAAGTGTTTTTTCTGATATTTTTTGCACCGCCGCCAGCCCGGGCCGTGACTGGCTACCTGTTCGCCGAAAATGACTTTTTCGGTCAGGAATGGGAACGCACGCTGCAGGGGCGCTGGCATTATGACGCCGGGCCCGGGATCGGTCTGCGCGTCGAAACCGCAGAACTGGCGTGGCTTGTCTATGCAGAAGCCGCCATCGTTCCGGCAAACATGATCCCGTCCTACACGCACGACCTGGGCGTGGGGATCGTCGGCCAGCGGTCACGTATCGGCGCACGGATCGGCTACGATGACTTGAGTTTTGAAGCCGCCTACGAACTGCGCTCTTGGTTCGTGAGTGGCCCGGAGTACGGGCCGCAATATATGGTCGACCCGTCCGACGTTGTCCAATCGCTGACCCTTCGCGTGAACGTGAGGGTTTTCTAATGGACGACATCACCCGCCACGTTTTAAAGAAACTGGTATGGCCGGCAATCGTCGGGGTCGTGGCCCTGCTGCTTTTGATTGTCGCCTTAACGATGACCGGATGCGCCCCGAATCCAGTGGGGCCGGACACCGCCGGCATCGACGGGCCGCCCGTTCTGCGCCAAGGCTTCGACGAGACCACCGCGGCGCTTGACACCACGGCCAAAGCGTTCTGCTGGGTTCAGCAAAACGCACGCTATAAAAACGACGTGCCGCTTCCGCGCCTGCCGGGCGAGGACGACGTCCACCTGGAAGCGCGGGAGTTCTACGAGAACAACGGCGGAGTTTGCCACGGCTTCGCGTCCTGGCTGGTGTATTGTGCCCGCATACATGGCCGGCGGTCCGGCGCTCTTTACCTGGGCGGGAATTCACCGCACCTGATAGGCTGGGCGCTCGAACCATCGGGAAAGGTTTCATACAACAGCAACGAGGACTGGTTCATCGAGTCGAACACACCGGACAAGGTGTTCGCTTTTTTCCTGACCTATCGGGCCGCGGGCATTCCCGTTTCGTTTCTGGACGATCATTACCAGGATTTAAAAACCGACAAGGCCGCGCTTGATTATATGCGCGGAAATTAAAACAGGGGGACCATCATGGCAAAGTGCAAGGGGTGTGGCGCTGAAATCGAGTTCGTGGAGATCAAAAAGACGGGCAAGAAAATCCCGGTTGACATGGAAGTAAAGGCCATCGTTACCGATCAGGGGTTCATTGTCCGCGGGCGGGAAGCGCATTTTTCGTCCTGTCCGAACGCTGCGGAATTCCGCAGAGCGAAAGGGGGAGCCGATGAACCAAAGCGCGGTGATAACGGTCAAGGGCCTAATTCCGGTCAGCAAGCAACACGGGAACAAAGTAAACTTTAAGCGCCTGGCTGAACACATGGAAGCCAAGGCCGCCGGAGTAAAAGGGCGCCGGGGTTCGTTCTGGTATCTGACCCAGGAGTACCAGGACTTCAAGGAAAAGCTTGGATGGGAAGCAAAGGTCCAGCTTGCACAACAGGGCTGGCGCATGGTTACGGACTGGCCGGTATGGGTGGGCATCAAGGTCCGCGCAAACGCGAACATCATGGACCAGTCAAACTTAATCGGGACCATCGAGGACGCGCTGAACGGAATCGCCTACCTGGACGACTGCCAAGTTTTTGTCGACCGTTCGCCCGGCCTTCTGTTTTCGAACATGGCGACCGAAGATTACACAATCGAGATTTTCCTACGCACCGAAGCGGATCAGTCCGCCGAGTGTGTGAACTATGTCCGCGACGGACTAAAACGGAGGGGAGAATGCACCGCTACACGAAGAGGGAAAGCCAAGCGATAAAATACAACGGACGGGAAACCATCGCCGTCCTGACGGCCACATTTTCAGGAGAGGGGAACCACCTGCCCGAAGTGCTTAAACGCATTCAGCACAACGCGCAAGAGGTCACGTACTGGTTCCGGCTGCATTGCCGCGAGGACTTTGTCGGGAACTTCGCGCAGTTGAATCCGGCCGCGGCGCTCAAAGACGCGACGGATCATTGGGGCGACCTGGACAGGATCGAGGTGCAAATCGGCGGCGAGTCGTGGTCCTATTCGCGCCCGTTTTTCATCGCCGAACTACAGCACAAGCTTTTAAATCTGACCATTGAGGACGCCGCGGCGGTGTCAGAATGATCGCCGCGCTGGTCGAACGCATTGACCCGCGCTGGGTGTTCCCCTGCATTTCGATCACGATAAACGTGGGGGCGGTGCTGGTCCATCTTTGGAAGCGTGACCTTTGGGGCGCCGGCTACTGGCTATTCGCTGCCGGCATCACAACCTGCGCCACGTTCGGTCGCAAATAATTTGCTAAAAAATGTTGTTTACAAAATGAACGCTATCGAGTAAGCTTTTCACGTTTGGCGCCATCACGAATCAAGCGCTTAACGACTCTGACCCGGGGAGTGTTTCGAATATGGGCCGTCCGCGCATTAAAGTCCGATTGAAGTCAAAACCTTTCCTTGAATTCCTGGCTAAAAAAAACTGGTCACTACATGAATTTTGCAGACGTTCCGGCGTATCTTCGCCCATGATGACGCAAATGCTGTCCGGGGTCAGGTTCCCGGGGCCCGTCATGCGCGTCAAGCTTCAAAAGATGACCCACGCCACCTGGGACGAACTCTTCGAAATTCACGACGGAGAGGGGGGCGACGAGTGAGACCAGACAAAACAACCGTCGATTTTTACCCGCATTTTTGCGAAGAGGGGGGCAAAACGCTTTTCATCCTGGAGAACACATTCGGGAATGATGGCTATGCCTTCTGGTTTAAAATGCTTTCCCTGCTGGGACGCACGCCCGGCCATTTTTTCGATGCCCACGACCGCCACGCCTGGTTATTTCTGATAGCAAAAACCCGCGTCAGCGAGGATATTGCTAACGGAATCATGGCCCTGCTGGTGGACCTAGAAGCCATCGACCGCGAGCTTTGGGAGCGGGACCGGGTTATCTGGTGCCAAAAGTTCGTCGATCACCTGGCCGACCTTTACGCCAGACGCAAAGGCGGCACAATTCCACAAAAACCAAGTTTCCGCATACAAGAACCCGGTAAATGTCAACAAGAACCACCGTCAGCCGAGTTTCCGACCCGGGATGATGACAGAAAACCACAAACTAAACTAAACCATACTAAACCAAAGGAAAGAAAGGCTGTGTCCGACGCAGAAACCGCGCCGGACGCACCCGATCCCAAGCCCGAAAAGGTCCCGCCTGTTTATCCCCAAGAAGTCCACACCCTGTGCGAAACCTTCCGGGACATGGTTATTAAAAACGACCCGGCCTTCAAGGTCAAAAACTGGCCACGGTGGCTTGAGGAAATGGAACGACTAAACAGGATCGACCTGCGGCCATTCGACGAAATTGCCCGGGTCATGGTTTTCGCCCTGGAAACTGACCAGTTCTGGAAAGCCAACGTTTTCAGCGTGGCAACCTTCCGGGAAAAATTCCCGAAGATCAGGGCAAAGATGAACGGGACCGGCGGGGCCCATGCAACCCGTCACGAAAAAAACATGGCGGCAATCCGGACAGTGCTGGAAGAGACCGCCGAAGAGGGGGAACCACATGGCCGACATCCAGGTCGCAACGAAATCGCTGGGCATGATGGCGATAGTTTTGCAGGACAAGACGATCAGCCCGGAGTTTGTGAAGATTTACCAGGAGATCACGGCGGACATTCCGGACGAGGTGTTTTTTAAAGCTTCGCGCGAGTGCCTGCGCCGGCTTAGATTTTTCCCAACCCCAGCCGAGTTCCTGGAAGTGGCCCAGCCGATCCTGCAGGAATACAACCTGGCCAGGCTGAAACTGCTGGAAGCGGACATTTTGGGCAAGTGCCGGGATAACGTGAAGTACATGGCACACGAAAACGGCCAGGACTCCGTGGAATGCCCGCTTAACAGACCGGTCGAAGAGGGCGGCTGCGAATACAACGGCGGGAAGTGCAAGCGCTGGGAATTTTTGAACGACCTGCGAGCGGAAGCCGCAGCGAAAAAGAAAGGCGGCCCGTTTTGAAACCATACTACCAGGACGAACACGTCACGATTTATCACGGCGACAGCCGGGACATCATCCCGCAACTGACAGAAAAGGTCGACTTGATACTGACCGACCCGCCGTATTCAAGCGGCGGAATGATGCGAAGCGACCGCAACCAGACCACCGCGCAAAAGTATCGTCTGACCGGGACGATAAAACAGGACCCGGATTTTTCAGGCGACAACCGCGATCAGCGCAGCTTTATTTTTTGGTGTTCGTTCTGGATGGCGGACCTGATGAAGATTGCCAGGGAAGGGGCAACGCTCGCCAGCTTCATCGACTGGCGACAACTGCCGTCACTGGTGGATGCGCTGCAAGTCGGCGGATGGGTTTACCGCGGTCTGGTCGTATGGGACAAGACCGAAGGCTGCCGGCCACAAAAAGGCTGGTTCCGGGCACAATGCGAATTTATCACCCTTGCCACCGCCGGCCCGATAGATCGGGACCAGGAAACGGACGGGGTGTGCGCCCCTGGCGTTTTCCGCTATCCCGTGGTGGGCGCTGAAAAACAGCACATCACCGAAAAGCCGATGCGCTTGCTGCGCGACTTTATAAGCGTGCGGGAAGACTGGCAACTGATTTTTGACCCGTTCTGCGGATCAGGGACGACGTTGCGAGCGGCGAAGGAATTGAACCGCCGGGCCATCGGCATCGAGATCGAAGAGCGGTATTGCGAGATTGCCGCGAAGCGCATGGAACAGGGGGTCTTGGGACTGTGAAAGCTATTTTGTGGACGCTCGCCTATCTGGTGGCGGTGGGCCTTTTTCTGCTTTTCATCCACGGGGCAAGCACCAGCGAGCAGGAGGACAAGCTATGCCGGAAAGATGCAACCAACGAACCGAAGTCTACAGCCGGGTCGTCGGGTACTTCCGACCCGTCCAGCAATGGAACAAAGGCAAGGCCGCGGAATTCAAAGACCGCGTGACATTCAAGGTTCCGGGTTCAACCGTAAACCCGGGAGATCAAGGAGGGCAACATGAGCAAGACGGAAACACCGGCGGCGACGCCGAACTTGGACGACGGATTGAAAGCGCCGGCGAGTGAGGCCACACCCGCCGGACCGTTCACGGAACCGGAGCCCGCAGCGCCGCCAACCGCAGCGCAGCCGGCGGAAGGGCCGCGCGGGGAACAGATGCCAATACCGGGAACCGCGCCCGAGAAAAAGCCGCGCGAACCGCGCAGGGCTGACGAAATCGAACACGACTTTCGAATGGCAAAGTTCCGCGGGAAAATCACCAAGATCGCCGAGGACTGGAAAAACGACCGCGATTTTCAAATAACGCTTTCGGTTTCGTCCTACGAACGGCACGGACTGGCCGGCCTGGAACGCTTCAACGGCGACGAGCCTATGGCGTTCCGCGTGCTTCCTGTCCAGCCGAAGCTGAACGACAAGGCGCCCGAAGAGTTCGGGGACAAGGTGCCGCAATTCGGCGTGGCCATGATCGAACGCCTGGAACAGAAGGCGTGCGAAGGTTTCACCGGATGGGAGAAAATGAGCCCGCGGCAACTTCTGGACAAAATCAACGACATCGTCCAAGCGCTGCCTTACTTGAACGAGGCATACGTCCCGAACCTGGCGACCGGCGAACCGGTGGATCCCGAAGTGGCCGTCAGCGAAAAGCAACTGATTGACCTGGCTGACTTTGTGTTTTTTCTCTGGCACAACATGAAGGTCGCGCGCGCGAAGTAAATGGCGTGCCACCGTTGCCACGGCCCGGTCTTGCCCAGGACCGAAAAAGCGTTTAAAATGATCGCGGGCCGCGGTGAAATGTATTGCCCCGCCTGCTATGACTTCCTGTTCCCGGATCAGGCCCAGGCAAGACGGGAGCGGGAAGCCAAGCAGGCAAAGAAGTCAAAGGAAACGGCGCGGAATGATAGTGGCGCCGGACAAGAAAGGCGGTGGTTTTGAATGACGCAGGCAACGGCGGTGCTTGGCTACTTAAAGCGCAAAGGGCGCCAGGGAGCGACGGCGATGGAACTGGCCGGGCTCTATATTCCGCAGTACAACTGGTGCGTCCTTTGGCTGCGACGGCACGGCCACCGAATTCAAAGTTTGCGCCAGGCTGACCCGACAACCGGGAAAATGCGCTGGCGATTTTTTTACAAGGGAAAGGCGGAAGCATGGAAACGCAGCAAAAAAACAACCCCGAAATGATAGCGGTGGAGTCATCGAACGTCGAAGCCGTGGGCTTCGAAATGGTGGAAGGCGCCGGCCTGCATGACGGCATCCTGTCCGTGAAGTTCAAAGGCGGGAAGGTTTACCGCGTCCTGATCATTCGGATAAGCAAGTTTCAATTTCCGAATGATCAGGACAATGGGACAAAGCTTCACCCCAACATCGTGGCTTGCCCGCGCTGCGGTGTGTTGTTTATAAAAACAAGTCAATATTCATCGGTGAGGGAAAGTTGCGGGTGTTGTTCGCATTCGGTTTTAAAGTGCCCCGTTTGCGGATTGGAAGAGGAAGACCAAGGATAAGAACCAAGGCGGCGCAGTAAGCCGCATGGCCCGCATAATGCGGGGATCAGGCCGAGGGCGGGGCCGATAATACCGCCCAACCAAACAAGGAGGCAATATGGCAAAAGCGCAAGACACGAAACCGCAGGACAAAAAGACGCAGGCGAAGGCGGCGCCCACGCTTGAAAACTTCTCGATCCCGGACCTGGAAAAGATGGCCCACGCCCGGGACGACATGGGCGCGAACGTTCAAAGCCTTCGCATTCAAATCATCAATTTCAGCCAGGCTTATTCGCAGTACCACGGAATCCGTGACGGAAAAAAGGTCACGGAGAACGAGGACAAGCGCGTCCAGGAACGCGCGCGCGAGGCCGCGGTCCGCGCCGGCGAGGCAATCAAAATCTACCTGCGCGAGATCGGAAAGAACTGCGACGCCATTTACGAACTGATTGGCGAGTAAGGGGGCGGAATGTCGGAAATTAACGTCGGCATCGTTTACACAACCAAAGAGCCCAAGCGGGAAATAACCGTGAACGTCCTGGGTGTGCCTATGCGCTTTTTCAAAGACCAGCCGCGTTTTGTCACTATCCGACAGGCGAACGTTCTGAAAAATTTCGGCGTGTTTAAACTGGTGCAAGACCTGGACATCAAGAACGGACGCCCGCCGCAGGAGTGGGTTAAAAACATCCTGGTCGCTCGAACCCTGCATAGCATAGGCGACATGATAATGGCCTCGGTTACTCCGAAGGCTTTGAAAACGAAATACCCGTGGGCCAAGGTGACGGTGGCCGTGCCGGCCAAGAGCTTCCCGCTTTGGTTCCACAACCCGTGGGTCGACGCTTTGATTGCTTGGGATGAACTTGGAAAAACGGACGCGCTGCCCTTGGCCTACGACTTATATTTCGACATCACCAGGCCGTGCGTTCAATACGAATCCACGCACCACCCCAGCAAAAAACAGCGGATCGACATTTACATGGAACATTGCGGGGCAACTCTTCCGAACGAGGACAAGCAACCGTTTTACCTGGTGACGCAGGAAGAGCGGGAGTGGGCGCACGAAGTGACAGGCGGGCGCTTTTTCTTTGGGCTTCAACTTCGGGCAAATGCGCCGATCAGGAATTGGATGCCTGGGCAGAATTGTCCGCAGGACAGGAACAAGGAAATTGTCCGCCGATGGCTTGAACTGAACAACGGCGTCGACGTCATGTTGTTCGACGAACACCGGGAACTTTTGGCGCAATACGACGACAAACGAATTTTTAAGCGCCTGGGTTCCAGCATTCGACAGGTGTTCGCGCTTTTGGAAAGGTGCGTGCAAATGCAGACGCTAGACTCCGGCCTGCTGCATGGAAGCGGGGCCCTGGGCGTCCCGGTCGTGGCGCTCTTCGGAAACATTCACCCGCAGGCACGGACGACCTATTACAAGAACGCGCGGGCGTTATTCAAGCCCGAAGCCTGCATACACCACCGCGCGCCATGCAACAGCGACTGCGGGCACCAGTATTGCCTGGCCGGGATCACGGTGGACGAAGCCTGGGGCGCAGACCTTGACACTTGGAAGGGCCCGGGAAAGGCCAGGCTTGAAATGCTGAAAGGTATCGAGGCAATGAACCGCGGGCCGATAAATAAACAGGGGGCAGACGATGGAAGTGACCAAAGAAAAACCGCGCATGACCAGGGCGCAAAAGAAAGCCAGGAACGAACAGCTTAGAGTTTACCGACTTGCCTGCGCGCTCGGCCGGCCGGCGCAATGCTCGGGGAATCCATCCCGCACCGTGGCAATGGGGCGCTTTACCATTAACCGCGTGCTGGGTCACATGAGGGGGCGCAAATGATCGTCGACGACAACTACCCGGGCATTCCAAGACCAAGAAAAGAAGGGGACAGCCTGAACGGACTGGTCGACCTTTTGAAGCACGTGGCCGACGTTCGGGGAAGTGATTTTTTGAAGCAAATGCGAATGGCTGAAATTGGGGTTTTTTCCGGGCAAAGCACCGAGGTTTTCGCGGAACGTGTCGGCGGCTTGATTGCCGTTGACGCCTGGGACGACGCGTCCCTGCTTGGAAATAAAGCCCTGACGCAATATCCGATGGCCAACGTCAAAAAGTGCTTTTTGGAGCGAATGGAACGCTTCGGCGAAAGGATCATGGTGCTGCATGGCCCAAGCCTTGACATGGCCGCGCAGGTTCCCGACGGATCGCTGCAAATGGTTTATATCGACGCTGACCACCGATACCCGGCAGTCCGCGCCGACATCCTGGCGTGGGCCCCGAAGGTCGAGGCCGGCGGGTTCATCGCAGGGCATGACTATAACGAGCAGAATTGGGGGCCGCAGGTCAGCCGGGCCGTCCATGAACTTATAGGCAAGCCCGACGCCATCTTCCGCGATTGTTCGTGGATAAAGCGGAAAACGTGGACCGAATGAAGCGCCGCGCAATCGTAACCGCAGTCATCGGGGAAAAGTGCGCCCCGGTGGCCGCGCTTACAATCCCGACGCTTGGAGTGTATGCCGGCAGCCTGGCGGCTGACCTGGTCATTTTGAAAACGACGCCCGAGGCGCTGGGGGAAACCACGGCGCATTGGGCGAAGTTCCACGTTGCCGAACTGCTTGGAATTTATGACGAGGTCTGCTGGATCGACTCCGACATCGCAATAAATCCAGCGGCGCCTTCAGTGTTTGAGGCAGCCGGCGGGCAGGTGGCGGCGTATTTCGAAGGCGCCGTGGTGGAACGGGCCGAACAGTTCAAGGAATACTTTAGGGCGCTGCGGGGGCGCGAAGTCCAGGACATGCAGTCGGCCTGGTATTTTAACAGTGGCGTTTTAGTCGTTCCCAGGGCAGCGCGCGAAATGTTCGCGGTCCCGCCGAAGCGCGACGTTGACCTGACCGTGAAAATGAAAAGGGAACAACCGGATCGCTTTTTCTACGATCAGAACTTTTTAAATGCCCGGGCGCTTGAAACCGGAACGTTCGTGAAAAGCCTGGATGAACGCTTTAACCTGATGAACGTGCCGGCAGCGGGACGGTGGGAGTCCCGCGCAAAGTACGGGTGGTTCGTCCATTATGCGGGGCTTTTGAACTGCATGGGTGAACAGGTGCTGGCCATGATCCGCGAGGACCTGAAAGCCTGGGGGTGTTTCACATGAAACAGAAGAGCGAACCAGCGAAACGAAAGCCGGCCAAGGCGAGACGAAAAGCCGATCCGGTGAAACGCGAAACGCCAAAACGACCGCGGAACAAGTCGCAGCTTGAGAAAGCGAACGAGGCGCGCCGCAAATATGCCGAGGCGCAGGAAGTGGACGAGTTCAAAGAAGAGCAACGGCTGCGGAAGGAATACGAAAAAGACCGCCCGGACTTGGCGCCCTGGGTGGGGATCGAAGCCTACCTGGAAGCCCGCAAGGTTGAAAGCCGCCTGAAGGAAGTGGGCATGATCGGCGCGCTTATGGGCGGGGCGAAACGCACCGAAGTCCGCGAGCGCTACCGGGTTTCATCCCATAAGCTGACCCGAGTTTTGAACAGCGAGGTCGTGGACGACATCCTGAAATTTTCGCTCGGGCAGGTGTTCAGCTTTCAGACTGCCGCGGTCAAGGCTATCATGCAAAGCCTGGAAGCCGGGAACGGCGCGCTGGCAATGCAACTTTTTGACAAGATGGGACTTTGGGACCGGATGCGCGAATATTTGCGAAAAGACGGGGACGCCGAAGGGGCCCAAAACACGGAGGCTTTAATTGCCGTCTTACTCTCAAAAAACCCAGTTCAGGCCCGACAGGCTCTCGAAGAGATTGGCCGGCTTGTCGTCGAGTCTTTTAAAGGGGAACAGCCCGACGCTGACGGTGGAAAATCTGACAAGGCTGGCGGTGACGTATAACCTGGCCGCCTATGCTTGCCAGTACGCCAAAATTCCAGCGCTGGTCAGCGGTGCCGATGCCGACGCCGTGCCGTTCAACTTTTCAAAGTTCCCCTACATGATGGAACTGTACGCCGATATGTTCCCGAACACCGTGGTTCAGAAGTGCGTCCAGGTCGGGGCTTCGGAGTATGCCGTCTTGCGTTCGATCCACGCCTGCGACATGCTGGCGTCGTCTGTAATGTACGGCTTCCCACACACCCGGCAAATGGCCCGTTTCAGCAAGACCCGCGTGGGGCCGATCATCCGCCGGGCTGACCGCTTCCGGAAAATCTGCGAAGAGTCCGCCATCGAAACCAAGACCAGGCAGACGACCATGCTGCGAACAATCAAGGGGCGTTTTTTCTATCTGGTGGGCGTGGCGTCAGATGCCGAAATCCAAAGCGAGCCCGTGGACTTCATCGTCCGGGATGAATTCGACCTTATGGATCAGGACAACGCCGAGGTCCTGAAAAAGCGCAACGCGGCGTCGTCAAAAAAAATGATCCTGGACCTGGGCTTTCCGCTGGTCGAGGGCATGGGGATCAACGAGCTTTTTATAAATTCTGACCAGCGCGAATACGAAGTCAAGTGCCAGGCCTGCGGGCTTTGGCAGGAGATCACCTGGCCGCGCAATGTCAGCAAGGAACGGCTGGAACGAATCTGCTGGAAGTGCGGCAAATCCATCGAACCGGCCATCGCGTCCTACCGCTGGGGGCGATGGGTTCCGCGCGAGCCGCGACTTACTGAAACACGCCACGGCTATCACATCCACCGCCTGCTGGTTCCCGGGCTGGACATCAAGGAATTTATAGGCAATGCAGAGAACCAACTGCGCGCCTTCGAATTCAACGTTTACGACCTGGGGCAGCCGTTCACCAAGAAGGACATGCGGGTCACGGACGCGATGTTCATGGAAAGCGTGGACCCGTCCCGCCGGCTGGAAGATGCGCGAAGCTATCCGGGCCAAGTGTACGGCGGGGCGGACGTGGGCGCCGTCATCCACGTTTGGCTTGAGGTCATCGAGGAAGTGCGAGGGAAACAGGTGCCGAGAGTAATTGACGCCCGGAAGTTTTCAGGCGAGAATAAGTTCGATCAGCTTGCCGAATTCCTGACTTATGCGGAGCCGGTCGTTTTTGCCATCGACGCCTACCCGGAAACGACGGAAGTGCTGCGGCTCATTCGGCGCTTTCCAATGATGGTGTGGGGGGTGAAGTTCGACGACTTCACGCACCGCCCGGGCGAAGAGGCCGAACTGGATTTTAAAACGTTCATCATCAAGGCGAACCGGACCTTTTTGCTGGACTGCAACGTCGACGATTTTCTGACCAAGCGCGTCACCGTCCCGGGCGAACTGCTGGCAAAGCAGACCGACGTCCGGGATCACTTTAAGGCGCCGGTCAGAATTCAAGCGACAATAGGGACGACACAAGTGCCGATTTACCGGTGGGTAACGCCGCGGGGGAAGCCCGACCATTGGGCGTTCGCACGCGCCGCCTGCATTGCAGCGCAACGGCTCGAAAGCTGGACGGCGCGCGAAGGCGGAACGGTGACGACGAAGCAAGTGGCGCCGGACGTGTCCTATCGTGAAATCTATAAAATGCTCAAACGGAGGTAGCGATGGCATTCATTGACAGGTTTCGAAGCATCGGGAAATTTTTAAGCGGGAGCCACGACGAGGAAGTCCGGAGCCAGGCGGAGCGGATGACGATGGAGCGGGTGGCCGGGCGGATCGCGTCCAGCATGGAAGCCGCAGAGTCGTCCAATATAATCGCCTACATGATGGAAGAGTTCGGCTGGAATAAGGTCACGGACAATTCGCTTTTGCGCCCTATGAAGCGAACCGTGAACACGATCCGCAACGGCATCATTCGCCATCAACTGAAATATTCAACCGACGGCTACATCAAGCGCGGCGTGAATCTTCACACCGACTTTGTCTTTGGCAAGGGCATCGACATCCCGAAAGCCAAAAGCGAGGTCGTCATGGAAGAGGTCATCACGCCTTTTTGGCGTGACCCCGTGAACCAGCGCAATTATTTTTCGTTCATGTCCCAGCAACGCCGGCACAAAGAGGCGGCGCTGTCCGGAGAATTGAACATCCTGTTAAAGATCGACCCCGTCACGTCCCGCGTCCGCATGTACCCCATTCTGCCGCACGAAATCATTGAAGTCATCCCCGACCAAGAAGAGCAGGGACGGCCCGCGTTTTATCAGCTTCGGCACACGGTCCGGGAGTGGGACTTCGAACGGATGCAATGGAAGGGGTCGGTCGACTCTTCGCTGCAACTGCATCGCGCCTACCGCTACAAGATTTTCGAGGCAAGCAACGACGAGCTTGCCCGCGGGCTGGTGTACCACGTGGGGCTGAATGAATTTTTTGACCTGCTGCGCGGGGAGTCGGACATCCACGCGTGCTACGAGGAAAGCGAAAGCGCCCGGGATATTGCCCAGGACGGCGCCACCCTTTCGCGCGCAAACGCTGAAATCGGTTACAAGATGATTATTAAAAAGGGCGGCAAGTCGGTCAAGGACGAGGTCATGGAATACCTGAAAACCCGAACCGACGGAAGCAACCCAGCACCGGCGCCCGGGTCCGAGTTTATCGAGAACGACGCCATCACCCGTGAATGGATGCAAGCCCGCGACACCGGCGCGCAGTTCCGAGAAAAGGACCAGCGGCTCATGCGGCTTTATACCTACGCCACGCTGGGGTTCGGCGAGCATTATTTCGGCGACGCTTCCACGGGCAACCTGGCCACCGCGACTTCGATGGAATTGCCGGTCATTAAAATGATCGAGTCGGAACAAAAACTTTGGGAGTCGATTTATCTGGACTTGATAAATTTTCAGATCGACATTGCGGTCATCGGCGGCGTGCTGTCTGGCGAGGTCGTGGACCGCGACGAACTGGAAACGGAGCCCGAGGAAATCCGCACCGTGGACATCGACTTCCCGCCGATCACGCAGAAGGACCTGAACACGTACATTCAGGCGATCACCGGAGCCGAAAGCGACTCGCTCATTCCCTACAAAGAGGCGGCCCGCCTAGCAATGCAGGCGTTCGGAGTGAACAACATCGACGAGGCGCTGGAAGAGCTAACCGACGCCAAGGACATCAAGGACAAGATCGCCGAGGTCAAGGCGCGCATGGCCGCGGCCCAGGGGCCGGCGCAGCCTGGCGCCGGACCCGGGGCACCGCAGGAAGCCAACCCGCCGAAGGGAGAAAAGCCGGGCGATCCGAACCCCGACACCTATGTCCCCGGAGATAATCCACCGCCCTTCGAACCCTACAAGGGAACGATGGCCGCGGCAGCCGAGTCCGCCGCCCGGGGCGGAAATGGCAACGGGAACGGCCACCGGAAACGCTACAGCCTGGTCCCGTCGTGGCTAAAGTAAAAATCCGGCTTGGTGAAGCGCGCCAGTTCGAGCGCCAGCTCGGGATCCTGGCGAAAGACTACCTGACCGAAATGATTGCCCGGGCGATCATCCTGGTCGAAAAACACAAGGGGCAAGGCAACCACGTCGAGTCTTTGGAGTTCCCGACCTATGGGCAAATACAGCGCCGGTGGTCGCGTGTCAAAGGCTCGCTGAATTTAAAAAGTGCCGAACGCTGGACGCCCACGAACGCACCCGACTTTGATTATTACAAGGCGCGCATTGTGGACCGGGCCGCCGAACAAAGTTTTATTGACGACGTGTTCGGCTTGAAGTACGCAGCCTACCAGGCAGCCGCGGCCGCGGCTGCCGCAGACCTTGGCCGGGAACTTTGGGTCAATGACCAAGTCATTCAGTCGATCAGGCAGAAAGCTTTTAAAATAGTCACCACGGAGATCACGCCCAGCCTGCGCGATGACCTGGTCACTAAGATCGAGGCCAGCATCAATTCGGGCATGACCATCGAAGAGACCGCGCACAACCTGGGGCTGCTGAATACGAACTGGCGAACCATTGCCAAAACCGAAACCTTTGACGTGACGAACCAGGGGGCGTGGGATCAGATACACCAGGAAGCCGAGGAAACCGGCGCCGAAATTTTGAAGTATTGGCAGCATTCGGGAAACAGCCGGGACCCGCGCGATACGCACGTCCTGGCCGGCCAGCAATACGGGCAGGACAACGCAATCCCGGTGGATCAGCCTTTCATTGTCGGCGGTGAAGCGATGATGTACCCGCACGACCCGGACGCCAGCCCGGAGAACGTCATCAACTGCGGATGCACGTGCGTTTACATCACAAAGGAAGCGAAGAGCAACGCCGCCGGCTGGTGAAGGTGAGCGAGAAAACTTGACGGATTTTAAGACTGTGTAAAAATACATTCGAGAGGTGACGAAGATGGCCCATTCTGACAGCTGGTGCAAACTGAACGAAAAATTAAAGTCGCAGGGATACCCTGCCGACTCTGCTGCCGCCATCGCCACGAAAGCGATGGGCGAATCGGTGGCAATGACCGAAGCGCAGTCGGATCACTTCTGCAAACTGCTTGAAAGCCTTCCGACGACCGAGGCCGCGCTTGGGGCGTGGAATGAAATTTATGAACCCCAGGACGGGCAATGGGCGAAGCGGAAGCGCGAGCAAGCCGAGTCGATGGAGTACGCCGAAACCCTGGGGTATATTCAGGACGTAATGGAAAAGGGCGTCGATGGTTTGCCCAGCAAGGCCAGGGTCGTCATCATTCAGTCCGGACCCACGAAAACGAAAAAGCGCAATTATCCGGCGCCGGCCTTGAAGGCGCTGGTCGAAAGCAAAATGCTTGACGGCTTGAAACAATACGACAGCCACCCGCCCGGGTCGGAAGTCATCCCGGGAGCCACCCAGGCGCCGCGTACCATCCGCGAATATTTGTCCTACATCATCCCCGGAACGGTGCAATGGTGCGAGAACATCAAGCTTCAAACCGGGGAAATTGTCCAGGGCGTGACCGCGCTGGCGAAGCTTGTGGACAAGGGCTTCAAGGAAAAGATTGCCGAGGCCGCCGAGACTATCGGCGTTTCGCTGAACTGCTTGTGGGACGCCAGGACAATCGACGGAATTCAAACGGCATTGCGACCGCTCAAAGCCATTTCGGCGGATTGGGTCACTGACCCGAACGCCGGGGGCCTTGTGTTGGAACTGGTCGAGGCAGCGGACCCGGCCAGCATCACACCAGGAAAGGAGGGAACCAAAATGGCGGTTTTGGAAAATTGGGCGGACCTGACGCCCGAAATGGTAAAGGCCAACTGTCCGCAGATCATGTCCTGGATTGCCCAGGACGTGAAGGACACGCAGGCCAAAGCCGAACAGATCGTGGAGCAGGCGAAGCAATCCATCGACACGGCGAAAGAGGAAACGGCCAAGGCCCAGGCCGAGTCCAAGGCGGCGAAGGAAAAGCTGGCCGCAACGGAGAAAGAGTGGGCGGAGTTCAAGACGGCGTCGGCAGCGTCGGCGTTTAAGCTGAAAACCATCGAGACGGTCGAAGCGCAAGCGCAGGCGAAGGGTCTGAACGTGCTGGGCCAAGCCGAGGTCATGAAAAACATCATGGCCAAGCAATTCGCCAATGAAACCGAAATGGCCGAAGCCGTGACCGCGGAAATTGCCAAGGTCCCGGGAGCGAAAGCGCAACCCGGATCGGCGCCGGCCAAAAAGGAAGGCGAAGAGAAACCCAGCCTTACCGGGCGAGTAGCCGAAATGGCGGAGAACATGGGATACACGCCCGAGGAAATGGAACGGCTCGCCAAGGTGCGCTAACCTGGCGAAAAATACCCGACGGGCGGAGCCCGCGGACGAAAAAAATGAAAGGAAGTGAAGAGGATGACTACCGGCTTAGAAGGTGCCAATGCCGTCGTCGGCAAGCACGAAGTCGATGGCGAGGACCTGCAACACTTTCCGGCGCCCGTGGGCGCTGGTGTTGCCGCAGGTCAGCCGGTGGCGATTGGCAAAGTCGTCGGGGTCACGATTGAACCCGCGGACTCCGAAGGCTTGGCTACGATTGACACCGACCGCAAACGCTGGCAATTCGACGTGAAGAACGTCAAGACGTACAACGCCTCCACGGGCGACGAAGAGACGTGGGGCGCCGTGACTTTCGGGGACCTGGTTTACATCGACCCCGAGACCCGGACTTTGTCGCTTTCGCCGCTTGATCCTGCGGGGAATGCGAACGTTGTTTTTGGAACGGTCGTCGACACGAACCTTTCCGGCACGGCCACGCAAGTCACCGAGACGAACGTGGACATCCTTGTCGCGGACTACCGGTAACGGTAGCCCACGCAAAGAAAGGAGAAAATAACAACCCATGAGCAAAGTTCTTGAACTTGAAAAAATGCAACGGCACGACTTCGAAGGCTTTGGGGGAACGCGGCAAATCCTTCGCGCAATGAACCGTGTCGCCAATCGGGAAAACCCGCTGGCGGCCCGGAACTTTGTGCTGGACGCAGCCGAGTCCGCCAAGATCGCCGAGGTCGAGGGGAAAGAATGGGCGGAACTGGTGTCGGCGACCGACATTGGGGCAACGGCTGACGTTCTGGACCGTGCCATCATCGCGGCCTATCAGGACGCGCTGCTGGACAATCCGGAAGCCGACCTGTCCGCGGTGTTCGCAAAGCGCCCGGTGGATGACTTCATCTTCCGGTCGATCCTTTACAGCGACATCCAGAATTTCGACAAGCGGAAAGCCCAGGAAGGCTACCGCGCCGCCTATCTGGACGTCGACAGCCATGACCACGAACTCGATTTTTGGGGCAAGCTGATCGATGTTTCGTGGAAAGCCTGGCGGTCCAACCGTGGCGAAATCCTGCGGACCCTTCCCGAACGTTTGGGCAAGGCAGGCCGTCGGACCCAGCTGCGGATCCTGGCGGAGCAAATCGGGCTCCCGGCAAACCGGGCGCAGATTTACACCGTCGCCAATGGCAATCTGTTCACGCTCGGCCTGACCGAAACGAACCTCGAGATCATGCTGAACGCGATGAAATTGCAGATTGACCCGATGACCAACGAACCCCGCGGAACGGTCATGACCTACCTGGTCGTCCCGCAGGCGCTCGAATGGACGGCGCGCCGGATCATCAAGCCGTACATTGACACCCTGGCAATTCAGTCCTTGGCTGGCAACTACCAGCCGAAGCAACTGACCTTGATCGTGAACCCGATGCTGGATCGGTACACGACCACGGGCTTCTGGCTTTTCGCCAAGCCTTCCGGCTCGCAGGGCGCGTTTGTCGACGCGTTCCTGAACGGGCAGGAAGCGCCGGAAATCTTTATCCGCATGAGCGACGCCCAGCGGATCGCCGGCGGCGGGCCCGAAGAGCTTGGGTCTTTCCGGACGGACAACATTTCGTGGAAGGGTCGTTTTACCCGGGCGACCTATGGACTTCCCGAAAACTTCTGGATGACGGCTTTCAGCGAGCCGCAATCCTAACCAGCAAGCGATTGACCCGAGGGGTGGGGGTTATGCCCCACCCCTCTTTTTACAAGGGGGGACGTTATGGCCTTTACTTGCGACTACACCACCAGCATCGGGAAGGTCCGGCTTTACGCCGCGGAGTTCGAAGAGGCCACCGCGCTTTTCGAGGACGAGGCGATCCTATCATTTTTGAGCGATGCGAATGGTCATTTTAAGCTTGCGGCTTATTTCGTCATCACGGCAAAGATCACCTACCTTGGCAGCAATCCCGTCACGAAGTCCGTGTCCGGGTACTCCGAGGGCTACAACCTGGCGAACTTGCAGAGCATGGCGGACCGGCTGAAAGCGGACCTTGAAAAAGAGGGCATCACGACCGACGGCCAGAATGTCGCGCAATTCGGCTTTGCTGAAATGTCCCGCGACAAACATTCATGGCTGCGCGTGGAAATGAACAAAGCCCTGCGCGGGAAGCCCTACTAATGAACCGCCGCGCGGCTTTTGAAAAAATGTTGCTGGACGCCGTGGACATTTACCGCCCGATCCCGGGCGTGAACGCACACCATGAAAAGGTGGCCCAGGAAACCAAGGTGGGCACGGCGGTTCCGTGCGTGGCCGGCGTGACGACTGACACAACGCTTTTATTTTCGGGCGGCGTCGATAACAAGATGACCCGCCCTTTTTTGTTTGCGTGGAATGCGGACGTTCAGGAGCGCGACCGGATCGTGTACCTTGACCGCAGTTATTTCGTCCGCGGTGTTGACCCGTACAAAGACCGACGCACCGGCGAAGTGCATCACATAGAGGTCACGGGCGATACCGTCATCGGGGGATAAATGGGCGACGTTGTCGTGGAGTCCACCGGCTTCAATGAATTGTTTCGCAAGCTGGACCAACTGCCCCAGGTCGTTTATAAAGATATGGGGTACACGATTTTAACGTGCGCCCTGCTGGTCGAAGCCACGGCCAAAGAGAACGTAAAAAACACGTTCCACATGGTCGCCTCTGCCGACGAAGTGGCGAAAGGTGGAGGGCACCTGGCCGACTCGATAACGCACAAGGTTTTAAAAGTGGGCGGCCTGGCCGTCACCGGCGTCGTCGGGACGAACTTGGTGTACGCCGCAATTCAGGAATTCGGCGGGACGGTCAAAGCGAAAAACGTGAAGTATTTGACGATCCCCTGGGATGGCGTGACCGGCTGGGCGAAGGACTACCAGAACACGTTCGTTCACCGCACGCAGACGGGGAACTTGATTATTTTTCAGCGCGAAAGCAAGGACAAAATAAGGCCGCTCTTCACGCTGAAGGACAAAGTGGAAATACCGGCGCGGCCTTATTTAAACCCGGCGCTTAAAGCGAACGAGAAAAGGATCATGGAACTAATCAACGAAGCGCTGAACAGGAGCCTTGCCCATGTCGCAGGAATCTAACGACTTTCTGGTGGAAAAGATGCAGGCCGACACGGCCATTGCTGCGATCATCGGCGACGTGTCCAGCCTGATAATTGTCAGCGATCCGTATGACCGGTCGCCGCTTATGGACGAGGCGGCGGCTTTAATCGTGGTCCGGCCCGAGGCTGAAAACCCGGACACGCAAAACTCGCAGGGGGGGGTGAAAAACGAAACTGTTTATGTCGAGATCCGCAGCTGGGACCGCCAAAAAGTGAACGACTTGAAAAAGCGCGTTCACGCGGTGCTGAATGACGCCTCCGGTTTGATTGCCGGCGGTGGCCGCATTTACCGCGTGCGGTACGATTGGGGGCGGGCCCCGTACCTGAACCCCGACGGCAAAACGTTCGAATCCCAGGTGCGCTACATCGTGGCGTACCGGGACAATTAAACCAAGGAGGCACGACTGAAATGGCAACACGACCGGACATTCTCTGGCTGGACGGCGAGGTCAAAATTAACGGCAGCGATGCCGCTACCATCGAATCGGTGGACGGCCCCGTCGAACTGGACATCACCCCGCAGGAAGTGACCGCGTTCGGGCAGCGTGCGATTGCCACGCATACCGACCAGGTCCAGACCGACGTCAAAATGACGATCACGGGGATTTTTTGGGACTTCAAAATCCTGCAATACTTGCAGGGCCTGGTGAAGCGCATGGGGACCTTGGCGGACGGCCTGGCCTCTTCCGCCAACTACGGCATGACCGGCGAAGCGGCATCGCAAGCCCGCCCGTACTTCGAACTGCTGGTCACCGGAAAGAAAAAGGGCACGGAGAACCCCGACAACGGGAACCTTCCGTACCGCGTGGAAATTTGGGGCGGGCGCGTCATGCTGTCCGGCGCCCTGCAAATCATCGAGCAAAAGAACGACTACACCAAGGCGAAGCTGACCTTCAAGTTTCACGCCTTGGAAGATAAGTCCGCGTATTTTATGGACATCCGCGACGAGGAGCAGAAATCCTAATGGCGCTTACACCGGACGAAAAACGAACCGCGTTTTATGAAGGGGGCCGTCGCAAGACGGTCAAGCTTCGCGGGCAGGACTTCATCATCGGCGAACTGCCGGTGAAGGACCTGCCCAAGTTTTTCGGCTGCATCGAATCCGATGCGAACGAATTGGAGCGCGCGTACATGCGGTACGTCCGGCCCAGGTCGAACGGGTGGCTTCGGCGCCTGTTCGGCCTGGGGAAGCGCCCGGAAAAGCCGGCGGTCAGTTTTTTAAAGGACCTGGTACAAGGGGTCACGAAAAACGATTTTCGGCTTGTCGCCTTGTGCGCGCTGCCGTTCAATGAAGGGCTGACCGAGCAGGCGTTCCGGTCGGCGTTTTACAATGCCCCGAACTCGGAAATTCAGGAAGCGATCCGGGCGGCGCTGGAAGTGAACGGGATCGACTTAAAAAAAATTCAGGCCACCAGGGGGACGATGCCCGTGGCCCTGGTGGCGGAGATGACGACCTTGACTGCTGGGTCGCCAGAATCATCGAGTTCACGGGCTGGACAAGAGGCGAAATAGTCGAACACACGCGGTCATTTTTGCAGGTCATGGCCGAGGGTTCGCACAAAAACCGGCTTTATGACCAGTACGGCAAAGCGTCAAGCGTCCTGGCCGGCAGCCCTGGGCTGAATAACGCGGGCATTGCCATCGGAGGGTGGAATGGTACTCCAAGAGCTAAACGTCAAAATCGGCCTTCTGCTTGACGAATTTCAAAAGAACTCGCAGAAGGTGAAGGACCAGGCCAAGGGAATCGAAGGCACGTTTTCGGAATTGAAAGGTTTCCTTGTCGGCCTGGGCGTGTTCGAATTTATGAAGGCGGCGGTCACTGAATTCGCCGACCACGAGCGCGCAATAACCCGCCTGGAATTTTCGCTTAAATCGCTTGGGGGAAATTATCAGGAAGCCGCCAAAGAGGTCAAGGCGTATGCCGAACAAATCCAGGCGGCCACCGGCGTCGAGGATGACGACGCGATGGGGGCAATGACTCGCCTGACGCAAATGACCGGGAACTACCGCGAGGCAATGGCTTTAATGCCGGACATTCTCGACATCGTGGCGTCTGGTCAGATGGAGCTTGCCCAGGCCACCGACGTTGTCGGCAGGGCCTTCATGGGCGATGCCGGCGGGCTCGGGCAACTGGCGCAAAAGTTCGGCATTGCAACCAGGGACGCCAAGGACTTCGGGACCATCATGGAAAAGGTGCGTTCGGCCACCGAGAATTCCGCGGCATCCATCAAAGACACGCAGCGCAATCTGGACGACCTGAACAACTTGTGGAAACAGTTTAAAGAGAACGCCGGCGCCGGCGTGTCGAAAATGCTGGACTATGCCAACCAGGGGGCCAAGGTGGCCGTCCCCATGATCGAGAGCGCGAACAAATTGCGCGAGGCACAAAACAAGCTTATTGCCCAGCCGGTAAACTGGGTCAGCCAAAAGGTCGCGGGATGGCTGCAAGCCGCCGGCATCATCAAAACCCAAGCCCAAAAATTAAAGGATGCAGCTGCCGACCTGGACGAAGCGGCTGCCGGAGATAAGGCCAAGACGCCAACCGCTGCCGCCCGGCCTACCGTGGGCCGTCTTTCCAAAGAGGAACAGATGAAGCGGATCGCCGACGCCGAGACCGCGGCCAAAAGCACCTACGACATCGAAAAAAAGTATGGCGACCAGTATTTGAAACTCATGCAGCAAAACACCGCAAAGGTCGCCGCGCTCTATGGGAAGCAATCGGCGGAATATAAAAAGCACAAGGCCGAAGAGCTAAAGGCCGCCCGGCAAATCACCAAGGACAAAATCGACCTTCAAGCGAAGGAAATGGACAACCTGGTCGCGGTGGGAGCGCAAACGGACTCCGACCGCCTGGCTATGATGCAGGCCAACAGCGAAAAGATCAAAGAGCTTTGGGGCGCCGAATCGCAGGAATATCAGGACTACATGGCGAACGTTCTGGCGCAGACACAACAGACCTACGACAGCATGTACACAATCGCCCAAGGCGTCATGGGCGGAATTTCCGACGGCTTCACCGCGGCCTTTGAAGTGCTGGTCAAGGAAGGCGCCACCGGTGAGAAAGCCTTCGAAGCTTTTGCCCGGGCGATGGGCAGGTCGTTCCTGAACGCCGTGGCTTCGGCCATCGACGCCGAGATCGTGAAGGGAACGGCAAGCTACCTTTCGAACATGCTGGCCGCCGGTCCCTGGGGGGCCGCGCCCGTTTCCGCTTATTCGCTGCCGGTGCTGGCAGCCCTGGCGGCCACGTCCGGGATGATACACGGGCTGGCCGGAGCAATGGAAGAGGGCGGCGTTATGACGCGCAAGGGCGCCTATATCATGGCCGAGAAACCAAGCGGAGAGCCGGAAGCGGCGATCCCTTTTTCGCGCATGGGTGAAGCGTTTGAAAAATATTCGCAGTTCATGGACAAATCAGCCGGCGGGAAAAAATCCAAAGGCAGCACGGTCATCATTCAGCGAGTCTATGACAACCGCGGGGCGGTCGTGGCGGCCACGCAATACGACCAGAACCGCGCGGCCAAAAACGTCGGGGATATGCTGGTGCGCCGTGGTATAGTGAAACGGTAAAAGGAGGGCGTTATGTCTGCAACGTTTTACATGGGGTCACTGGCCCCGGAAGTCGACCCGCAAATCACCAGCGAGGAAGTGTTGACGTTCGGCGAATTTTTCCGCGGCCAAAGCGGGACCGGGTATGACACCAGCACGGCCAAGCGGATCGTTTTGGGTCTGCAATTCGAACGGCTGACAAAGTCCGAAGCTGACCTGCTGCGGAAGTATTGCCACGCCACCGGGAATTCCATTTATTCGACCTTTGTGGTGCTGGACCGCGACCGCCTATTTGACGGCGTGACATTCAACGCCACCCTGCAGCGTGTTCTGAATCGCATGAAAGTCACGGGTTCCAGCTTTGTCCCTTTGACCTATGACGAGGAATCGGACTCGGCCCAAAATGTCGGCTTGGAGTCCGCCACAATAACGCTGGAGGAAATCTAAGGATGCCGCTGCGATCCGAAATTCCCCAGGGCTTACAACTGCAACAGGGCCGCGACTTTAAATACCGCGTGCGAACCGCTTGGGGCTCGAATCACCTGCGCCGGCGGGACGCGAAAGGGAACTTACTGCGAACCGTGGTGACGCGCAGCAACGCGGCCGGCCGGACGATTGCGCCAGCCATTGACGGATACCGTCCGCACACTGACCCGCTGAACTCCGGCTATGCCGGATGGTGGGAGTCGTCGGTCCGTCCGCTTCGATCCTTCCAGTTTTCGAACCTATTGACTTCCGGTTTTGCCGATCAGCTTTTCCAGGATGACTTCACTGATACCGATGGCGTCCTGCTGGCAAACCATACGGTAACGCCCAGGAACAACACGAAGGACGTGTGGCACGATCCGAACAGCAAGTGGAAAATCACCAGCAACGCTATCGTTCCGAATAATGGAACCGACCGCGATGGCAGCACCTACATCGACCTGGGGACGTCTGAATACGACATCGCCTGGTCGCAATACGTGGACAACGCTAGCGCCTATGATGCCGGCATTAACATCCGACTTCTGGACGTGAACAATCTATTTTATTTGCGCCTGCATTCCAACGACAACGGGCGCGTGGACATTATCAAAACCCTGCACGGGACGAGTTATGGGGCCGTTGCCTACAGCACCGCCTGGACGATAACGACCGGCTGGCACACGGTCCTGGCCAAAGTCCGCAGGGATCGCATCACCGTTTGGGTGGACGGCACGCAGTACATCGACTACCAAACAAAGACCTTTTCCAACCTGACCAAAATCGGGCCTGACCGCTGGAATGGATGCACCGCGAAGTTTGACGCGCTTAAAATCTGGCGCCCGCTTCGCTTTTATGAAGCGTTTGCCGACTGGTCAAACTGGACCGCCGCAAAATTCGGTTATCCGCTTGACACCGCCACCGGAATTTCCGGAGCGTGGGGAACTTTGCAAACGAACGCTATCAAGCCGGGCGTGGCCGGCGGAGAATCCGCCCTTTTAAATATCGCCCGGGTGGGAACGTTCCCGGTCCTGCGCGACTCCGTTTTCCAATTCCAGGTCGGGATCCGCAAGCAAACCCCGTCCGGGTCCTACTATTCCGAAAGCGGCGTTTCCATTTCGGACACCAATTCCAACGACATCGGGGCGGAGCAAAACAGCATTCACCTTGTCATCCGGAACACCGCCAGCGGGACCAAGCTTTACCTTCGGAAGATCGTGGCCGGATCATGGACCGACCTGGTTCAGCAAACACTTGCAACCGGTGAATATTCGGAAAATGTGCGCGTTCGGTTTTATTATAATTATTATTTTGGCCAGACGTTTTTGGAAGTCTGGACCGCGAAATACGGCACCATGTATTCGAACTTTTGCGCTTGGATGCCCGAACTGGTGTACGTCAAAAATTTTGTTCGAACGGATGACGCCGAGAAAGGGTTCACGTTCGCAGCCACAAGCCGACGGGTTACAGTGGCTGCCGATTCTGCCTTCGACGTTTCGACTAATTCCGCGACCATTTTCATCCGTGCGAACAACACCAACACCGCAGCGCTGACTGTCCCCGTCTGCCGTGGGCAATACTCGGGCAACGGATTTTATATTCAGACTTATAACAATAATTGGGAAGTCATCCACAACACGTCAACCGTGCTACGGACGAACGGCGGACTTTCCGGAACCCAGGGGATTGTTACCGGATGGTTTTTTGTAAAGACTGGCGGAAGCACCTGGCGGGTTTTTGCGGCCACCGAATCGGGCGTGACGGAATTGACTTATTTAATCCAAAACCCCAGCGATCCGGGAAGCATTTCAAGGGCCCTATACATTGGAACCTATGACGACGGATCGGCGCCTTTTCAGGGCGACATTAAAGACGTGCGCTGGTGGAACAAGGCATTAAGCGCCGGCGAAATGGCCACGGTGAATTCTGGCGGCGACGTGACCGGAAACCTTGTCGAACGCTGGAAGTTCCGCGAGGAAAGCGGAACGGTGGCGGTGGGATCAGTGGCCGGGAAAAACGGGACCATTGAAAACGCGGTGGCTGGATTTTGGAACGTGGACAAAACAAACGTCGGCTTTGTCCGCGACTTCGGAATTTTCCCTTCGCGCAAAATGCGCGTGGGCGGGGAAGTCGGATTTTATGACGCCTTCGAAACCTTCGAGGTCGAAGCCTGGAACCTTTCCAGCCGGTCGGGCCAGGATACCCAGCTTGACATCGACACCGTTGACGACAGGACTGCGCTGCATGTTTACAGCACCGGCGCGGAATGGTGCTACGCTTCCCAGGTGAACGACTGCAACCTGGTCGACTGGGTTTTCGAGGGCGAGTACAAGCAGGGCGACCGGACGAATATTTATTTTTGCCTTTCAGACCCGGACCCCGACAACGCGAAAGGGTACGCCGTACAGTTTGAAACCGGAACCTGCCGGTTCGTGAAGGACACCAGCGACAACGGCGCCGGCTGGGTCACGACCTTAAAAACCCGCGCCGATATTTTGACGGCTGCGGACGAAGTGTTCACGGTAAAGATCATCAAGCAGGGCACGCGCTTCATGGTTTATAAAAATGACGCCCTGATTTTCGACGTGACGGACGCCAGCTATACGTCCGGACTGTTTGCCTATCAGTCGTACAACACGACGGGATTTTATTGCTTTTGGCACAAAATGAGCCCACGCGGATTGCAGCAACCGGTTCAGCTTCGCATTGACCGGCCCATGCTGCAAAACGCCAGCTTTGAAGATTGGGACGACCAGGACGGCTTGACCTATGACATCGGCACCGTTCCTAATTCATGGAAGGCGGCCATGTCGGCAAGTGGAACGTCCAGCCGGTCAGCCGATGGCGTGGACGGGAACTGTGTAAAAATCGGCGTCACTTCGCCGCAGTCGGACCCCTATTTTCAAAACGCAATTTATCAGCGAAACGTTCGGTTTCTGCAAAATCATCGTTACCGAATGTCGTGCCAGGTGAAACTTGAGAACCTGACGCCGGATGACAACAACCCCATATTTTCCGAAGAGTGCCAGGACGTGAACAACTGGACGGATGACGGCTGGTCAGCAAATCGCACGCTTTCACCCGACGGCGAGGCGATCCGCTTTTCGTTGCCTTCATCGCCGCCAGGGCATTCATCCGCCATCCGCGAAGTCGGCGTGATTGACGTGACGAAAAATCCGAAGGTTCGCATTAACGTCCCCGAAGTGACCGGGACGATCCAGTGGAAACTTGGCGTGGCCACGGGGCTTCCCGATATAAGTGGGGCCGGAATTATCTGGCTGAATGATTACGTTTCAAGCACCGGGGTTTCGACTTTTGACCTGGTGGACGCCGGGCTGTCTGGCCCGCAATACCTGTTTTTTGTCTTGTGGTTCACGGGAACATACAGCACGTCCGATTACGTGGCGGTCGATTATTTGCGCGTTCTGCCCTATGGCGGATTGATCCAGGGCTATCCGTTTTTTTATCTGAAAGCCATGACCATCGGGAATCAACCATTGGGGCGGCACATGGTTCAAATCGCGTCGCCCACGGAAAACGTGCTGGCCGCCGATCAGTGGCAACAGGTTTCCTTTGACTTTGTGGCAGACGTGAACTGGTCGGCAGCGGACACGAACTACGTGACCGCCCTGGTGTCGTGCGAATATCCAAACCAGTCGAACCACAAGCCGGTCGGTGACTTTGCCATTTATGTCGATCAGGTTTTAATTGAGGACATCACGGGGTTCACGGTGGGGGAAGAGCCGGCCTTAGAGTGGACCACGACTCCGGTTTCCTACCGCGGGCGGGAATCCGACCGGGACGACCCTGCCGATTATTGGAAGGCGTCGTACACGATGCCCCTGAACATAATCTGGCGGATCGGGGAATCGTTCACCTGGGGGCTGCTTGACGAAAACTACGCTGACCTTTTCACGTCCCGGCTTTACAGCGACATTTTGCCCGGGTCCGAATGGAAGCTTACGCCGGAATGGATTGCGTGCGACCTGGGAGTGCTGCTGACTTTGAACCAGGTCGTTTTTTATCCATACTACCAGAACGGGATCCGCTCGCTGCTGGTCACAAGTGGCGGACCGGTGTTTTCCGACCATGTTGCCACGATGGTCATGCAAGGGCTGACGTCCTACTCTTCGAGCTTGCGGCTTGACGTGGAACTTTCCGACGACATAGAAACCCGTTATTGTCAGGTCGTCGTGCTGGACACGGATGCCGAAGGAAACACGGCCACGTGCCAACAGGTCGAACTTTATAATTTTTCGGATGAAACCACGCACGTCAATCATTCGGCGGACGGTGCGCCAGACGTCAGCATCACGCAAAGCCGGCCGGCCGACAAACTGAACAGCCTGCCGAATGCCGCAACCTGCACGCTGTCCGTCATCAACGACGACGAACGCTACACGCCCAGCAACAAGTACTCGCCTATTTATGGGCCATACAAGCAAGCGGACGGCCTGGGCGACATCCGATCAGGGGCGCCGCTGCGGATTAGCATGCTGGCTTCCGACTTCATTGCCGGTTCGACCAGGTACGCGCAAAAGGACGATTGCTTTGGCGATGGCTACTGGCAGTCGTCCGGATTTTCCGACAACTATTTAAACCCCGGGTTTATTCGCTTGACGCCGCCGAGTTCGTCCGGCGACCAGTACAAGCGCAGGCAAACCCCGATCACCGTGAACGTGGACAACTACAATAAAATCCGGTTCGGGATTGCCGCGGCCTTTTCGCCTGAATACTACCCGGACCCCGACTCTTCTGCCCGCTGGTTTAAGTGGCGCCTTGGCGTCCTGGTGTGCGAGCCAGGCGGGGACCCGGATGCGGCGACGCCCTATTATTTCACCGATCCGATATTGCCCAGCGCCGGAGCGGATGAACATGGCGACCCCGTGGAATATCACCCGGGCGTCCTGGGCGACTACGCTTTCGACATCGACACGCTGGGGATCACTGGCGAAAAAATGCTGCAGCCCTTTGTGGAGTTCGACTACCAGGGCGACGGTGTCCCGGTCGCTTATACCTTTTGGGTCACGCTGGACTATTGCTACATTTACGCCGACATTCCCGACAGCCGCACGCAGTACGAAACCCTGATGTTCATGGGGTCCGTGGGCGTGGACAAAAACAACGGGGCATCGATGGGCGTTTCCATCGACGGCGCCGCGCGCATGGGAACCATCGACGCCGTTGACACCACCGTTGTCCTTGACCAGCCGGTTCCGGTGGATGTTCTGAACCCGCTGGAAACCTACACCGCCGAGGACACGATGCGGACGCTTTGTTACCTGGCGGGCATCCCCTACCAAGACATGACCTTCGACGTGACCGGCGTGACTTTCCCGGTCGTGGTGTTCCGCGATCAGACCATGCGCGAGAACATCCAACAGCTTGTCCAGGCAATCGGCGGGAAATTTTACACGACGCGCGACGGTCGCCTGCGCTATCAAAACGTGGCGGTCAATCGTTCCTGGACATTGACGGAACGCCAGGAATTCGAAGGCGGCACGAAGTCGCTGGTGGACACGCAAACCGTTCAAGGTGAATTTTACGCGGACAACGTGGCGTGGGACATTAACCACATTTTCAGCGTTTACCCCGAGAACCAATCGAACGCGCCGTGGACCATGAACCGGACCGACTCTTTCCGCTTCCTGTCCGGCGGTGAATATGTCGTCATGACGCCAGCCGGACAGAACAGCGCCATGCAGCACATCCGCAAGGGCGCCTATAATAAAACCAAAGGGTTCACCCTTGAGTACGACGTCGACCTTGCAAGTCAGGCGCTTTATTTTGACGTTTGGGGCTACACCGACGACGTGGTCGGGTACACAACCGCCGCCTGCGCGTGGCGTTTGCGTCTCTATAAATACGGGTCCGCGCTTTACATGGCTGCCGGCGGGCAGACCCAATGGTGGGGAATGACCGACGCACTTTATTCCGAGGGCGTGACTTGCTACATTCAAAACTCGCGTGTTCGCGTCCGCATTACGGTCAGCGGAACAAATTACAGCGTTTATATTAACGATCAGCTTTGGCGCACGGTTCCCCTGACGACGCCCAAGCTTATCCGCTGGGGCGCCTATGAATCGTCCAGCGAGTACGACGACGACTTCGCGCCGGCCAGGGCCGGACACCTGAACGGAAGCACCGGGCAAAAGAACACAACGGGGGACACCTGGCACGATCCGAACAACCGGTGGTGGCGCGACTATTCCGGGTACTTGCGACCGGGCGCGAGTTCTAGCGACTATGGAAGCAATGACGACCGAACGACTTACTTAAACTTTGGGTGTCCAGATTACAGGTTCAAAGGGAAAATTTATCTTGATCGGAGCAACGCGCGCGAGGGCGGATGGTTTATAAAATATATTGACTCTGCAAACTGGATTGCGGTGCGTATTGTCAGCACGCCAGACCCGGGAAACCCAAACCGAATTATTGTCAGCGTGTTTTTAACTCGCATGATCGGCGGGGTTTTGGCGGTATTGGCAGAAGCCCCGACCCAATATTACGTGTACGAGGGTTCGCAGTATTTTTGTTTTGACGTTTCGTCGTTCGGTGTCCGGGTTTATATGCAAGCCTATAACCCTTACGAAATTTGGAACGCCCAGTGGCACCAGTTACTTTATTACGGCTTTGATTGGAATTCTTTAGGGGCGTCACTTTGCGGTTCCACTAAATTCGGACCCTATGCCAAGCAGGGAACCGATGGGCGCATAAGCTGGGATGACATCGAGGTCGACTACGGGAGCGGTTCGTATTTAGGCGCAGGCGATCCCATTGATTACGTCATAGGGAACACCCATTATTACACGAACGCCGCAATTATAGTTTATACCGCGTCGTCATGGTATCCAGCACCAACCGACGATTATTCCGGCAAGATCGTCATCGGTCCGGACCCGGCCCGCGAGGCGCAGCTTACAACCAGCAACTACCCGAACTGGCAGCTTGGGACCTATCAGCCCGGGTACCGCCTGGCGTACTTCCGGCAGAAGATGACCGGGGCCATTGCGCCGATCGGCGACGGTCGAAACGGTTACCTTGTTTCGCCCAGGCATCTTTGCGGATCGGTCGCCACCTGGGGGATTTTTGAGGCCGAGGTCTCGGGCATTGGGCAAAAGCTTTTTAATGGGCTTTTGGATCAAGTCTCAAACGTTGACTTTTTCGTCCAGGTTTCGAATGACGGGAACACCTGGGACGCCTGGGTGAAGGTCACGCCCGGGCAAATGATCCCGACAACCGTGGCGCTTAAAACCTACATCCGGTGGAAGGCTGAATTTTGGAAAAATCGCGCCTTGCTGGATCAATGGCTTTCCCCGAATATGTTCTGCGTTTACTGGAAGGCGCACGTCAAGAGCGTCACCGCAAACTGGCAAATTTCTCCGGCGGTAACGGCTGACACTTTCCGCGCGACCTGGAACATTAAGGCGGACACCACGGAAGGGATCACCGGACTTGAAACCAACGCCGGCCAGTATTCGCTGGGCAATCCCCTTGCGAATCGCGTGACCGTCTTGGTGAACCGCTGGGTAGAACAAGCAATCACGGACATCGGAACCGGCGACCCGTTTTGGTCGTCGTCGGAACTTCCGACCATCTTAAACGCTGGCGAGGTTTATGTCATCGACGCCAAGTATGCCTACCCGTCGAAAAAGGGAAGCGGCGGAACGCTGCGCCATTGCCACGTGGACGTGAACGGGTCGGTTTACGCCGTGAACGACGGAGCCGGAAACACCACCTGCGGAAACGCCACGGTTCGCTTCGACTCCGGGCAGGGCGTGGGAACCATCACGATCACCGGAAACGCCGCCAACACGGTCATCAATTCCGCCAAAATAGACGCGGTTTGCTACAAGCCGGCCTCGGACCTTTACGGGACTGAACAGGTGTCGGTGGAAGATGAAGCCAGTCAAAACCTGCTTGGCCGAATTATTGAAACGGACACTTTCGACAACGCCTTCGCCATGTCCCGGGATATTGCTTCGGACTATGCAACCGCGGAACTGACCAGAACCAAGCAATTCAAGGAAAGCATTATCGGCGTGCAAATCCCGCTTTTGCCCACGCTGTCCCTTGAGCAATACGGCATCATTCACAACCCGATCATGGGAGTTTATGAACGCCAGGTAGCGCCCACGGAGATCACGCACCAGGGTTTCGTTACGCTCATTTCAGCCGAGGGCGTCCGAACGAACGAGGAAACCGAGGACTTTGCACCGCTGGACTTGTCTTTGACCGGGGCGTTCGCAACGCACCGCCTGGCCGGCTGCGCTTCGGATTATATTTTAAAAATCCGCGACGCCATCACCGGCAACGAATTCGAGGTCTACGACTGCTGCCAATACTTCCCATATTTCCAAACCGAAGAGGACGGGGAGTGGATCGACGGGACCGACATGGAACTTTACGTTTCGGCCATTTATGACCAGACGGGAAACAGTCGGGACCTGCTGCAAACCACCGAGGCATACCAGCCCCGGATCCTGTTTGAAATTAAAAACGGGTTCCCGGCCATTTCGTTCGATGGGTCTGACGACTTCCTGACTTCGACAGGGAAAACCCTGGCTGACTTCATTACGAACACGGACGCCCTGGTGCTGGCCGGAGCCAACGTGACAGGGGAACCGGTGGACGTTGCTTCCCCGGACAACTTCTGGAAGCTTCCCAAACTTTTCGCCAATGAAGGCATCAACATCGGGCTAATGTTCGGGACTTATGACAGCGGCGCAGACCTGGCCACCGCCTATAACTACCACGCCGGCGAGGACATGGCGCAGACCAGTTTCACGCGCGAAGCTTGGGCAATTTACGGCTTCCGGCATTCCGCCACCGTGGCGCTGGCCGTCCTGATTGACGGCGAAGAGAAAGACGCCGCGGCCACCGGAACCACGAACGACCTGACGACAGCCTTTAACCTGGGCGGGACCGCTACCCACCCGGGATATTTTACCGGGCTTTTTGACATTATGTTCACCGCGGCGGGGGCTATGACCGACGCGGAAATGGAAAAATTGACCGGGTACATCCAGGCCCATTAAAAAAGCCGCCTGGAATGCCCGCCGCTTGCGCCACGTTCGTTTCCTTTGGGCGCTCGCATTTTTCGGCTAGGGTACTAGCCAGGAAGGGGAAAAAGATGGCTTCCCAGCGCTTAAATGACCTAACCCCGGGGGTCCGGGAACGTGCCGAGGCGGTAAAGCGGGAGTGCCAGGCGCAGGGGTTCGACCTATCAATTTATTGCACCTTGCGGACCCTGGAAGAGCAGGCGCGCCTGTTTCGCCAATCGCGCAGCCTGGCGGAGATCAAAGCCAAAATGGCGGACCTTGCCGGCCGCGGCTTCGGGTTCCTGGCTGAAATCTTGGAAGCCGTGGGCCCGTGCAATGGTCCGCACGTGACGAACGCAGGCCCGGGCGAATCGTGGCACAATTACGCCGAAGCGTTTGACGCCGTTCCCTTGGTGGGCGGAAAGCCGGCGTGGGAATATACCGGCGAGACCATGCGGCTTTGGGATGCCTACGGCGCCGCGGTCAGGAAATGCGGACTTTATTGGGCCGGCGACTGGAAGAGTTTTAAAGAATTTCCGCACGCGCAAAGTTCGCCAGTCGGAAACCCTTTGAAGGCAATGGACGCCGCCACGGCGATTGCGGTTTTAAAAAACAACGGACTTATGAAATGAGGGGGAAGGATGACGCCGAACGGATCGACACCCGAGGAAGTGTGGCCCACAATGTTCGTCACCCGGGCGGAATGGGAAAAAGCAGAAATCCAGCGGCAGGCGCGCGCCGCAGCCATGCAACAACTTGAATGCGACCGGCTGGAACTTCTGCACGAAATCAAGGCGGACGTTAAAATTATTTTGGCCTGGAAAAACCAGACCGAGGCCCAGGAGAAAGCGCGCGCAAAAGCCTTGAAGGAATTCGAGCGCGTCCAGAAGTTTGTGGACGGCTTCAAGACAACCGCCGCCTGGTCCGGGTCCATCATCATCGGACTGCTTGCCGCCCTGGGAACCGTTGCCAAGTTTTTTATATTCGATCCGATATGGCAGCACATCCAAAAAGGGGGCCACTGATGAATCTGAAAAACACCGTTTTAATTGTCTCGCTGGCCGTGGCAATCTTTTCCACGACCTACCTGCTAAAATCCGGATGCCACGGTCCGGGCCCGCAGCCTGGCGCCCCAGCGGTCGCGGTCACGCCGATCACTGACCCGGGGACGCTGGCGAATCTTCCACCGCTTCCGAATCACGAAAAGCCGGTGGCCGCAATCCCGGTCGCGGTTCCAACGCCCAAGCCCGGGCACGTCATTCAGCCGGCGGTGGTCGTGTCAGATGCCGGCAACACGTTCGTCGTTTACTCCGACCGGATAGACTGGGGCTTCCGCTTTGATCCAAAGGCGTCGCTTGGAATTTCGACCGACCTGCTGCTGGGCGTGGACGTGTCGTTCTTTTCCTGGTGGCGGATGAATGCCGACGCCGTGGTTTATATCCCGATCCGTTCCGACCTTGACTTCACGCGCACGCGCGCCGGCCTTGGTGTGTCCGGCCAGCTTTCGGCCAACACGTCCGCGGGCCTGGCCTATCTTGTGGACCTGGCGGACCGCCGAACATGGGCCGCCTTTGTCTCGCTGAAATTTTAGGGGGTAGCATGAGCAAGCCGAAACAAGGATACCGACGCTTAACGGCATTCCGTGAAATGCTGGCGGTCGAAGCCGGCATCTGTTTAATTGCCGCAGCCACGGCGATCATTCGGCCAGAAGGCGCCGTCCACGTCGTCAGTGTATTCGCTGCCGCGGCCGGAGCGGTGGGCCTGGCCTTTTCTGTGTACGCCGGCGGCGATGCCTACGGAAAAGCCAAAGCGCCGGAGTCGATGGAAATCAAAGAGTAAATTTAAGCCGCAGCGATCCCTCCCGCTGCGCGCTTGGCCGCCCTGTCTTGGCCGCCGGGGCGGCCTTCTTTTTTTACCCATTCCCGAAAATCCTTATTTTCCAAGCAAACAATTTAATCAAAATGCTAACTTTTTGCTTTACAAAATGTTAGCTTGGTACGATAATATAAATAGAACGAAGGACAGGAGGGCGACATGGACAAGCAACTTTTAGAAAACGGGATGACAATGGCGCAGGAAGTGGCGACCTGGGGAATGACAGAAGCGCACCGCCGGTGCTTGGTGAAGGAAGTCGCTTTTTACTGCGAACTTGGCCTGATGCGCGACGGCGAGATCGAGACCCTGCCGAATGGCCGGCGCCTTGATTATCGGGTCGGCGCCCTGCCTGCCCTTTGGGAACTGCTGGTGCTGGACTATAACAATTAACGGAGGCTTTATCATGGATAACCTGGACAGACTAGAACAGAAAATGGACACGCTGAACGCCCTGGTTCCTGCGCTTCGCAAAGAGATCGAAGCGGCTGGGCTGAAAGTCACCAACGTTTACAATGGCGACCTTGACACCGACCCCGAGATCGAAACCAATATGGGCAGCATTCAGATCGCGGGACGCGCCGCCTTCTATGCGGTGAAGTCAACCCTTGGCGGTTCGCTTTCGATGCATGGCCCGTTCAGGTCCATCGTGACGTGTGCGGAAGTTTTGAAAAACGAATAGGGGGAGCCATGATTATCCGAAGCACACAAAAGGTCTGGATTGTAACCGACGCGCGCCCGACTTCAACCATCGCGGACGTTATGAGCGAAACCACGCTGAACGACATGGCGAACATGGCCCGCGGCGGGCTCGAACCGGCACGGGAAAACTTGTGCCTTTATACTGAAAGGACGGCGGCGCTGGCCGACGCGCTGGACAGATTGGCGCGAAAACGCGAAAGGGGTGATACCAATGCTTGATTGGCTGCGAATGCTGGCGGCCCGGATCGTGGCCCACAAGGCCATGAAGGGGCTGGCCAGGCTGGAATCGGAAATGCGGCAGGCTCAAGCCTGGCAAAATGCCAGGAACAACTAACAGCGCAAAGCGCGGGAGGGCAACATGAACGAACAGGCACGGGAGTCGCTTATGGTTTTCCTGGGCGAGACAGCCGACGGGCTGAATCAGATCGCGGAAAGACTGGCGGACGCGCCGCATGGCATCAAGCACGCGGCGGACACCGCGGCGCTGCATTTCCGGCAACTGCTGACTAAGGCGGAACAGGAAGGGCCGGACGTTGAAACAATCAAGCAGGTCACGGAAGCGTCGCTGTCGCTCATGGAACACGTCAGCGAATCCATCAAAGCGAACGCGGAGCTTTCCGCCAAGTACGCCGAGGCGCTTGCAAATGCCGAGACGACCATTATTTACCTGACGGCTTCGCTGGCCGGTCCGGTGCTTTGCTGGTAACGACACGCCGGGGGGAAACTTCCGAAGGGAGAACGGCGATGGACAACGAACATAAAAAGATTGACTACACCAAGTTCGACAAGGGCGCGATTGAATTGTTTTTGCTGGCCGGCTGCGCGGCCTGCGCTTCCTGGAACATCGAACAGGGATGCACGGACCCGCATGGCCTGACCATGATGTTCGGGCTTTTGCCCTGCAAATGGTTCAGGAAGTCTCCGGAAACGTTCGCGGCCTTCATGGCGGCCTGTGGAGCAAATTGCAAACATTTTGATTTACAAAATGCAGGCAGGCGGTTATAGTGTACGCCAGAAGGGAGGTGAAACTCTTGGCTACCAAAAACGCAACACCGAAACCGCTGGGCGCGCGGGTCCATCCCGCGGCCCTGGCAACGCTTGACAAGGTTGCCAGGGCATACACCACGAACGGCCTGCAAAAAATTTCCAAGCAGGAACACGTGGGGCTCGCGATCATGGCTTACGCGAAAACCCTGCATGACAAGGGGGTGAAACCGGGCGATGACATCCGCGAAAAACTCGGGCTTTAAGCCCTGGGTCTTGGCGGGAATTTTTAACCGCACACCAAAAAGGAGGACACTATGGAACAGAAAGCCCCGGCCAAGGGGGAGCAGACAGCGCTGGAAGTGGCTGCCCAAGTTCAGGACATCGAGCCACGGGTCCTAAGCGCCGTTGAAATGAGAAACCAGGTTCAGGCCATCCAGCAAGTCATGGAGGCCGTTATGAAGCCCGGCGTTCATTATGGGGTCATCCCCGGAACGAGCAAACGGGACGAGGACGGAAAGGAACTGACCAAACCGACGCTTTACAAGGCGGGAGCCGAAAAAATCCTTATGACTTTTCGCCTTGGCGTCGATCCGGAAGTGCAAGACCTTTCGACCGATGACGAGGCACGCTTCCGCGTCAAGGTCAAGGTTTTTTCAATCCTGGACGGTCGCCTGATTGGCTACGGAATCGGCGAGGCATCCAGCAACGAGACCAAGTACAAGTGGCGAAAAGCCTGGGGCGGTGAATTCGAAGAGGCCGACCCGTCGCGCCGCAAGGTCAAGTATTACAACAACGGCGGAAGTGTGAAACAGGTGCGCCAGGAAATCGCCGACGTGGCGAACACC
>CAZRYL010000018.1:0-41233 GCA_964604285.1 uncultured Methanotrichaceae archaeon
ACTGGGGCTACAGTCTGTGGCTAAAGCCTAGATGCCCGCCAATTTATTGGCGGGATTAGTCACATACGTTCAAGGGCCGACCAGTACCAGCAAGGATCCAGGAGATTGGGCCGAAGGCAGATTTGGCTCTTTTCTATCCGGAAGCTATATTTGCTCTTGCTTGCAACACTTTGCGAAGAGTACGCTATGATAGACAAAGAAGAACTCAAAAAACGCGAGTCTGAAGCTATATTTCAGACCTACAGCCGCCAGAATGTTGCGCTGGTGCGCGGCTCAGGTGCAACGGTGTGGGACTCAGACGGCAAAGAGTACCTGGACTTCGTGGCAGGCATAGCAGTGAACAACGTGGGACATTGCCATCCAGAGGTCGTAGAAGCCATAAAAAAGCAGGCTGAGACGCTTATTCATACGTCCAATCTATACTACACAGAGAATCAGGTTATCTTGGCAGAGGAGCTGAAGAGGCTCACGGGCATGAGTAGGGCCTATTTCTGCAACTCAGGAGCCGAGAGCGTGGAAGCCGCCCTCAAGCTCGTACGTCGTGCCACTGGGAAGTCAAAGATCGTAGCTGCCGAGCGCAGCTTTCACGGCCGCACCCTCGGAGCCCTCGGCAGCACCTACAAACCAATTTACAGAGAGCCTTTCCGTCCTCTTAATGAGGCAACGTTCATTCCATACAATGATCAAGAAGCCCTGAAGGCAGCCGTGACCCAGGACAAGGGCGCAGTAATTCTGGAACCAGTTCAGGGCGAAGCAGGAGTCTATGTGGCAGATGCAGACTACCTACGCGCCGCTCGCCAGATCTGCGACGATGTTGGCGCTCTGCTCATCTTCGATGAGGTGCAGACAGGCTTTGGCCGCACTGGAAAGTGGTTTGCAAAGGAGCATTCAGGGGTTTTGCCAGATATGATTACCCTGGCCAAGGCCATGGCAGGAGGCCTGCCCATGGGCGCCATGCTCGCCACGGGTGCTGTAGCAGATGCATTCCAGAAGGGCGACCATGGGTCTACCTTTGCCGGAGGTGCACTGATCAGCGCCGCTGCGCTGGCGACAATACAGGTCATAGAGAAGGAGGATTTGGTGCAAAGGTCTGCGAAGCTGGGAGCATACCTGCGTGCAGAGCTCAAAGACCTTGGTCCGCGCGAGATCAGAGGCCTTGGCCTGATGGTGGGCATTGACCTGGACGCAGATTGCAAGGCCCTGGTGGAGAATGCACTGCAAAAGGGGGTCCTGCTCAACAGTACGAACGAGCACACCATTCGCCTCATCCCGCCCCTGGTGGTAACTGAGGAGCAGATCGACAGAGTGGTGAGGGTCATTGGAGAGTCGCTCAAAAAAGCTTCCTGAGCTCCGACAGTGTCTGAGGATGCTCAAGCCCTACGTCGCAGGCAAGGGCTTTGCCGAGATATCCCAAAGATACGCCCTGAGGCCGGAGGACATCGTAAAGCTGGGCAGCAATGAGAATCCCTACGGTCCCAGCCCAAAGGTAGCAGAGGCTTTGAAGAGAATATCTCCTTCGAGGTATCCTGAGCCAGAGGAATTGATCGAGGGTCTGGCGAAGTATACTGGTTTTCCCGAGGAGATGATAACAATTGGAGCTGGCATGGATGGAGTGATGGACACTTTAACGCGGCTCTTTCTGGAGCCAGGCGACAAAACTTTCATACCCACGCCGACCTTCAGCTACTACGAGATCCTGACCATCATGGCCGGAGCCACGCCAGTTTTTTCGCCGCGAGACGACGGATTCAGGGCTTCAACAGATCTGCCCAAAGGCACTAAGATGGCCTTCATATGCTCTCCGAACAATCCCACGGGAAACGTCACAACTGAGGAGGACGTGCGAGCCATTGTAGAGAGCACTGATGCTATAATATTCCTGGACGAGGCGTATGTAGAGTTCGCAGACGTCTCCCTGATCGACCTGGTGAAGGAGTACGAGAACCTCGTGGTCGGCCGAACAATGTCAAAGGCCTTTGGACTGGCTGGCATGCGCCTTGGCTATGCCGTTGCACCTCAATGGATCGCAGATCAGTACCGCAGAGCTGCGCCTCCATTCTTCGGCATAACCTGCGCCTCTGTAGCTGCGGGGGTCGCTGCGCTCTCTGATCTGGATTTCATGCACCAGTCTGTGAAAAAAATACGTGCGGAGAGGATGCGACTGCAAAATGAGATCGAATCTTATCCTTCGCAGGCCAACTTCATTTACATCGATACAAAAGAGCCTTCAGACGAGTTCGTGGAAAAATTCCTGAAACGGGGCATCATCATTCGGGACTGCCGCTCATTTAGGGGAGCAGGTGAGCACCACGCGCGTGTTAGCGTGGGGACTCCAGCAGAGAACGACCGCTTTCTTTCTGCATTCTGGGAGATATGTACATAGCGCTCACGGGCACACCGGGCACTGGAAAGACAACAGTTGCCAGGCTCCTCCCCTACAAAGTCATCGACATCAATGCCCTTGTGAAGGACGGACTGAACTTTGGGCTGGACCCTTGTCGTGGCTGCCTTGAGGCTGACATGGAGGGGCTTGGCAAGCGCCTGAAAGAGCAGGATTCTGAAGAGCTCTGCATCCTGGAAGGCCATTTCTCCCACCACTTCGCAGACTGGTCGATCGTCCTGAGGCTGGATCCTGCAGTGCTTCGATTGCGTCTGGAGGCGCGCGGATATTCGCATGAAAAGACGCGGGAGAATCTGGAAGCTGAGGCGCTAGATGTGATTCTTGTCGAGGCCGTGGAGAAATGCCACCGCGTGGATGAGATCGACACCACTGGAAAGACGCCGCAGGAGGTAGCAAATCTGGTTATGAAAATAATCGAAGGCGAGATCGATCTGCCTCCTGGCCAGGTGGACTGGATGGATTACTTTGAACATTGTCATCCTTCCCTCTTCACTGCCCGGCTTTCGTCCACCACGATGTAATCCTTCACGGCAACTACTGAACTGAAGGGTATCAGCACGAACTTTCCCTGCTCCCTGTACTTCATGCGGTTGAGCTCTGAATCGGGCTTTACCACCAGGTCCACCAGCTTTCCTGTCTTGAGCTCGAAGACCACGTTCTCAAGCTCGCCCAACACCGTCCCGTCGATGTTCACAATCTCCTTGCCGGCCATGGTTCCCGCGAACACCTTTCCCATTCTCCAACACCATCCCATTGAGCAATTCAAATGCGATTTGGTTTTTTTTATCTGTAGCCGATCAACGAGCTGGGTTCGATCTTCACTCCGCCCTTGAACCTCTCGCTGATGCGCTCGTAGTAGCTTATCATACTCTCCTCCACGCTCGGCCTGACCTTCTTTAAGGCCTCACGGTAGTGGTTCATATCCACTCTATCGAGATTCTCACGCATGGCCAGCATTGCAGCCTCGCAGCAAAGCGAATCCAGATCAGAGCCCACATAACCCTCGGTCAGTTCTGCCAGCTCCTCCAAATTGACGTCCTCGCCATTTGGTATCCTGGAGGCATGAATTTTAAGGATCTCATATCTGCCCAGCTTATCCGGCGGCCCTATCATTAGCAATCGATCGAACCTGCCAGAGCGCAAGAGCGCCGGGTCAAGGATGTCCGGACGATTTGTGGCTGCTATTACCACCACGTCCTTCAGGGAATCCAGACCATCCAGCTCAGCGAGGAGCTGGTTTACCACCCGTTCCATAACGTGGCTGCTCTCCTCCAGTCCCCTCATAGGCGCGATGGCATCCAGTTCGTCGAAGAATATGATTGCAGGAGAGACCTGCCTTGCCTTGCGAAAGATCTCTCGTATGGCTTTCTCCGATTCTCCAACCCACTTGGAGAGCATCTGAGGCCCACGTACGCTGATGAAGTTTGCGTTGGTCTCGTTGGCAACTGCCTGGGCGATCATGGTCTTGCCAGTTCCCGGGGGACCGTAGAGCAAGATGCCTCTGGGCGGGCGAATGCCCATCTGGCGGAACTTCTCAGGTCGCTTGAGTGGCCATTCGATCGCCTCGATGAGTTCCTGCTTGAGGTTACCAAGACCTCCCAGGTCGTTCCAGGTGACGTGCGGCACTTCTACCAGAACTTCTCTCATGCTGGACGGCTCGATCTCCTTCAGGGCATCCTCGAAATCGCTGCCCACAACCTGCATCTTATCGATGATCTCCTTTGGAATCTCATCCTCTGAGGCCATATCCGGGAGGTAACGGCGCAGGGCTCTCATGGCAGCTTCTTTGCATAGAGCGCTTATGTCTGCGCCCACAAAGCCATGCATCCTGTCAGCCATGCTTTCAAGGTTGACGTCTTCGGCAATTGGCATATTTCGCGTGTGGATCTGCAGTATCTCCACCCTTCCCGCTCGATCTGGAACTCCTATCTCAATCTCCCTGTCGAACCTGCCGGGACGCCGAAGGGCTGGATCGATGGCGTCTTCCCTGTTTGTCGCCCCTATCACCACGACCTGGCCGCGCTCCTTCAGGCCATCCATCATTGCCAGGAGTTGAGCCACAACTCGCCGCTCCACCTCGCCCGTGACCTCTCCGCGCTTGGGAGCAATTGAGTCGATCTCGTCGATGAATATGATGGATGGTGCCCCTTTCTGAGCCTCTTCGAAGATCTCTCGCAGCCTCTGCTCGCTCTCGCCGTAATACTTAGACATTATCTCCGGCCCTGCTATGGAAAAGAAGTTAGCTCCACTCTCATTGGCCACTGCCTTCGCGATGAGCGTCTTGCCTGTGCCTGGGGGCCCAAAGAGAAGTACGCCCTTTGGCGGCTCAATTCCAAGCTTCTGAAAGACTTCGGGATGCTTCATGGGCAGCTCGATCATCTCCCGAACCCGCTGCACTTCCTCTCGCAGACCGCCCACATTCTCATAAGTGGTCCCCGTGGCCTTGACAGAGCGAACGCTTTTGGCCGGTTTCTCCAGGAGAATGATCTCGGTTCGCTCACAAATTACAACGACACCATCGGGATTTGTTTCGGTTACGACCAGGGGCACAGCCTCCATGCGGCCCACGAAGGGATGAGTGCCGGAGCTCATGATCGGAAGAATATCGCCTTCCACCACAGGTCGCTTCAGCGTCTGGCGGCGAATCATATCAGCTGCCTCGTCCCCATAATGCATGTGTGAGCCAGATGGCGGAGCGAGGACAATGCGCTGCGCGTCAGTGTATCTGGCCTTGCGAATCTTCACTCGATCTCCTATTCCCACCCCAGCGTTCTGGCGGATGAATCCGTCTATCCTGATGTAATCCTGCGACCAGTCCTGCCGGTCCGCGCGCCAGACCTTGGCTGCAGTGAGCCTCTTTCCCTCGATCTCGATGATATCTCCCGGAGAGAGCCTGAGAGTGAGCAGAGCATTAGGGTCCAGCCTGGCAATGCCCCTTGCAGAGTCGTTCGGATAGGCCTTGGCCACTTTGAGAAGAATATCCTTCACTTCCCACACACTTCGCCTTTATTTTAGCCCAATCGATTTAAATCTATCCGACATTGAACGCAATTTTATAAGGAAGCAGTGAGATGGAAAAGTTATGGATTGTCTCGAAGAACTGATTGCAGCCGCCCGCGGAGAGTTGGAGGTGGACCTCCTGATCGAAGGCACGAGGATCGCTAATCTTCTCTCAGGCGAGGTGCACAGAGCAGACGTCGCCGTTCACAAAGGCCGAATAGTTGGCTTCGACTGCACAAGCGCACGCCAGGTTTTAGATCTTGGCGGCAGGATCCTCGCTCCAGGATTCATCGATGGACATGTGCATGTTGAGAGCTCCATGGTCACAATTCCGCAGTTCGCGCGTGCAACAGTTCCAAAGGGCACGACTTCCGTGGTCATCGATCCCCACGAGATCGCCAACGTATGGGGCGAAGACGGCATCCACTACATGCTCGACTCATCCAAAAATGTTCCTTTGAATGTTTTTTTAATGCTCCCCTCATGCGTTCCAGCTACCAGCATGGAGACCTCCGGGGCGACCTTGGACGCCAAAACCCTTGCAAGACTTGTCGACCACGAGAGGGTCCTTGGCCTTGCAGAGGTTATGAACTTTCCAGGAGTAATTTTCCGCGATCCCGAAGTGCTGAAAAAAATCAGGCTGGCAGGAGCAAAGCGCGTGGACGGCCATGCTCCGAGGCTCTCCGGGCGCGACCTGACGGCGTATATCTCAGCAGGCATCAGGTCCGACCACGAGTGCACGAGCCTGGAAGAGGCGAAGGAAAAGTTGCGCCAGGGAATGTACATTATGATCCGGGAGGGCAGTGCCGCAAAGAACTTGCGTGATCTTCTGCCGCTCGTCACGCCTCAAAACGCCAGGCACTTCATCTTCGTCTCAGACGACCGACATCCTGCAGACATTCTTAAAGAGGGACATATCGACTTCATGATTCGGACCGCCATCCAAGAGGGGCTCGATCCAATCATTGCTCTGCAGATCGCAAGCCTTAATGCAGCAGAGTATTTCGGCTTGAGAGATCTTGGAGCCATAGCTCCTGGATACAGAGCAGATATTGCTGTGCTGGACAGTTTGAAAGATCCACATGTGATCATGGTAATTAAGGACGGAAGGACTGTGGCGGAAGATGGCCATCTTATTGAAGGACTGCAGAGTGCCCCCGTTCCCAAAAAAAGGTCTATGCAAATCGGCAAGATCGGGCTTCAGTCATTCGAGATAGCAGCCAAAGCTGGCATGGCCAGGGTCATCGGCATCATACCTGACCAGATCATCACAAAATCCCTGCTCCTTCAACCCAAGATTGCAGGCAGCAGGGTTGTTTCTGACATCCAGCGGGATATTCTGAAGATGGCTGTCGTAGAGAGGCATAAGGCGACTGGCAACGTGGCCCTTGGGCTTGTACAGGGCTTCGGCCTTTTATCAGGAGCTATTGCCACCTCAGTCGCACACGACTCCCATAACATCGTATCTGTTGGGGTCACAGATGAAGACATGCTTGCAGCCGTTCAGTCTGTCGTCCAGATGAACGGTGGCATGGCCGTGGTTTTGGGCGGCAAGGCACGGGCAAGATTACCTCTGCCAGTGGCAGGTCTGCTCTCAGAGAGAGATATGCGAGATGTGGCAGACGGGATAGACGAATGCATTGACGCAGCCCGCGTGCTGGGGTGCAATCTGCCGGACCCATTCATGACGCTTTCATTTCTATGCCTGCCTGTGATTCCTGAGCTGAAGCTGACTGACATGGGCCTGGTGGATGTGAACGAGTTTTGTTTAGTGCCTTTGTTTGACCAAACTTCGAAAGGATCATAGATATTTGTTTGGGGAGAGTCTGGCTCGCCATTAGGGAAGAGTATATTAAAAATATACGCCTTGGGTTATAAATCTAAAATTGCCTGATAAAAGCATCATGTAAACGGAATATCTCAAAATGAAATCGACCGAAACCTATATTCACTTCCTACAATACATTATACAGCATGAGGCATATCGCGATTCATCTCCTAACCATCTCCTTTGCAATAATCATGGCAGGGACGGGTCAGGATGCTGAATATTGGCTCGCACAGACGGCCAGTGACTACCACAATGGCACCTACTCCCTTGCACTGCAGGACATCGATGAATACCTGGATCTGAACTCCTCTGATCTATGGGCATGGAACTTCAAGGCCAATCTGTTGATCAAGCTGAAAAGATATCAAGAAGCTGTTGATAGCTTTGATCAGATCATCCAGCTCGATCCATCCAACTCCCAGGCCTATAATGATCGGGCCCTTATACTTTCAGGTGCTCTGAGGCAAGACGAAGAGGCTCTGGATTCTTTAGATAAGGCCCTTGAGATCAACCCGAATGACGCCAAAATGTGGTACAACAAGGGCATAATCCTGGAGAAGCAAAAAAAATACAGCGACTCGTTGGACGCATTTGGCAGAGCTACGACCCTTGATCCATCACTTGACAGAGCATGGTATAGGCAAGGCCTTGTTTTAGGGATCATGGGCAGGTACAACGAATCTTTGCGTTTTTTGGATTTGGCGATCGAACAGAACCCGAAGAATGCCGATGCCTGGAACACGAAAGGCCTGATTCTGATAGAGCTAAACAGTAGCGAAGATGCACTGATGTGCCTTGATAAGGCTGCATCTTTGGACCCATCAAACCAAGATTTCCTTAATAATAAGAACGAGGCATTGATGGCTATGGGAAGGCAGCCAGAGGAAAAGACAGTGTTGGATTTCAGTTGACGCGACGGCCCCCGCCAATGAATTGGCGGGAATTAGCCCTGAGTTCATCCTAGGCTGGGTGCACTATCTCCTAGGACCCCTGAGCCGCTTCGCGCCTATCCTCACTAATCTATGGACATCAGAGCATCGCCCGGAGCGACTGTTGTGCCCTCTTTGACGTAGATCTCCCTGACGGTCCCATCTTTATTGGCCAGGATGTTTTGTTCCATCTTCATGGCCTCCAGAACGGCAATAGCATCTCCCTTTGATACTTTATCGCCTTTCTTGACAATGTAGCGGATGATGACACCCTGCATGGGCACTGTAACTCCATCCGTGGGAGTTTTAGGCTGAGCCTCCTGGACGGTCATTCCTGCCGGAGCCACCTTCACCAGGTAGGATTCACCATCTATCTCTACGTTCAGGGCAATGGGTTCCGCTTTGAGGGAAACTGATGCATTAGGTGCAGATGGTTGCTTTTTGACCAGAGGCTCCTCGACTGCTGCACCCTGCAAGAACTTTAGGGCTACCTGAGGATATAGAACATAGGTGAGGTAGTCTTCTTCTTTCTTTGCCAGGCCCAGGGCGTCGACAGCCTTCTTGGCACTCTCGTACTCTGGAGGCAGTAGATCGGCAGGACGCACAGTGATGGGCTCCTCATCGCAGAGCACCTTGAGCCTCACCTTTGGATCTATCATGGCCGGGGATTTTCCATAGAGGCCTTTTACGTAGTCCTTGACCTCCTTTGGCACCATCTTGTACCGATCGCCGGTGATGACGTTCAGGACCGCCTGAGTAACCACTATCTGACTGGTGGGCGTGACCAGGGGGGGATACCCCAGATCCTTCCTGACCTTTGGTATCTCCGCCAAAACTTCCTCATACTTATCCATTGCCTTTTGCTCGATGAGCTGCGAGACAAGATTTGAGAGCATGCCTCCTGGAATCTGGTAGGCCAGAACATTGGTGTCCAATCGGGCTGCAATGGGATTGAAGACCGACGCATAGATCTCCACGATCTTCTCTAAGTATCTCTTGATCTCTGTTAGAAGCTCCAAATCCAATCCTGTATCGTAAGGAGTGCCCCGTAGAGCTGCGACCAGGCTTTCTGTGGCGGGCTGAGAGCTACCACCGGATAGCGGGGACATGGCAGTGTCAAGGATGTCCACACCCGCCTGACAGGCATAAAAGTAGCTCATCTGAGCCATGCCACTGGTGCAGTGCGTGTGGAGATTTACAGGCAATCGAACCTCCTTTTTGATCTCGCGGATTAGATCATAGGCATTCTGGGGAGTGATAAGTCCGGCCATGTCCTTGATGCAGATGGAGTCGCAGCCAAGCTCTGCAAGCTTGACTGCAAATTTTGCGAATTGCTCATTGGTGTGCACAGGGCTAATGGTGTAGCTGATTCCACCCTGGACATGCTTCTCCATTTTTTTGGCAGCTTTTATCGATCGCTCCATGTTGCGAATATCGTTCACAGCATCGAATATCCTGAAGATGTCAACGCCATTTTCGGCTGCCTTCTGCACAAACTTGTCAACAACGTCGTCTGCATAATGCCTGTAACCAACCAGGTTCTGCCCGCGCAGCAGCATCTGCATTGGTGTGTTTGGCATGGCCATCTTCAATGCCCTCAGTCTCTCCCAGGGATCTTCGTTCAGGTACCGAATGCAGGCATCGAACGTCGCGCCACCCCACATCTCCAGAGAGAAGAATCCGACCTGATCTATCTTCTCCGCTATGGGTAGCATGTCCCTGGTCCTCATCCTGGTGGCCAGGAGGGACTGATGAGCGTCCCTAAAAACCGTCTCCGTAAGCTTTACCCTGCCCATGAAAGATCTTCTCCTATAAGGCCCCTATTATTTAAAACCACTTCGCCTTCAAAGCCAGACGATCGCCTATGCGATCTTAATTCTCCAGCACAACCGCGAATATGTTATATAAAGCTAACGCAGATATAATAACTACGAATATATAGTGTTTTATGGATGTTTTATTTAGAGGTTATTTCACGTAAAAAATCTTTTTTCATTACTTTACAGAAAATCTATATATTATCATGTCAATTTCGAAGGTTTTATTAAGTTATAACGGCTTTATTCATAAAATATCATGAAATCGATCCTTGAAATCATTTTCTCGTGCTTTGGATTAGTTGGCAATTGGAAATTGATTTATACAGAAGTGTGCACTGGAAGTGTCTATTAATAATATGAATGCTTTTTAATGTCTGTGATGATAGTATGAGACTCAGAGTTGTAAGTTCAAGAACTGAGATTCCAAATCTCAACCCCAACGAGAAGTTAGTGCATCTTGCATTCAGAGCAAGCAACGTAGACTTCCTTAATCTGATGCAAAGATGCCCAAGGCTCAGAATGATCCAGGTGCCTCCCTCCTACCGCAAGACCATGTCAAATGCAATCCAGGTATTCCTGGACATGCAGGGAATCGAGCTGCTGGAAGGAGATGTCTGGGGTCACAGAAAAGACCTTGACGAGTACTTCACTGTGGACGACGCCACCCTGGAGGAGATTCGCACCTTGGCTGCAAGTGGCGCGGGCATGGACGATGTGGCCAATCAGGTCCAGAAAAAGTCAAGGCTGGGCACGGAACTCATCAAGTACATCGCGAGGACAAAGATCACCGCTTAATTCTGATTCAAAGATACAATTTACAAAGCCTGATCTTGTCTGGCACTCTTTTTTTTGTTTCTATTTTTTCTCCTGACAGCTTCTGTGGGGCATAACATCAAGACAAACCAGCAGATTGCAGATGTCGAAGCTCATCTGGTAGTGGAATTTATGTCTTATTATCATTTATAGGATCCTCAATTTTGTCAAATTTAGTATCTTAGATGATTACAGATTATCTTTTTCACTCATGTTTCCTGTCTAATGCTATCGTTTTATACGGATGTGTACAATAGAAGTGTCTATTAATATTAGGAAATATTCTTTAGGAGATCGGAGAACATATGAGACTCAGAGTAATTAGTTCAAAAAATGAGATTCCAAATCTCAACCCCAACGAGAAGTTAGTCCATCTTGCATTCAGAGCAAGCAACGTAGACTTCCTTAATCTGATGCAAAGATGCCCAAGGCTCAGAATGATCCAGGTGCCTCCCTCCTACCGCAAGACCATGTCAAATGCAATCCAGGTATTCCTGGACATGCAGGGAATCGAGCTGCTGGAAGGAGATGTCTGGGGCCACAGAAAAGACCTTGACGAGTACTTCACTGTGGACGATGCCACCTTGGAGGAGATTCGCACCCTCGCGGCCAGTGGCGCAGGCATGGACGATGTGGCCAATCAGGTCCAGAAGAAGTCAAGGCTGGGCCTTGATCTGATCAAGTACATCGCAAAAAGCAAGATCACATCATAAGTCTTGCCTTGTGATTTTGGATCTTCATGGGCCAGAGCGTGATCTGGCCTCTTTTTTGTCTTTCTCAATGTGGAAAAGTTCATCTCATCTGCAGCGTTTCTATTATTCGTGAAGTGTGACGTGCTGGTGGTGGGCGCTTCGGCTGCGGGCCTCATGGCTGCAATATCAGCTGCAAGTGATGGGGTCAGCGTGATATTGCTTGATAAAAATCTGGATTGCCCAAATCACCTCGCGAACACCCTCTTTGAGGGCATGGCAAAACGCTCCAAGATCAAGGTAGAAGACTGCTACCTGCAAAAGGAGCTGGATGGCATGCGAATCATCAGCCCTTCTGGTTGCGGTGTGACAATTCCTGCGAAGGGCTATTTCATCGATCGACAGAAGTTCGACGTTCGCTACCAACGCCTTGCAGAGAGCGCAGGTGTCACTCTCCTCTGCGGTGAAGCTCAGAGCGCCAAGCTGGATGGCAATCGAAGGACAGTGGCCCTAAAAGAGGACTCTATCGATGCGCGCGTGGTGGTCGACGCCTCGGGCATAGGCGCCACCATCGCACGCCAGGCAGGCCTACGCACGATGCGCCACCCTGGGGACATTGCCTGGGCTATGGAAGCTTCTATCGAACATCCTGGCATTGGAGAGGAGTCATTCTTCCAGTACTGGATCGGCAGCGTGGCTCCTGGCTGGAAAGCCACTTTCTCGCCTGCTGGTGGCGATCAAGCCACCTTGGGAGTTTTCGTGCGCCGCCATGGCCCCAATGTGCAGTCGTTTTTCAGCAGATTCCTAAAAGAGTTCAAAGCATACAAGGCTGCAGAGTACACTGATATCGAAGACATGAAAATTCTAACCATTAAGCGAGGGGGAGACCCCATCTGCGTCTTGCCAGGCGAGATGGTATCCGATTCCTTATTGGTCACAGGCGGAGCTGCGGGCCAGAGTGGTTTGGCTTACGGCATGCGGGCCGGTTCCATCTGCGGGACTGTGGCTGCAAAGGCTGTAGCTGCAAAAGATGTGTCCAGACGCTTCCTTTCCATGTACGAGAGGCGTTGGAGATCGGAGTTCTACTGGGAATACCGCATGGGCAGATCATCTCTTGAGACATTGCGCGAACTGTCGGACATGGAGATTGACCGGCTTTGCACGGGCCTCTCTGGAAAAAAGCTTCTTTTTGGCGGATCTCTCCTAAAAAAAGCTGCGCTCTCGGGAGCGAGGATCTCCCTGGTTCAGCCAGGGATCATATTTGACCTGATACAAAATCTGGCAAAGGGTTAGTCGATTCGCCCATTTTGCGATATGTCTCAGCAAAAAGCAGATCCATGGAAAAATCCTTTAAGCTTTGGCGAAGAAAGACAAAAGCTACATGATTGAACTGTCGAGCGACCCTTACGTTCTTAAGCCCAGGAACACGCCCCTGACAGAGGCTGATTTCAGGCTTCACCTTAACATAAGCTGGTGTCGCGGCGTACTCTTCAACGTTGTTGCGCTGAAGAACTCCATTGCAGTGGTGGAGTATGATGCGCTGCTTTGGTCCGATGATTCCATTATGTTCGTGGAGTACAAAGATTCGACATCAGCTTACAAAGATCTCTCTTCTCGTAAGGTACAGCAGATGAACAGTTTCGCCAAGAACATTGCAAGGGGACTGGGCTACAAGAAGTTCAACTTCATAGTAGTTGTGAAGGGGCTGGAGGAGGGCACTACCAAGGGCGGAGTCCAGGTTCTACCCCTAGTCGAGCTTGGAAATTACCAGCCTGTCTTCGTCTCGTCAATCACAGAAATGGATTATCTCAACAAGATGATCGCAAAGTATGCTCGCCAAGGAAGGGAAGATGTGATAGCGGAGCTGGAAAAGCTCAAGAAGATCCTCGAGATGGAGCAAGTGTAGAGGCAAGATCTTGTCGGGATACGCATGTGCAAATGGAGCGGCCACCATTCTCAATGCAGTTGCTAACTGGAAGGGCTCGGCCTTCGGCATTGGCCTTAGGACCACAGCCGAGGTGGAGCTGAACGACTCCGGCTGTGTCAGGGGTGACGTTCCTGGTGTTGACACCAGCCTGATCGAACGCTGTGTAGAGCTGGTACTAAGTGGGCTGGGCAGCACCTATGGAGCAACTGTGCGCACCTGGAGCGACATTCCAGTGGCCGGAGGCCTCAAGAGCAGCAGTACCGCAGCCAATGCAGTTATCCTGGCCACGCTTGATGCCCTTGACGAGGAGATGGATCTTGTAGAGGCGGCGAAGATCGGAGTGAAGGCAGCATTGGACGTTGGAGTTACCATCACAGGTGCTCTGGACGATGCACTTGCCTCAATGCTTGGCGGGGTGGTGGTGACAGACAACCATAAGATGGCTCTGTTGAAGAGGGAAGAGCTCTCCAGACATGTCATGCTCCTAGTGCCTGACCACAAGATGTTCTCCAAAGACACGGACATCAAACGTTCCAGGCTTATCGCGCCCCTCGCAGATGTGGCCTTTGAGCTGGCAATGAAGGGTGACTGGGGAAGGGCCATGACCCTGAACGGATTTGCCTACTGCGGAGCTCTGGGCCTCACGGTCGAGCCTTTGCTCCTAGCTCTGGAGGCCGGGGCTGAGGGGGTGAGTTTGTCTGGCACGGGACCTGCTTATGCCGCCCTTCTGGACGAAGACAAGATGGATGAGCTCGAAAATGCCTGGCGCCCTTTAGGCGGAAGAGTGATAAGAACCAAGGTGAACAACATGAGCGCATCCAAGGGTCGAGGGTTTTAATGGCTCTGGCAGAACATCGCAGGGAAATAGAGGTGATCGATGAGAAGATAGTACGGCTCATTGATCAGCGCATTGAAGTCTCAAAAAAGATCTTCGAGGCCAAGAGGGCGGAGGGCAAGCCGATCAACGATCCAGAGCGGGAGAAACAGGTTTTGGAAAGGGCTACGGATCTGGCCACGGAACTAAACCTTGATGCTGGTGCCATCAGAGATATCTTCGAGATTTTGATTAAGATGAGCATACAAAAGCAGAACGAGCTGCATGGAAGAAACCAGGGATAGTGACACTGTGGTCCCCTGACCAAAAGAAGGTGATAGCTTTATGGTCGATATTGCCGTGATTTCTGGGTCCAAATCCGATCAAGCGGTCGTAGATAAGATACTGCACAGGCTCGAAGAGACGGGAGCAGAATTTGAGCACAAGATACTATCCGCTCACAGAAACCCCGAGGAACTGGTGAAATACATCGCTGAAACGGACGCCCGCGTTTTCATCGGCGTGGCTGGCCTCTCCGCAGCTCTGCCCGGTGCCATCGCATCCAGGACTACGCGTCCTGTCATAGGCGTGCCAGTTAGCTCCAAATTGGGCGGTCTGGATGCGCTTCTATCAATTGTTCAGATGCCGCCGGGCGTTCCTGTGGCCTGTGTGGGCATCGATAATGGCGAAAATGCAGCATTGCTGGCCTTAAGAATCCTCGAATCCGGAAGATAGCTATTTATACAATGTCAGTGTGATAACCAAATCAAAGGTGGGATAGGATGTACAAGCGGATTTTGATCGCCACAGATGGCTCTGATAAATCTAAGAAAGCCGCTGAGGAGGGTATAGAGCTGGCCAAGGCACTCGGCGCGCAGGTCTTAGCGCTCAACGTTGTAAACGAGGTTGTCATCGCAAGCGCAGTCAGACAGCTTGGTTCCGACAGAAAAGAGGTAGAGACTAAGTTGAAGACAGCCGGCAGCAAGGCAGTGGATAGCATCAAGGCCATGGGAGATAAGGTGGGCGTGCCAGTGGATACGATAGTCAGAATTGGAGCGCCAGCAAACATGGTTATAGACACTGCTGCAGCCGAGAAAGCTGATCTTATCGTCATGGGAAGCCATGGCGAATCAGGCGCCTCAAAGCTTCTGATCGGAAGCGTTGTTCAAAAGGTACTGTACTGGTCGACGATCCCGGTCCTGGTTGTGAGATGATTTAATGGAAGCCTTCGTATTGGGTGAATCCCTGATCTACGCATCTTTTGCTATCGTGTTCATTGTAGGCGTAGTTCTTGGTTTCTTCGTCATAAGCCTCATTGGAGGAAGTTAATCTAATCCTGAAAGAGACCTTCGGGGCGATCCGACATGGTCTCTTCATTTATATCATAAAAAATTTATATCTTAAAGTACCTTGGGGCAGTCTCCAGGCACCTTGCCATGAGGTCTGCAGCCTTGTCGATATCACTTAAGCACAGAACCTCTACAGGCGAGTGTATGTACCTTGTGGCAACGCTTATGACGCCAGTTGGAATCCCAGACCTCGTCAGGTAGATGGATGACGCGTCCGTAGTTCCTCCATCGGAGGCCTCCAGCTGTACTGGAATTTCAAACTCCCTGGCGGTGCCAACCAACCATTCGAGGACCTGTGGCGTGGCGATCAGGCCTCTGCCTGAGGCATCAGCAGCTACCAGCACAGGACCTTTTCCCATCTCTATTGGAGCATCCTTCTTCTCGATTCCAGGATGGTCTCCTGGTATCGTCACATCCGCAGCGATGGCCAAGTCGGGGTTCAGGTCAAATGCAGTTACCTTTGCGCCCTTCAGTCCAACCTCCTCCTGCACTGTTGCTACTGCATAGATGGTTGACTTGGCTTTCGTCCTCTTCAAGGCCTCGATCATCACAATCAGGCCGGCGCGATTATCGAAGGCCTTGCCTGTGACCCTGTCGCCCAGCAAACTGGCAAATGTCCTATCGATTGATATCGGCGTCCCTATCAGTATCCCCAGATCCTCGACCTGTCTTTGGGATGTGGCGCCAATGTCGATGAACATGTCCCTGGCCTCGACAATCTTCTTGCGTTCCTCCTCTTTCATGACATGCGGCGGCTTAGAGCCGATCACACCTGCGACTGACCCAGATCTTGTGTGGATGATGACTCTTTGGTTTAGCAATGTCTGGTCGAACCAGCCACCGATACGAATGAAGCGAATGAAGCCCTTCTCATCCACCTGCTTGACCATAAGCCCAATCTCATCAGCGTGGGCTTCGATCATTATCGATGGCCTCTCCCCTTTCCTGGTGGCTATGAGATTTCCTAAAGAATCCACCCTCACCTCATCAACAAAAGGCGCAATCTCGTCTCTTACTATCTTCTGAACTGATCCTTCCCATCCGGATATGCCATGGGCATTGCTCAGTTTCTCCAGCAATGATTTGATATCGCTCATTGAACCATCTCATTTTAAAGAATAAATTTGAGACCTCAAACGGCTCTGATTCTAGCGCCCTCGTTTCGGGCGCTGGTGATCTGAACCAATCCTCCAACATCGCCCATCACTTCATTGGCAGTGGCCTCGATATCTCTCGCCTGTGTGTCAGTTACTGCATAAACAGTCGGCCCGAATGAGCTGAGGCCTGTGCATGCGGCGCCTGCAGCCCTCATTTCGTGCATCAGCCTCCGCACCACTGGGTGCTGAAGCATCACCTCGACCTTCTTAAAACCGATCTCCTGGACTCTGTTTACGGCTGCACCAAACTCATCCAGGTCCTCCTCCACAAGGGATGGAACCATCCTGACCAGGATCTGGTAGCATAGCTCATGCACATCTGCAAGCGGCACAGGGCAATACTTCTTGAAGATGTCCTCCTCCTGCTTTCCATGTGCGCCCCTGGCGACATCTGGTATGGCAAGTAAGATCTTCCAGCTCTTGGGAAATTCATGGCGCGCTATCACGGGCGGCGCGCGAATGCCCATCGATGCAGACGAGGGCCTGAAGTCCACCTTATCCTTCCCTGGTCCGAATGTGTGCCCTCCGTCAATCAGAAAACCGCCGCCCTCGAAGGCTGCAGTGCCGATTCCGCTCGTACCGCCCCTGTTGATGATCGATGCGATCTCGCGCGCAGTTGCAGGCCTGTGGTAAAGCTCACAAAGCGCCTTCCCTGCGGCGATTCCAAGCTGCGTTCCTCCGCCCAGGCCCACATGCATCTTATATCCTGCTCTTATGGATAGATGCGCTCCACCGAGGCCAAAATGCATAGCGACGGCCTGAGCCGCGGCCTTTGCGCGGTCAGCATTCTCGCCTTCCACAACAAGCTCCCTCGCTCTCTGCGCCTCCAGCAAAATGCTCGGCTCGTCCAGAGTGATCCCAACGCCGCCGTCAACACGTCCGGATGTGCCTGTCAGATCAGTCAGGGTCAGATGAATCCTCGAAGGCGTTTCAACTATTACCCTGTACTCGTCCTGAAAACTGTTGTAAGGAAAGGTCTCTTTTATGGCTATCAGAGGCTCTCCGTGACGGAAGATCTTGTAGCTGCGCTGGAGCATCAGCTCGCGGGGAAAGACATTGAAGATCCTGCTCAGCTCTCGGTCTGCCCTGGAGAATCCTGTCGCGTTTATGTCTCGTCTGGATTCGATCTGATGCTTTTTCAGGATAACGCCGATCGGGATGTCGGCCTTCGTAAGATCGTCTTTGAAGCTAGCGTCTAGCCTTTTCAAGGGCGTATGCGAGACCGCATATATCAGAGCTTCACCTGTATTCGCTTTCTTAAGCTTCACCACCCGGTAGTTGACCTCATCTCCTGGATTCACCTTCAGCTCTGCGGCCACAGAGTCGTCTGCAGGAATGACCTTTTGCACCAATGTCTCTATCTCGATCGGGCTGCCAGTGATGACTTCCAGCATACTGGTAACGGAACCATCCGTTCCCAAAAGCATCTTTTGAACGGGACTAAGCCTGCCCACACTGTTTTCGAGATCTGATATCTGTTTTGTAACTGAGAATGATGGTTGTTGAGCCATTGAAAGTAAATCCCTTGGCTGGAATAAAGTTTTTCCCCTTCGAGTGCTTTTCGTATAAATTGTGAGATTGGTGACTTCCAGAATATCAGGATTCTACAAGCTTCCTCCCAGTGAGAGGTTGAAGGCCGTGGTCGAGCAGTCTGGCCTGGGAACAGAAGAGGCATCACAGGTCGAGACGGGCCTTACAGTCGATCAGGCAGACAAGATGGTGGAGAATGTAATTGGCGTCTTTCAGGTGCCTTTGGGAATTGCCACCAACTTCCTCATCGACGGCAGAGAGGTGCTCATACCCATGGCCACCGAGGAGCCATCTGTGATTGCCGCAGCAAGCAACGGAGCCAGAATGGCGCGCAGCTCTGGGGGATTCTCGACCTCCAGCACAGGCCCAGTCATGCGTGCCCAAATTCAGATCACAGGGCTTGCCGATCCATTTGCTGCCAGGCAGGCTGTCTTCCTTCATAAGGATGAACTGACTCAGATGGCAAATGAAAAGGATCCGATGCTTGTCAAGTACGGGGGCGGGGTCAAGGATATTGAGGTTTATGTCATAGAGTCCCGTGTAGGGCCCATGGTAGTTGTGCACCTACTAGTAGACTGCCGTGACGCCATGGGGGCAAATGCAGTCAATACCATGGCAGAGGCGCTCGCACCGCGCCTTGAAGAGATCACAGGTGGCAAGGTCTATCTGAGGATCATCTCCAACCTGGCAGACAAGCGCCTGGCCCGCGCAAAGGCTGTATTCAAGGCAGAAGACATCGGCGGCCATGAGGTTGTCGATGGCATCATCCAGGCGGCTGCTCTTGCAGAGGTCGATCCCTACAGGGCTGCTACCCATAACAAGGGCATCATGAACGGCATCACTGCGGTCGTGCTGGCGACGGGAAACGACACAAGAGCAGTGGAGGCCGGGGCTCATTCCTTTGCGTCTCTTTCCGGGCGATACAAATCACTTACGAGGTACGAGAAGAACCGAGATGGCGATCTGGTGGGCACCATTGAGTTGCCAGTGGCGGTGGGGCTGGTAGGTGGCGCGACACGCGTACATCCCGTGGCCAAGTCTGCAGTGAAGATCCTGGGAGTGAAGAGCGCAGACGATCTCTCTCGCATAATCGCAGCCGTGGGTCTATGCCAGAATTTCGCGGCTTTGCGCGCGCTGGCCTCGGAAGGCATTCAGAGAGGCCACATGTCTTTGCATGCCAAGAACGTGGCAGCGCAGGCCGGTGCGAAGTGCGATATGATCGATATCATAGCAGCTCGCATGGCTGCTGAGCGCAGGATCAGCGTGGACAGAGCAGCGGAGCTCATGGAGGAGCTGGACGAGAGATCAAACAGGTGAAGCAGCAAAATGATGATCGGAGTTCTGGGGCCTGAAGGCACTTATTCAGAAAAGGCAGCATTGCGCTGGTCGCAAGACATGCCAGATGCGAGGTTGGTCTACTTTGGCGACTTCGAAGAGGTGCTCCGGGCAGTGGAGGCTGGAGAGGTGGATGCAGGCGTCGTTCCTGTGGAAAACAGCCTTGAAGGTGCTGTCACAGTGGTGATGGATCTTCTACTTCACATGAATGTCGTGATAATCGCAGAGGTGAACTTGCCAATCAGGCACTGCCTTGTGGGCAGGGGCGAGGCAGGGATCAATGTTATCCTCTCCCATCCCCAGGCCCTGGCCCAGTGCCGCCAGTATCTGCGCCAGAATTATCCCAAGGCAGAGATCAGGACCACAGGTTCCACCAGCCATGCAGCCCATCTGGCTCAGGAGTTTCCGGAGATGGCTGCCATTGCAGAGGCTGCAACTGCTGAAAAGTACGGTCTGCGTGTTCTTGCCAGGGAGATTCAGGATGTCCGCGATAACATCACCAGGTTCATAGTGGCTGGTCGGAGGGTTCCAAAGGCTACAGGCAAAGACAAGACATCTCTGGTCATCTATCTGCAGCGTGACCGTCCAGGTGCGCTCTTCTCTATACTGCAGGAGTTCGCCTCGCGTAAAATAAATCTTACAAGGATAGAGTCCCGGCCAAGCCGAAAAGGCATCGGAGATTACTACTTTTTCATCGACCTGGAGGGACACATGAACGACTCAGTGGTAAAAGATGCCCTGGTAGGAATTCAGGAAAAAGCTGCCATGGTAAAAGTGCTGGGATCTTATCCACGGGCATCGAATGGGCTATAGCAGATTTCCTGGGAATACTTTTTATATACGGCCTTAGATGCCCTTGACAGCTCATATCAGCTTTTTGGAGTCACATCTGATGGATGATTACGAACCCAAGTTTCCAAACCTGCCGGAGAGGATTTCTCGCCTTGGAGAGCTGGCATGCAACCTGTGGTGGAGCTGGCATCCAGAGGCAAGAGCACTCTTTTACATGCTGGCTGGAAGAGGCTCTGAGTTCAAGGCTCAAAATCCAGTGTCACAACTATTCGAGATGGACGGATCTGTTCTGGATGCAGCGGCAAAAGACTCGCGATTTCTGAGAAGATACGATGCAGTTATGGCCAGATTCGATGCCGATGTAAACTCTTATCAAAGCTGGTTTTACTCCAAAATTCGCGATCCCGGGATGCATTTCATAGCCTACTTCTCGGCCGAGTACGGCTTGCACCATTCTCTGCCATTTTATGCAGGTGGCCTGGGCTTTTTGGCTGGAGATTTTCTAAAAGAGTGTAGCGACCTTGGCGTTCCAGCGGTCGGGGTGGGCTTCATGTATCCAGAAGGTTACCTGCACCAGAAGCTCTCACCCGATGGCTGGCAAATGAACGAGAGCGAGACTTTGGATCGGAGCAGGGCTCCCATCTCCAGGGTCCGGGATAAAGATGGTCAGACGCTGAGCATCAAGGTGCCAATAGTCGAGCGTTCCATCTACTTCGAGGTATGGAAGGCTCAGATCGGTCGTGTGCCACTATATCTCATCGACACTGACATCGAGGCGAATGATCCCTGGAACCGTGGGATATCCTCACGCCTTTACATCGGCGACGCCGAGCAGCGTCTGGTTCAGGAGATGATCCTGGGTATCGGCGGCACACAGATTCTCGAGGCCTTGGGCATAAAGCACTCAGTCCTTCATCTCAATGAGGGCCACTCAGCCTTCGCCATTCTTGAACGGATCAGAGAGAGGGTGGAGAAGGGCTCAAGCTACGAGGATGCGGCAGATCGGGTTCGGTCTACCACTGTTTTCACTACGCACACACCAGTTCCAGCGGGCCACGACGTTTTTTCTTTTGCGCTCATGGACAAGTATTTCGGGTCTTACATCCCCCTGCTGGATCTGGCCCGGGACGAGTTTTATAAGCTTGGAACAGACTCCAGCAAATCTTCGTTTGGATTCAACATGACCGCATTCGCCCTACGCATGTCTGCTTTCAGAAATGCGGTTAGCAAGATGCATGGTAGTGTCACAAGGAAGATGTGGCGCCATCTCTGGCCCAGTCTTCCGGAAGACGACGTGCCTATCAGTTACATCACCAATGGCGTGCACGTTCCCACCTGGATAGCCCCAAGTCTTGCAGCTATGTTCAACAGGTATCTAGGACCGAACTGGCTGGCAGACCACGACAATCCTTCCATCTGGCAGCTGGTCGACGATATCCCCGACGCAGAACTTTGGCATGTTCACAGGCTGCTGAAGATGGCTATGATTGCCGTAATGAAGGAGAGGGCCCGCGCGAGGTGGAAAGAGCACGCGGATCTCAATATAATCATGGCTTCAGGCATCATGTTCGATCCCAATACGCTCACCCTGGGATTTGCACGCAGATTTGCTGCATACAAGAGGGCGAACTTGATTTTGCATGATCTGGAGAGGCTGAAATGCATCCTTAACCATCCCAGGCATCCTGTGCAGATTATATTCGCAGGGAAAGCGCACCCCGCTGACAACGCAGGCAAACAGCTCATACAGCAGGTATTTAACATTGCCAGGGATTCTGACTATGGTGGGCGCATAGCCTTCATCGAGGACTACAATGAGGAGCTGGCGCAGTATCTAGTTCATGGGGTAGATGTCTGGCTCAACAATCCCCAGCCACCCTTCGAGGCATCGGGAACGAGCGGCATGAAAGCGGGGATAAATGGAGTGCCCCAGCTTTCCGTTCTTGATGGATGGTGGATCGAAGGCTATATGGGCGCAAACGGATGGGCGTTCGATGGAGCAAATAGTGGATCTAATGGGTCTGAGGAAATCGATTCAGAACAACTTTATACAATTCTCGAGAAACAAATAGTGCCTATCTATTACAAAAAGGATGATGCGGGCGTATCATCCAATTGGGTCAGGGTCATGAAGGAATCGATAAAGAATGCAGCTGCAAAGTTTAGCTCTCGAAGGATGGTCAAGGAGTATTCCATTGAGTTCTACCAAAATGCCCTTAGGTATGCCAACGAGACGAGCTTGCAAGCGTGAGCTTGGTGATCTGTGGCTGCATGCAATTGAGACCACAAAGATGAAATTATCATGGAACTTACAGGCAGATCAAGGGTAAAGAGAAATGAAGGCAGAGTTGATATTGACTTTGATGCTGTTTCTGGTGGCCCCCGCCTGGGCTGCTCACGAGGCAGGTATGGTTGGACCGTATAACGTGTCCTTCGATGTGAATACCACAATGCAATACAGTGTCATTGTCGAAAAGCCTTCCAGTGGCGTCACCTCTGACGGCGTGAACTTCGACAGGTACAACCTGACCGTCCAGAGCACCGACTACTTTGTCTGGATAGTTCTAACTCACTATGAAAAGCCCATGCTTGCCAACCTCACAGCCAACGAGTATATTGTGCTATCAGCCTTGCAGGGATCCGGCGCGGATAAGCCCAATATCTATCAGCCCTTGATAGACGGCCAGCCTGGCATTCTGGGCAACTTCAGATTCGACAGACAATATCTCGGTCAGGGCCAATATAAAGAGGGCGATCTTGTCGTCGCGGCCAGCTACTCGCCGGATGGGTCTGTTCGCGAGGATGGACAGTACAGAGGGAAGACCAACTGCCGTGTCATATCCACATTTCCCTGGGAGGTCATCCGGGACCTGCTTTACACCTTGCATGTAGAGGTGCCCAAGGACGAGCAGATGCCTCAGAATCAGTCTGAACTATCAGTCTGAACTGCAGATGCAGTGAGCTTTTTTGGCATTCGCAGGTTCATGGAGGGTTCATGTAGACATTAGGTGATCTCTACATAAAAACCAACTTTTTATATTAAGCTGAGAACATGGTGCTTGGAGGAATTAAAATCAAAGCAATCAAACTGATACTATTGGTCACGCTGCTTGGAATGCTGATGGCAGTAGGCTCTGCCATTGATAGACCAGGTGACCGCGATCACGATTTCGGTGGAGACCATCATCACGATCATTACGATTGGCTGAGCCCGGGAGGGGTCTCGACCACTTACTACAGCTGGTCATATCCCGTCTATTATGACTACTACTGGTACCCGACCTACAGATACACATATTACCCGACCTACTACTACTATACCACGCCCGTCTACACCACCTACTACTATGATCCAGTGGTGTACGATCCCTGGTGGGCTGTGAATGTCTATGGTGTAGGTGGCACAACCTACTACTATTCCAGCGGCTGGTCATGGGCTACTTACCGTGGTGGTCTCTTCTTCTAAACAAAAAAAAGCAGGCGGCCAGTACAGGGGGTGATCTGGCTGCCTGCAAACTGCCAATCTTAAATTATAAGAGATCTGCCAGTCATTGACTTTGGCTTTTTTATCTTGAGTAGCTGCAATGCTGTGGGTGCCACATCAGCCAGAATGCCATCGTCCCGCAGCCTGTGCTCTATGCCATCGTTGATGATAAGCGTGAATGGCACCGGGTTTGTTGTATGAGCCGTATGGGGCTGCCCTGTGGTCTCGTCCACCATCTTCTCCGCATTTCCGTGATCGGCCGTTAGCAACACCGCGCCGCCTGCATCCAAGATCTTGTCCACGACAAATCCGACGCATGCATCCACAGTCTCCACTGCTTTTACGGCCGCATCATAGATTCCAGTGTGGCCTACCATATCCGGGTTGGCGAAGTTGAGTATGATCAGATCATATTTTGCAGAGTCTATGCGCCTGAGCACTTCATCCTTCACCTCATAGGCGCTCATCTCCGGCTTGAGGTCGTAGGTAGCCACCTTTGGAGATGGAATGAGGACGCGATCCTCTCCGGGGTTTGGCTGTTCCTTGCCACCGTTGAAGAAATATGTGACATGGGCGTATTTTTCCGTCTCGGCGATTCTGAGCTGGCGCAGGCCTGACCTGCTGATCACCTGGCCAAGGGTGTCGTCGAGGTTCTGGGCTGGATAGGCAACGGGCGCTTCCAAGGTGGCATCGTATTGGGTCATGCATGTGTAATGCAACCGGATAGGCCTGGTAGGGAACTGCATGAAATCCTTGTCCACAAATGCCCTGCTGATCTCGCGAGCCCTGTCGGGCCGGAAGTTAAAGAAGATTATGCTGTCGTTATCCTCAACAAGTCCGTCAGCATCGATTAGCGTGGGCTTCAGGAACTCGTCGCTCTCGCCACGCTCGTAGCTTTGCTCCACAGCCCTCTCAGCCGTTTCGGCTTTGTGGCCCTGGCCTTCAGTCAGGCAGCGATAGGCCCTCTCCACCCTCTCCCATCGCTTGTCCCTGTCCATGATGTAGTAGCGGCCCGAGACTGTTGCCACCTTGCCCACGCCCAATTGCTTGAATTTCTCCTCAAGCTCACAAAAGTAGGTTGAAGCGCTTCTCGGAGGCACGTCCCTGCCATCCAGAATTGCATGCACGTAAACTCTGTGAAGGCCCATTTTCTTGGCCATCTCCAGCAGGGCGAAGAGGTGAGATATGTGGCTGTGCACTCCGCCGTCTGAGAGCAATCCGATCAAGTGCAACTTACTGTCTCTGGCTGCCTCCATGGCTTTTTGCAGTACTGGGTTCTTGAAAATCGCGCCAGTTTCCACTTCCATGCTGATCCTGGTGTAGTCCTGGTAGACAACCCTCCCCCCACCAAGGTTGAGATGACCCACCTCAGAGTTGCCCATCTGGCCTCGAGGCAGGCCAACGGCCAGGCCAGATGCGCCGAGGGTAGTGGTGGCATAATTCTTCCAGAATCGATCCAGGTTAGGCTTGCGCGCCCTGGCGACAGCATTGCCCATCTCCTGCGAGCTTATGCCGAAGCCGTCCATGATTATGATAGCTAAAGGCTTCATCTCGAGGAAGTCATCAGTTCAGCGGATATATTAGGTCTCTCATTCTTTGAAGCCCATCTCTCCAATGAGTGGAACGAAGGCAACGCCCATCTTCTGCTCCACAGAAAAGCCGTTCTTCCTTGTCACCAAGACGAGCTCCTGAAAGCCGCGGCCCACTGGAATGACCATCTTTCCTTCAATCTTTAGCTGCTGCTTTAGGGGCTCTGGCACATCTGGTGCCGTCGCTGCCACGCTTATGCGGTCATATGGAGCATGTTCAGGCAGTCCGATGCTGCCATCGCCCTGGATCACAGTTACATTCTTTATGCCTGCCAGCTCCAGATTTGATCTGGCCTGGGCCGCAAGGCCTGGTATTCGCTCAATGCAATAAACATGCCCCTTCGCCCCAATGAGATCCGCCATCACCGCCGCATGATAGCCGCTGCCTCCACCCACCTCCAGTACCCTCATCCCCTCCTGAAGATCGAGAAGATTGCACATGATGGCTACCATATGCGGTGCGGATATGGTCTGGCCGTAGCCTATGGGAAGTGGAGTATCCTCATAAGCCCTTGACCTGAGATCGTCAGGCACGAACAGCTCTCTGGGAATGCGAAACATTGCCAGAATAACGCGGTCGGAAATTAAGCCGCGCATGCCTTCAAGCAATTCTTTTTTATTCAAATCTCACGACCCCATACTCGAAGAATATCCTTTGCCTCGGCGCGATCGGCAAAACCCTCGCCGCGCAGTTTGATCTTGACTACCTTGAAAACAAAATGCTCAATCTCACGTATCTCGCCGACCTCTATGACCTCGTCACCGGAAACTGTGATTTTGAAGGAATTTGTCCGGCCGTTCCTGTACACGGAGAGCTTGAGCGGCACGTCATCGGTCTTTCTGGCCCAGACGGTCTTCACAGTCTCGGCCTTGGCACTTTCAACCCTGCGGTCAGTCTCCAGCGATGTGATCTCAGTCATTACCACGTCGCGTGAGCCATCATCTACCAGCAGCTCGTCGCCAACACGCAGCACCTCTCTAGCAGGAATATTTATGAAATACGGTTGCGAGCGGTCGTCTCTGTTGACGATCACCTTCAGCGTGATCAGACTCTCTCTCTCCTTCTGGACGGAATGAACCAATCCGCAACCTTCGCAGCGCACCAGCTTCTCCTGCCCTAATTTGATGAGGACATGATCTGTATCCTCACCACATGATGGGCAGAAGAATTGATCATCGAGCATAGCATAATATCTCCTATGGCGAAGTATTAAAAGTCGTCCAGTGTGACCTCGCCCTTGGTTTGCACCATCCTCAATCCAGCAGCTTCCTGGTCTCTCCTGGGCATTCGCTGGTGAAACGACTTTGTGTTCCTGTGGCAGGGACGGTACTGGCTGTCGTAGTAAGCCTGCCAGATGCCTTTCACATCAAGGCCTTCCTCGGAACAATTAAAAAAAGATTTCAATTGCTCCAGGGTTTCTGTCATTTTGGCCCCTCGTTTTCTAAGGATTTTGCCGCCATAACGAAAGGAAATCCAGCTTTCTCGCCCGTTTCCCAGCACTACAATTGTCTGCGGGTTTCTTCTGGCAAAAAAGTCGCAGATGATCTCTCCGATTCTGTGCCTTGGCTTCAGGTATCCATAAAGGACACAAGGCCCCAAGGGCCTCAGCCTCACAAATGCCTCCATCCTGTGCACCTCTGTTAAGACTGAGTGAACCATCTTTTTTATGCGCATAACTTCTGCATCTGTTGAGACCTCGAGGTCTTCTGCAGAGAGGTTTCTTGCCCTGAAGAGCAACTGCTCACTGCAATCCTCATGGGCCGATAGGTAGTACAGGAAGTCGTCTGGAATTCTCATGCAGACCACATCTTTAAAGTTGCATCTCTCAGGCCGCCGATCTTCAGGAAGGGAGCGGCCCTCTTGATCCGCACACCTAAGGATGCCAGCTCAGCCTTTCGGGAGATGGTCTGTCTCTTTCTAAGAGCAATTATTCTCTTCGCGCTTCTGGGACCTATGCCTGGAACCATGAGCAGCTCGCGATAAGCTGCGGTGTTTGGGTCTACTGGCAAGTCCACAAGCTCACGAGCAATGGTCATCTTTGGATCAGCATTCGGGAGAAGGCCATTCTCGTCGAATGCATGCCAGATCTCCCAAGGATGGAAATGATAAACCCTGAAGAGCCAGTCCATCTGGTAGAGCCTGGCCTCACGCCACTCTGCTTGAGGCTCACGGTTCTGAAAGGGTGTGCCATCCTGCGGTGAGAAGGCGCTGTAGTAGACGCGCCGGACGCCGATCTCCTTGTATTCATAAAGAACCCTCTTGAAGATCTCCTCATCGCACTCATTGCTCGCGCCCACCACGAGCTGAGTGGTCTGGCCTGCTGGGAGGTTTTCGCTCGTAGCCAGATCGCGAATATATCGCTGCCTTTGCAAAATATCGCTCTCGTAATTCTTCGTGGGGCTCATCTCGCTCATATGGGATGCAGATGCAGCCTCCAGATTTATGCTGATCCTGTCTGCCAGCTCCATGGCCTCCTGAATGTGAGAGCGCGAGGCGCCAGGCAGGACCTTGAGGTGGATGTATCCCTGGAAACCGTGTTTTTGGCGAAGCATCCGGGCAGTTTCCAGCATCTTCTCCATGATGTGATCTTCGTTCCGGCCAGAGCCTGAGCTGAGGAAGAGGCCCTCAATGTAGTTTGCCCGGTACATGGAGAGTGTTATGCTGACCAGCTCTTGGGGCGTGTATGAAAAGATAGCAGTCCTGCGGCTGCAGTTGGCGGCATTTGTGCAGTAGTTGCACTGGTGGCCGCAGTAGTTGGTATAAAGTGTTTTGAAGAGGCTTACACACCGTCCATCATGGGTAAAGGAATGGCAGATCCCAGGCAGGTTCGGACTGCGAGGCGAATGGGTAGACGCGCAGACGTCATACCTGGTACCCTCTCCCAGAGCGCTGAGCTTCTCTGGGTCGACGCTGACTGCAGGTCCGAGCGAGTCAAACCTGCTCTCCTGGGCCAGGCGAGCGATCTTTTCGAGGGTGACCATTTGCAAGATATTCGGCCCCTCAAAATATAATCCTTTAGAATGCAGGACGAAAGTATTTAGCCTAAGGGCGAAAGACAAGACAATTTGGCTATGGATATCTTCAAGATGCCTCGCATGGAGAAAGCGGAGTTCGATAGGCTTGTTATGGAGCAGTACATCTGTCGCATCGCCTTTAAGGGGGAGAAGCACCCTTACATCGCGCCATTCCTCTATGTTTTCGATGGCAAATTCATGTATTTCTTATCGACGAAATATGGACGGAAGGTGCAGTACTTTCGGGACAACCCTAGGGTTTGCGTAGAGATAGAGCATTTCTCTCCAGATCTTTCCTCATTCAGCTTCGTGGCGCTTCCAGGACGTCTGATGGAGGTCGATGATGCTGAAAAGAAGAGGGCTGTGCGTGAGAGTTTTGTCCGCCTGATAAAAAGCAAGGGCCTATCCCCAAATGTACTCTCGGCTTTGGGTCATTCCCCACAAGAGCCCGTCGAGGTCTTGCTGGAAGCGGAGAAGAGCTCCGTCTGGCAGCTGGTTGGCGTCAAGGTCGAGGATATCTTGGGGCTGAAGAGCCACGCACCATAGCTTTGTTGTCTTTTTGCCTGAGATACCAAAATAATTTATAGTTAAGGACTCCTAACTCTAGCTAAAAAATTAAAGTTAGAGGTCAATGTATGAAAGCTTTCCTGTCTTTGGCCCTGTTGTTTGTTTCAATGACAGTCTGTACTGCCAGTCTGAGCCAGTTTGCCGGCGACTGGACCAATGTTGACACAAATACCGGGGGAATAACTGCCCTGAATATCGGTATCTCTGGCAGCTCAGCCAGTGTGCATGCATGGGGCAAATGCCATCCCACAGATTGCGACTGGGGTACGGTCTCCGCTTATGCATTTGGTCCTGATGTATCCTCAGATCCCATAAGTCAGGCCCAAGCACTGATGGCGGTCTTTGATGCAGGATTCTCAGAGACCACACTTTTCATAAAACCACAGGGAAACCAGCTGTCTGTACAGTCATACACCCGCTTTAAGGACAATAGCGGTCGCACCAACTATGCATCCAGCTATGTATTCGGAAAAAGTCCTTCAATCTCAGCAGCCACCGGCCTGATATCAGAACTCAAACCGCTGAAGCAATTGAACAGACTGCAGACCATTCCCTTGACGGGAAACAACCCGTGAATTAAGTCAAAATAGAGGTATAAGTATGAGATTAATGTACTCCTCGCTGACAGCAGTCATTCTTTTGCTATTGATTGCCTCCAGCAGCATGGCCAGCATCAATCAGTTTAGTGGTTCCTGGACCAATGTGGATCCCAATACGGGAGGCATCACTAGGTTGGATATTGCTGCCAGTGGCGCTCTGGTCAATGTGCATGCCTGGGGCAAGTGTCACCCCGCGGATTGCGACTGGGGAACGGTACAGGCTCAACCCTTCGCTGCAAGTGCCTCTTCGGACATTGCCAGCGCTGACACCCTGATAGCGGTCTTCGATTTAGGGTTCTCTGAGACCACACTGGTGATAAAGCCCGCTGGAAATAAGCTTAATGTAAACTCCTACGACCGCTTCAAGGATAATAGCGGACGAAGCAACTATATGGCCAGCTATATCTTCCAGAAGGCATCCTCTGCGGGAGGAGCGCCTGGCGGGGGTCAAGCCGTCCCTGGCGGAGGCGCTCCTGCTCCGATGGACCTGACTGGCGTCTGGAACTGCGATGATGGCGGCAAATACTATGTTCGCCAGCTTGGATCGGCCATTTGGTGGTATGGCGAGAATGATCCCAAAAATCCGAGCTGGTCCAACGTCCTGCGCGGCACTATCGGCGGAAATGTGATAAATGCTGAATGGAGCGATGTTCCAAAGGGAAGCGTAATGTCAAATGGAAAACTGGTGCTTCAAATCGTCTCCAATAACAGGCTGATAGCAACATCCAAGACTGGAGGCTTCGGCGGATCGGTCTGGACGAGATAGTGGGCTTATATGCAGTAAAGTCCTTCTTCAGACTTTTTTTGCCAGCTCGCCTGCGAATTTAAGGTAATCGCAAACTGGACTGCCAAGAGGAACAATTCTGCCCTGGATGTTGCCGTCCGAAATTTCCAGCATGGCTGCAGAGGGCGCTGACATCCTGGGCTGGGTTGGACTGCCAGGGCAGATTAGCAGGCGCTCTCCGCTCTCAACCACTGGCCGATGGATATGCCCGAAGACGAGCACCTTTGCGTCCATCTCTCTGGCCATCATCTGTGCACCCAGCAGATCTGAGCCGTGAAAGGCAGTGTGCACCAGGCCGATACTGATGCCTTCAACATCGACCACCTTCCTCTCGGGCAATTGCTTCTTTAGCGCTGGAAGATCGGAGTTGCCTCTGACTGCCTCCAGCCTTCCCAGTTCTGCCAAAGCTAAGTAAACCTCGCCGGAGACAAAGTCGCCTGCATGCAGTATCATGTCGGCTTCCCTGGCCAGCCGAACAACTGCGCCAGGCAGCTCCTCTCCTTCAAGATGAGTATCGGAAAGAGCGAGAATCCTTGTCATACGTGCATCCGTCTCATGCCAGCTTCCACGATCCCCAGGAATTCCGCACCTACCGCCACGACGCTGTTTGTGAAAATCGATGAGTTGATCTCAAAGATGGGATATCTGAACTTTGTAAAGTCAGACATCAGCCATGTCGTGCTGCTTGTATCGCCGCTGAATACATCTGCATACTCTGGCTTCACAGGAACTATGGCGATATCATCCGTTCTCCCGTGCTTCCTTAGCAGAGATACGAGTCGAGACGAGCGGTTCGCGGTTATGGGCATGACGTCTGCACCCCTGCTCAAGGCGTTCACAGTTCCCTCCATGGCCTCGTAGGTATTGCCAATTCCAGTTATTGGGATGTAGACATCACCTATCTGAAAGCTCGGAGTATTGAAGTCCCTCTCCCAGTAGCTGATCTTATTTAAGTGGGTCAGTCTCATCTCGAAGGCGCGGGCGACAAGGCCAGATCTTCCCACTCCACCGACAACATATCTTCCGCTGCGGGGCAAAAGCCTTTTAAACCAGTGCTCCAGGTGTCCCGGTTCCATCTCCGAGATGAGACGAGCATTCTCCTCGAAGTCCTTCACAGTGGTGCAATACTCCGGACAGGATGGCTCGCATATGCCCTTTAGCCTGGACTGGATATCTGCGAATAGAGCGTTTAAAAAAGCCAGAACCTCCAGCTCGAACTCAGTTCCAAGTGGCGAGAGCCTGGACCTCATATCCTTATTCGTCGCATGTTTTGTCCTGGCCTTGATGACGAGGGTAGAGCCTCGCTCATAATCGGCAACCATCTTATAGGCAGTCCCATTCTCATTGGCTGTTATCAGTTTGATCTCGCCGCCGCGTGTGATGAAATCGTCGATATACTTGTTTACGGCCAGAGTCTCTCCTGAGCCCGAGATGGCGATGCCAAGGTTCTTGCCCTTGCGGTAATGCCTTTGGACTGGGTCTTCCAGTGTAAATGGAAATACATTTTCGAAATGATTTTGCATGAGCTGCAGGAAGCTGTAAAGAGCAAGTGCTGACCTGCCCGCTGCCAAACCATAGACGAACTTGTTGTCTGGAGAGGGCTGGAGGAACTCCGCCAAGGAGGCTGAGAAATCCGCCACGCTGGCCATATCCAGGTCCAGCAGCTTTTCCAGGAAGCTGCACTGCAAAAGTGTGGCCTCACGGAAGGTATCTATCAGACCTGACATAAGGCATTAACAGTGACCTTCCGAAGATAAGCCTTTCTTCAGGAGGCCATTTTCAAGTTATGATCTCGCTTAGTTTGTCGAGCTTATTGGCCATCTTGATCTCCTGAGCAATGCGCCTGCCGTTGGAGAGGTTGCGTTCGACAAGATCTGAATAAGGCGAACCGCTGATGTACAGGTTGGTGCCAGCGACGATGCGTGCCGAGATCTCGAAGACCTTGAACTCCAGGTCATCGGTCACGATGGTCTCCAGGCTGAATGCGCCGATCATTCCTCCGAAGAGCTCCAGGGAGGTCTCAACCACCCTCTCTCCAAGCTCAAAGGCTCTTGGAAGAAGCGATTCGCGAAGCACCAGAGGCATATTGCCAGTGACCACGAAGCTGGGATAGATGCCAGCCTCTGCCAGCTCGTTCATACTTCCGATCCTGAATATTTCATCGGCATTGGACTCCACTCGACGGTCGATGCCCAGCATCTCCAAAGATCCCTTACTAAGGCGATATCCTTCTTGCTTTATGGGTGAGTAGAAGAAATGAATGTAATATCTGGTGCCTAAAATGAACTCCTGAATTGTGTACTTTTGATGCGTTTTCATTTTGGATTGCAGCTCGTCCTTGTTCTTGGCGATGAAAAATCCCCTTCCCCCCTTTGCGCCGTGGTATTTTACAATGACCGGACGGTCGATGTCCTCTGCTTTCTCAAAGCGCATGGGAACATTGACGCCCGCCCGAAGCAGCCATTCGCGCTCCATCTCCCTGTCGCTCTCCCAGGCCAGAACGCGGCGATTGCCGAACGTGGGAACTGCCATGGACTCGAAACGCTCAATTCCAAGATACTCTACCAGCGAGCCGTGGGGTATGATGATTGAATTCTCAGCCACCAGATCGTCGGCATAATCCAGGAGAGCTTTGTAGCTTTCAACGCATACGAACTTGTCTGGCCGCGCCAAAGGAAAGGCATCATAGAATTTTGGAGGCTGTCCTATGCAGATGCCCAGGGTTTTGAGGCCCTCCAAACGAGCACCATGAAAAATTTGCAGGCTGCTATGCGAGCAGATGGTAGCAATGGTAAGATTATCTTTGTCGTACCCTTTTACGATCTCCTGAATCTCTTCTTTCGCAATCATGGTGTCAACCTTCGTGACCTTTGAAATTGAGAGGTTGGGATGAAAGTAGATAAGCTCTTCGGAGGTGTAGGGTTGTGGATCGATTAACTTAAAAATGGCGAGAAAGTAGCAAAGATGTATGTTGGCATCAAGGAAGCGAGAGACAAAAGAAACCCGCATTGAGGTCTCATTGGAGATCGAAGGCTCCGGCAAGATCGAAATTGAGACTGGAATAGAGATGCTCGATGAAATTCTTTTTGCCTTTGCTGCGGGAGGACGCTTTGATCTGTCAGTCAGGGCCATAGGCGATCTGGAGACTGGAGACCACCACACCACAGAGGATGTTGGAATTACTCTGGGCAGCGTTCTTGGGGAGGTCATAAAGAGGGGCATTGGAAGTTCAATCGTTCCATCTGGCCAGGCAGTCGCAGAGGTGGCCGTCAGGTTCGGCGAGCCAGGCTACAGAAGCAATTTCGTATTCCAGAACAAAGAGCTGGGTGGAATGATGCTCGAGAATTTCAGTCATTTTCTGCGAACCCTTGCCACGAGCGGAAAGTTCACCCTGGCCGTTAGCGCCGACGGTGGAGACGATAAAAGCAAGATCGATGCCATGTGTACAGCACTGGGAAGGGCGGTGAAGAGGGCCATTAGAGACGAAAAAATTAGCTTTTACGCCTGAGCAGTGCCATCAGAAAAATTGTGGCGAGCACTATAAAGATTCCAGGAGCATCACTTTTTCTGACTGGCTTTTCACCTGGCCTTGTGACGGATTTATTGGCGGCAGCCTCGGGCATTGTGTCGCTGGCATTGGTCGCGTTGAGCCTTGTCGTGATTGGAGCTGTCACATTGAAGTACTCACCGAACATCTGTATGGCGTCGACGGCGTTCTCGACCCTAACCCGGAGTTCATATCTGCCGGGTGGAACGCTCACTCTAACCGCGTGTGGTTCCAGAGATTTTAGTGTGCCCTGCAACGTATGATTGGATCCGCCAAAAAAAAGCCTTCCATCCACGACATTCAAGAATCGAATCATGCTTTTTCCCAGCTCAATTTTTATGAACTGCTTGCGAGCAGTCTCATTGGCCAGCATGGTCTCATAATCTGTTGGAAGATTGAGTCTCTTGTATGCAATCTCTGAGACGTAGTACGCAAGATTGCTGCCAGTTATGGATGAAATTCGCCCCGTGGGATCGAATGTGACGACTACCTGGACAGGAGCAGAAGCCGAATTGAGGTAGAGCAAGCCAGGCACAGGCCCCCCGTTCGCATCCAGAACCATGCTCCCGTCATCGGCCAGCTTCAAGGCTGTGAGATTCCAGTCCCAGGAGAAGCTCCAGTGCTCTCCCGAGCCCTGGGCAAGTTGGGTGATGTCCCTGGAGGAGATCGTCATGTTGCTGGAATTGAGGATATCTGCAGTAACCTGGCGAATCTCCGCCGCTGCAACGACCATTGAGAAATTGGCCTTTGCCCCTAAAGTCACATTGCCTGGCAGATAGATCTGGGGAGGGCTTGGCTTGGGAACGACATACTCCGAGGTGTACAGATAATATCGAAGAGTATCGTTATCTGCTACCTTGATGTTCAATCCAGGGCCAATTACAACGCTCGAGTCGCGGTTGAGGTTGATCTGATCATTGTTGACCATCACGATAACGCCGGGCTGGGTGGACACGATCTCCATGTCTCCCATGCCAAGGCCGGGTTCCACTGGCAGAATATACTCATCTGAGATCTGGAAGATGCCGTCGACTGTCGCGAATCGCAGCCCTCCATTGTCGAATACATTGTCTACATGCACCAGTATTATTGGCAGATCGTCGACGTCGCCCAGATCCTTCTTGTAAATGTATGTGGAATTGGACTTGACCACTGAGCTGTCCACTTGTTCTCCGTCTTTAAGAAGCTGAATGAAGATGCTGTCGTCTCCGACATCGCGAATGTGCATCACATACCCTTCAGCAAGAGAATAATTGCCTGCCACGACTATTCCTCGCATCTCGCTATCCATGAGCACTCGACCAAGGTACTCGTGCTCTAGCAGGCTCTTGGTAGCCTTTTTTCCCATAAGGCTGGAATCATATCCTGCAAACCATTGCATCCCCATGAAGCTCATGACGAAATAGCTTCCCCAGGGCTTGTAATCGAACTCTTTGGGCTGCAAAAACGATGTATATTGAAACCCGTCCTGGAATGCGGTCTTGTTTGCCTCATCGACCTTAGGCCTTGAAGGAGGAAGGACAGTTCTTCCATGAACATTATAAAGGACTAATGTCTCGTCACCTAGGCCCTTCTCAGGATCAAAGTAAAATCCGCTGTAGTTCCCGGCATTCCATCTGGCTATGGTGGAAGAGTTGTAGCCACCAAGCTTCACAGGTATGAACGAAGTGGCACTAAATGTCGGTCCGCGAATCTCATGAAGGCCGTAATCGAAGAAGCCTCCTTCAGGATAATAGTAGAGATTTGGGCTGTCAATCACTACTATCGCCAGGCTGCTCGTGAGTGTGATCACCGAATCTCTTGTGAAGGAGAGGGCTTTGTAATTGTGAAATTTAAATCCGTCTTCAGAGAGCTCTGTGAGTTCGAAATATCCGAGCCTTCCGCCCTCAAAGAGCTTGATAGCAGGCTGGTCACTGATCTGAAAGATACCATCTACCTCGACAAAACCCGATTCTTCGCTGCTCATTGCATTGAAAAGGTGGACAAGGATTACGGGGACATCGTCTATTTTGTAAACGTAAGTCCCTCCAATGCTCACAATAGCTGAATCTATGGTTTTTCCGTCCTTCAAAAGAACGAAGTTCACCATATTGCTCTTCCTGGACACCTCCTTTACAGTCAGGACATAGCCGTTTTGCAGAGGCAAAGTGGTGTTATAGGTCAGTGTGAATGACTGTTTCTCATCCAGAAGTACCTCTCTCAGAATGCCTTTTCCCAGTTCGCTGACCTCTTCGGTGAAGGAGCTCTCGGGATAACCTGCCAGGAAAAGCCTTCCCAGGAATGCCACTGCCCTGTAGCTTCCCCAGGGCTCATAGTCAAATGGCTTGAACCATGTACTTGACGAGTAAACGATCTTGTTTTTATCTGCCAGGCGGCCATCCATATCTATTTGGAGCTGCTCTCCCCCTTGATCCATGTCCAGATCGTAGTAAAACCAGCCAAAGTCGTCTGCGCGCCAGATACCATCGCCGTTGCTAATATGGCCTCGCACATAGGCTGACTCCACTGCATCCTGAGCGAAGACGCCTGGCACAAGCACAGGAAGTGCCAAGAGCAGGGCAAAAATCGCGGCTGCCGCGATGGCCCAAATAATTCTGATCCTCGAACACCTCTTTTTTGAATGAATCCTGGATAAGCTGTATATCCTATGGCTGACCAACAGCGGAGCGGAGTTAGATGTCATCCATTAAACACGTTGCGATATACGGCAAAGGTGGTATAGGCAAGTCGTGCACCGCTTCGAATATCGCCGCGGCTTGCGCCGAAGAAGGCCACAGGGTGCTGGTTGTTGGCTGCGATCCGAAGAGCGACTCGAGCATTACCCTGGTGGGTAGGCGGATCCCGACCATGATGGACCTCATCCAGCGAGGCGGGGAGATCAAAGAGAAAGACGTTGTGTTTTCAGGATACAAGGGTGTGAAATGCATCGAGGTGGGGGGGCCGGAGCCTGGCGTTGGCTGCGCTGGCCGAGGAATAATTGTGGCCATCGATTTCTTGCGCAAGGTCTCCAGGGCCATGGAGGAGGTCGATCTCGTGCTCTACGATGTACCTGGAGACATAGTCTGCGGCGGCTTCTCTGCACCAATCAGGAAGGGGCTGGTCAGCCAGGCCTACATCATCACATCCGGAGAGTACATGCCCCTGTATGCTGGCAACAACATCTGCAAGGGCCTGCGCCGCCTGAACACGCCCCTCGCAGGAGTTATATGCAACTCGCGTGAGGCAGCGGGCGAGCGCGAGATCGTGGAGAGCTTTGCCAGGGAGCTGAAGAGCCGCATGGTTGCCTTCATTCCCAAAGATCCAATTGTGCAGAAATGCGAGCGACTGGCGGTAACTGTCATCGAGGGCGCGCCAGCCTCTCAGATCGCGGATGTTTACCGCGCCTTGGCCAGGGACATTATGTCGGCGGCAAAGCCCGCCATCCCAGAGCCTTTGACTGACGAGCGGCTCATGGAGCTGACCAGAGCCTGAAAAAAAAGGCTTGGGAGTTGAATGATATGAATGCCAACTGCCCACGCATTCTGCTTGCTGGAGACAGGAGCTCCAGCGGCAAGACAACCATTGTAGCAGGCCTGCTCTCTGCCCTGCGCAACCGCGATCTTGAAGTCCAGCCCTTTAAGGTGGCCATGGACTACATAGATCCCAGCTACCACACCTGGATTACGGGTAGGAGCTGTCGCAACCTGGACGGATACCTCATGCGGCCTGCAGCGATCCGGGAGGTCTACGCCCATGCGGCCGAGGGCGCCGACATTTCAGTGATCGAGGGTGTGCGTGGCCTTTACGAGGGCTACGATGGCGACCTTGGCAGCACGGCCCAGATCGCGAAGATGCTCAAGACTCCGGTTATATTCGTGGTCGATGCCCGCAGCATTACGCGAAGCTGTGCGGCGCTTGTTAAAGGATACATGGACTTTGATCCGGATGTTCAATTTAAGGGCGTCATTTTAAATAAGGTGGGGAGCGAGAGGCATGCTGAAAAAGCTAGAGCGGAGATCGAGCGCTATGCAGGCGTAAGAGTCGTCGGAGTCATCCGGCGCGACGATGATATGCATCTGGCAATGCGTCATCTGGGCCTGATTCCTGTTTTAGAGGGCAAGACGCGGCATGAAGGCTTCGAGGAGCGGCTTGTTAAGATCCGCGAGATCGTAAATGAAGGTCTGGATCTGGATCTTATTTTGGAGATCGCGCGTGAGGCGGAACCTATGATGGAAGTCTCAGAAGACCTCTACCGCAAGAGCGATCTTGGAAAAGGTGTCCGCATCGGCGTTGCCATGGACGAGGCATTCAACTTTTACTATCGCGACAACCTGGAGCTCATGGAGCTTTCCGGAGCAAAGGTCGTGCCTTTCAGCCCTGTGCATGACCCTTGTCTGCCGAAGGTTGACGGGATATACATCGGCGGAGGTTATCCTGAGCTTTATGCCCGCGAACTCTCCCAGAACGAAAGGATGCGCCAGTCACTGGAAAAGGCACATGAAAGGGATTTGCCAATATACGCCGAGTGTGGTGGACTGATGTACCTGGCAAGAGAGATCAATTGGGATGGTGAGAGGCAGGAGATGGTCGGCCTGGTTCCCGGAAAGGTGCGGCGCGGGAACGTTCGGGTGGTCAGCTACGTGCATGGAAGCCTCGCAAGAGCATGCCCTCTCGGGCCTGCAGGCGAGCCGATCATGGGCCACGAGTTTCACCACTCGGAGATCTTGATGGATGGAAAGGTGGACTATGCCATCCGACTTGTGCGCGGAACTGGAATAAAAGAAGGCTGGGACGGCGTGGCAGAGGGAAACATGGTGGCCAGCTACTCGCACATCCACAGTGCGTCTTTCAGGGGCTTCCCCTCGAACTTCATCAAAGCCACGCGCAAGTATTTATCGGAGGCTTGACTTTTATCATATCAAGGTGATTTGAATGGTGAAGATGCCACCGGATGTGAGGGAGACACTGGAAAAGCAAAAGCCCGTTCCGATAGCGACTGCTAGCAAATCAGGAGTTCCGAACGTCGTCTTTGTTGGGTTGCTCAAGGTCGTTGACGATGAGAACATAATGATCGCTGATAACTTCTTCTACAAGACAGCTCAGAACCTTGCTGAGAATCCAAAGATATCCATCCTGTGCTACAACAGTGAGAACAAGAAGTCATTCCAGATCAAGGGAAACGTCACTGTCTGCAAAGAGGGCGAACCCTTCGAGCAGATGAGGAGCTGGGTGCACGGCATCAACAACAAGCTGCCTGCTAAAAGCTGCGTCATGGTCAAGGTCACTGAGATCTATAACGCCATGTGGGGACCTGCTGCGGGAAAACAGATAGCATAATAATTTTTTTTGCAGCTGCCATGTAGCTATGTCAAGCTAAATGGCTGACGTATAGCGGTTAGATCATCTCTTACGTATTCTTGTTAAATCTTAATCTCTGAAAAATTCGTTCGGCTAAGAATTATATCATCGATTCAAAAACTTGCTACAAATTGAATCATATTTTTCTAAATACATGGCTCTAAACTCTGAACTAGCAGAGGAAAACAATTTATAGTAAAACTTACAACAAAAGATCTCATCAGGAGGTGAATCCAGATGTGTTGTCACACCCATGATAAGCACGATCATTCTCACGAGCACAATGGCAAAATGCACACCCACGAACATGTCCATGATGCCGACCACAAACATGAGCACCATTGCTGCCACTAGATTCTTCGGTAAACTATAAACCAAACCCTTTATTTTTTAGATAAGATCTGCCTTTTTGAAAATATACTCCCCATCGACGCGCACCTTCTTTGGCATCCCTCCAAACCGCGCTGCCAGCATCAGCTCTCCGATCTCCTCCCTCATCACGCGCGTGATCCCGATTATGGACGTCGTAGGCCTGGCGTTCACGTCCACCGCCCGGGGCAGATCGCCCAGCACGAAGTCGATGCCTGCGTACCCTCGCAGTCCCAGGGCCCTGGCGGCCTTCCTTGCGGCATCCCAGATCTCGTCCGCACGCGGCGTCCTGTAGGGCACCTGGCTTCCTTGGTAGCTCATGCTCTCCCCTTCGAACTCGATGAGCTGCCGGTTGATGGTCAAGGGCAAAAAGCCCTCTTTGCCAACGATGAAGCTGGCGGAGAGATGCAGGCCCTCATAGTAGCGGGTGACGATCTCCGTGGAGCCTGCCTGAACGAATGAGGTGATGCGCACCCCCTCAGAGCCGCAGCCCATTCTGGGCTTCACGACATAGCGGTGGCAGCCCTTATCACATGGTTCTGGAAATGCCACGATCTCAGCAACGGGCACGCCCGCAGCAGAGAGCACAGATGTGCATCGCAGCTTATCAGCGCAGATGCGGGCAGTGTCAGGGCTGCTGCCCAGGTTGACAGTATTATTCTCCATGATCTTCAGGAGGCGCGGCTGCAGCCCGTCCGGGGCGATCAGCAGGCCGGCGTCCACCTTCACCGCCTCCAGGATCTCCTCGAACTCCTCCGGCCGGTCCACGATGTAGCCGCGCCCTGCTCCGATCATCGGCCCGGAGGTGGGGTAGACCACCTCATGGCCGCAATTCACGAAGCTCCTCACCAGCGCGGCGAGCATGGCCCTGCCCTCCGGCTCGCAGGTGCCGCCCAGGCCCAAGGCGGAGGCGTACTCAGCAACCAGGATCCTCATTCTCAGTACTGCCTTGCCATGTAGGTGCGTTTGGTGGTCTTCGCTCCGCAAACGGCACAGGCAGCCTCTGTGAAGCTCTGATATTGCGGCTCTCCCAGCAGGTTCGCTTCAACCAGGTCCTCCAGCTGGTGGCCGCAGTCCACCTCGCCACACCATGGCACCAGAGCCACGCCGAACTTTGTAGTCTCCTTCGCCTCTGCGATGCTGGCGACCTCTTTGACTTTATTCTCTGCAAACAGCCTTGCCTTGTTGTAGATGGCAGCCTGAAGCCCCTCCGCCTCCTTGATCAGGGCCTTTTCAAGGCCATCAATTGGCAGAGCGACCTTCACTCCATCGCGACGCGCAACTGTCACCATGCCCTTCTCTATGTCTCTTGGGCCCACCTCCAGACGGATTGGAACACCCTTCATCTCCCATCTGTAGAACTTGGCACCAGGACGCTCGTCGCTGGTGTCGAGCTGCACGCGGAACTGTGCAGCCGCAAGCTTCTGCTTCAGATCGCGGCAGACATTCAGGACCTTCTCCTTGTCGCCCAAAAGAATCGGCACTATAACTACCTGCGTGGGTGCCACAACCCAAGGCAGGACAAGGCCCCTCTCGTCCCCGTGCACTGAGATAA
>CAZRYL010000019.1:0-39661 GCA_964604285.1 uncultured Methanotrichaceae archaeon
TCCCCATTGCTTAATAATTTATTACCAACAAATAAACCATTTTTTTCTAACTCTTCTAATTTTTCCATAATTTTTCGTCTCTCAAATTATATCTTCATAGCTCAGAGCAAAACCTTTCTTTTTTGCTAATGCTATAATTTTGATTATGTTCTTCAAGTTTGGGTTAAAATGACCTTGCTCCCACCTGCTTAGTGTTGCCGTATTGCAACCGATCATCTTGGCAAATCGTTCTTGCGTCATCATAAACATAACTTCCCTTATGTTTTTAATTTTATTTATTTTCATGTTGTATCTTCCGTTGCTATTGTTTAATATGCAAACAATTATATAACATGTGTAATAAACATGCAAACAAATAATATAAAATAATTGTTGACATTTGCTTTGCATATATGCTAATATGCATTCAAGTTTGATTGATTAAGTATTACAATTAATCCGCATTATCAAGCTTCCCGTGATTGCCGTGATGGCAGCCGAGCAGCGGCGGCAAGCAGTAAGTAACTAAGAATGATGTTTTTGCGGTTATTATTCGTAAAGTAAAAATTTTATTTGTAAACTAATTATAAATAGGAGATGGACAATGAATATAGAATGTAAAGAACGTGACTTAAACCCACCGGATTTTGAGCCGGTAAAAACATTCGATGACTTTTCGTGTGATGAACAGGTACAGATAATAAATGACATTTTTTTGGCAGAAGAGCCAGGAGACATATTAGCAGAAATGCTCGACAATGAAACATTGAAAAAGGTTATAATTATGGTTCATAACGCATGGCAAGCAAAACATTGTCTTAATCACAGCGAGATTGATTTTGTTGATATGCTTGATGATATATTACTAATATATAGCAAAGCTCTAAAAAAGACACTTAGCAAAAGAATAGATGAAGAAATAAAACATATTCAAGAATGTAGATTACATCCATTTAATGAGGATGAATAAATGCAAATAATAACCAATTCAGAAGCAAAAGAATTGTGCTCATCTAAAGAAAAAAAAGATGTTCATGAATTTATTTTTAAGAGTTTAGATTTCTTCAATAGAATGTTAGTGACGCCGAAAGTTGCATACAGTTGCGTACTATCATTGCTATATAATATGGCAATTAGTTTTGGAGATAGAAAAGACGCAATATTTCTTAAAGAACAAATTAATTCATTAATGGATGATGTGATTAACAATTTCGAGAAAGAGAGAGAATAACAATGCAAACTCAAACAGAAAAAGAAATGCAAAAAATATATAAATCATTATCAGAGGCGGCAACGGTGTTATTTGATGCGCTCATATATGGGGAAACAAACGAAACTATGATTGATAAATTTATTACAACAAGAAAAGAGGCAGTTAATGTCATGGGGCAAGCCTGGGTTAATACAGTAATCGAACAAAGTTTTAAATTAATAATAGGGGGATAATATGTCTCAAATAATAGTAATATACGGCGAGTCGGGAACCGGCAAAAGCACTTCATTGCGCACTCTTGATCCAAAGGAAACTTTTGTGATAAATGTGATGGGTAAACCACTGCCGTTCAAGGGGTGGAAAAATCAATATACGTTACGCACGAAGGAAGCAGGCGGGAATATGTTAATTTCGGATAATAGCCAACACATAGTATCAATACTCACTAGCGTTGATAAAAAAATGCCGGAAATAAAGAACATAATAATCGATGACTTTCAATACATAATGGCAAACGAGTTTATGAGGAGAGCGACAGAGAAAGGATACGAGAAATTCACTCAAATAGGGCAAAACGCTTGGAACATAATTTCACAAGCCAGTGCATTACGAGATGATTTAAAAGTTTTTTTTCTTACTCACTCTGATACCGACGAGTTTGGCAGATCCAAAATAAAAACAATAGGGAAAATGCTAGATGACAAAATATGCCTTGCAGGTTTATTTACGATTGTACTTTATTCGACCATGGTTGACGATAGATATGTTTTCTTAACACAAAGCACATCTAACGCCATTGCTAAGTCACCGCTCGGAATGTTTGAAGAAAAAATAATAGAGAATGACTTGAGTTATGTTATCAATAAAATCAATGAATATGAGATAGACGATATTAAACAATAAAATGAGGATTAAATGATGACGAAACCACTTTACGAAATGGCTAACAATTATTCACAATTGAAAGTAATTCTTGATAACATAGAAGATGATGAGATAGACGCGGAAAGTATTAATTCGCTTCTTGAAACTATGACATCAGATTTAAAGACTAAAGGAGTGGATATTGCAGCAGTTATCAAAAATATAGAAAACCTATCAGATGGAATTAAATTAATAGAGAAAAACCTAAAAGAGAGAAGAAATAAAATAGATAGCAAACTAGAACATCTTAAGAATTATCTTTTAGAAAATATGCAAAAATGCGAGATAACTAAAATAACAAGTCCACAATTTGAAATATCTTTAAGAAAAAAACCAGCCTCTGTAATTATCTATCAAGAGGATTTACTTCCAAAAGAATTTTTAAGAACAAAAACCATTGTTGAGCCCGATAAAATTTCCATCAAAGACGCTTTGACAAAAGGAAATATTGTTGCTGGGGCAAAACTTTCAGAAACTTCATACACATTATCAATTAAATAAAACGAGGATAAAACAATGTTTCCATACTTAGCAGGTGAATACAATAGACCATCTTTCAAACCGATACCAGAAGGTATTTATAAGGTAAAGATATTGCGCCCTAAAGAAATAGAGAATAAACAGCATACAGCAAAAGGTATAAAAGTATCTTTTTCTGTAGTAGAAGGGCAATACTTAGGCAGGTTGGTTTTTGATAGTTTTTATATCGAGCATCAAAACAAAGATTTTGAAGCTAAAGAACAAAATAGATTTAATGGCGTCCTAGATGCCATTCAAAGAAAAATAGTCCACAAAGCTTTGGACTTAGACAACCAATTATTAACTATAAAAGTTAAAATTCGCAAAGCATCTACAGATGGACAATTCCCCGAGAAAAACGAAGTTGTTGATTATTTTCCTTACAACTACAGTGAAGGTGACGATAACCGAACTTCAGATATACATGGCGAAGATATACCATTCTAATCAACAAACAAAACAGGAGAAGGATAATGTTAATATTATCAAGAAAAATAGGCGAGGCGATAATAATAGGCGATAACGTAAGTGTGACAGTATTGAGTTGCGCCGGTAGAACCATACGTTTAGGCATCGATGCCCCGAAAGAAATATCGGTGCATCGTGAGGAAATTTATAACAGATTACAACGAACAAGGGATTTTAAAGAGGAGGAGGATGATAATAATAATGACGACTAAACCTGAAGATATAAAAGTTTTAAGTCCTGATATTGAAGACAATAGAACAATGAAAGACGTTATTTTGGCAGAAAATATGCTTATTGATTTAATAGAAGTAATTAAAACAGTATTAGAGCCAATACTCGGTGACTTAACAACTATAGAAATGAGAAATGATCTGTTAAATAAAATACATAGGGAATCAATTAAATCTATTGGTGGCAATACAAACCCTGCTTTTGCTCGCATCATAAATCTGTATAACAAAAATCACATAGCAGAAATACTAATAAGCTGGCAAAAGCAGGAGCACCAACAGGCAAAAAACAAATCTACTAATAATAAAATTATTAGCAAACTCAAAAAAATATTTTGGAATGATTAATATGAGATATGAACTAACTAATAAACATAAAGACATGTTGCCTGAATGGGCTGACAAATGGAAGAAAATAATACTTGATTGCAATTCCATGTCGATAAAAGATAAAAAAATATGCAGGAAGGCTGTTATTGATCTATATAAATCCGCACAATTAGTTCCTCCAAATGATAGAAACATAGTTTTCGTTTCGTCCCCTATGCAAGCTGCTTTCGTTGCCGCTATTGCTAATTTTGTATGGTGGAATAGATCTGTTCGCGGAGAGTCTACATGTGATGATGCAAGGGATGCTACATTGGAGGCTATATGGAGTGATGCTGATGCTACAACAAGGGAGGCTACGGAGGAGGCTACAATAGATGCTACATTGAAGGCTACATGGGATGCTACAAGGGATGCTACAATAGATGCTACAATAGATGCTACATTGAAGGCTACAGATAGCGCTACATTTGATACTACGGATAATACTACAAGGGCGGCTACATGGGAGGCTACATGGGAGGCTACATTGGATGCTACGGAGGAGGCTACAAGTGAGGCTACATTGGATGCTACGGAGGAGACTACAAGGGATGCTACAAGGGCGGCTACATTGAAGGCTACATGGGATGCTACAAGGGAGGCTACATGGGAGGCTGCATGGGAGGCTGCATGGGAGGCTGCGGAGAAGGCTACAAGTAATAATGACAAATGGTATAAGCATCCCAAGGAATATTTATTTTTTGCTGAATTGTTTGCGGGTAAAGACAGAAATGTTAATATTTTTTTACGTAACGTAAACTATTTATTAAATGGAGGAAATTTTTGGGCGCAACCAGTTTCTTTATTAACATTTTTTAGATATATAGCTAAATTAAAATTAGATTATTCTAAATTCGACAATTATGAAAAATTGGCAATACACTCAGGACCTAGGTACATGCACAAAAAATTTTGTATAATTTCAGACAAACCAATCTTCATAAAGCAAGATGACCAGAACAGACCGCATTGCGAAGATGGACCATATATAAAATGGCGGGACGGATCAGCTCTTTACGCTGTTCACGGCGTAAGAGTTCCAGCATGGATAATCGAAACCCCGCAAGATATCACGATAACAAAAATTGAAGAAGAAAATAATGCCGAAATTAAGCGAATAATGATTGATAAATATGGTTTATCAAAATACATTATAGATAGCGAGATTAAATCAATTCACAAAGACGAATTTGGAGAATTGTTCAGAAAAGATCAAAGAAATGACGAGCCAATTGTAATAGTAAAAGTAATTAATTCGACGCCGGAGCCAGATGGGACAAGAAATGTTTATTGGCTAAGAGTTCCCCCGACGATCTCGACAGCGAAAGAAGCCGTATCGTGGACGTTTGGCTTTGAGAATGAACATAGCAAAGATTATAAACCATTAATTGAAACCTAAAAATTATGAGGAAATATGAATATTTATAGACAAGGTGATATTTTATTAGTTGAAACAACGTTACCAAAAGATTTAACTGAAGTAAAGATAGACAACAATAAAATTGTATTGGCTGAAGGAGAAGCAACCGGCCATGCCCATACAATACAAAAAACGCCGGATAATGCTTTGTTTTTTGATAAAACAAATAATAAACTTTATTTGATATTAAAACAAGCAGCGGTACTAGAACATCAAGAACACAAAAAGATTAATCTGCCAATTGGGAATTACGAAGTTATTAGACAACGAGAATATAGACCTGAACGTATCGTAAATGTTGCTGATTGATATCATCGAGGTGGATAGAATATTATCGAATATTTATATCGAGAAAAATTAAATGAAAATAACACTTAGCTGTATCTGCGATATGGAAAACGAAGACTTTTGTTCTGAGAAAAGCAGTATTATTAGAATGCTTCAAGCAGACAAAGCTTTCTTCGCTATATATGAAATAAAAGCAATAATGCGAGACGTAGTAAAACATCCGCAATTTGAATATGATGGAAAAACAACCGCGCTTTTAGAGAATATTCGCGACAGGATTTACGAGGTCATTAGCTGTAACGATTTGGTAGATATAGAATGAATGCAAAAATATCTAAGACAAAATCTATTGAAAGATGTCCTTTTTGCGACAATACAGATCTTAAGAAAATAGAAAAAAATGGTACAAAAGAATGCGCATTTTGCCATCATGTATTAAGATCTGCGGCAATAAAAGAAAGAAAATATGATATCAGTTACGTGCTAAACTTTATGAAAAAATACGCGAGGATTTTTAAAGATTTATTTAAAGAGGAGGATAAATGACCCGTCTTCCTATATATATACTGATAACAATACTATTCGTTCAAACAATTTTTTTATCATTCGTTTGTGATAATTTACGCAAAAGAATAATAGTGCTAGAAAAACAAATACAAACAGAGCACCAATACTCACCTAAAGATATTGCCCGATTAAAAGAATTGTTTTACAAGGAGAACCAATGAAACCATCAGCACAAAACACAATATTTACAGATATTTCTTTCTTTTTTACAAAGAAAGTTAAAATAACATCATCAACTACCACATATACTAATATTACAAATACAAACGAAACATTAGTGCCGCGATTAAATCTTGATAGCATTAAAACGAATGAGAAGCACACTACAAGCATATCTTTTTCAGAAATAAAAACAGAAAGTAGCTCAAAAGAAACGCACAGAGTTTTTGTAGGTAGTTTTTTCCCCGATCATTCAACAGAAAATGATGCTGAAGAAGATGTAAAGACGATTAAACAGAATTTAGACAAAAAATAAACTATTTATTGTAGATATGTTCCCATAGAAAAATTAAAAGAGCTATAACGCCGGCGGATGTTACAGTTTGTACTACACCAAGCACAATTGATGCTTTATTTTTTGTGCTGTAAAATTTTTCTTCCTTTAGCGCCTTGATATCATCGGTTATATTCCTTATATCTTTCTCTGCTATTTCAACGCGAACAGAATAAGCATTGGCAACATTTCTTGCGTCATGAGCGTGAGATAATGCACGATCTATTTTCTCTAGCATGTTTTTATTCCGCTCTTCGTTCCTGATCTTTTCTTCAGCTAAAACAGTTGCGATATCGTTTATTTTGGCGATTATTTCATTTTCATGCTGCATTTCATTGCCACTCAATTCATTCATCATCGTTAGATATATTATTTTTCAGTTTAGATATTACGTTATCTTTCTTTCTTGAGCTAGACGAAGACCCAAAGTAATAACTGATTATCTGGATAAAAGCAGTTCCTAAACATCCCAACATTATCTCTAGCAATGTCATCGCCTCTCTATCAACATTTACAAAGACAAGCAATGTCAACAAACCAAAAAAACCAACAGTTAAAGATATGGCTAATACCGCAGGAACATAATCGCGTTTACCCGATATAGCCATTTGAGCTTCGCGTTGCCTAGCAGACGATATATCTTGTATAGCTAACCGCTCCTTCTCTAATTCTGCATCTAATTGCTTAAACTCTCCTTGTTGCTGCAATTCAAATAATTTAATTTTTGCTGCTTCTGCCGCTTGTTTATCTGGAAATATCTTGTCGATTATTTTAGATCCAATATTTAATATTTCAGTTATCATTTTTGTAACCTTTTTGTACGTATATCTCACAATCAATCCTTGACTTAATTTCTTTGTTGGTTAAACGTTCTAGCTCAAAATAATCGCATAAAATAGCCGCAAAGTCTTCAGGACTACGACATTCCGCAAAACTATAGCCTACTGGAGCAACATTGGCTCTAAACCCCTCCTGATTATTAGTTAATTCATTTTTTCCAGATTTGCATTCTATATACAGACCATGCTTTATTAAATTAGGTAATGTAATGAATATGTCCCATACACCACTTGTAACTCCTTCTGCTTTGAGTTTTTTAGCTACCCTAACATCCCTATGCCCCCCATTTGGGATTGCAAAAATAAACGGTCTTAATGCCGGTAAAACCTTGTCAACATAATCAAATAGAGACTTCTGCAATTGGTGCTCTGGATCATTCCTTTTCTTAGGCATACCTATCTCTGTCAATTTCAAAATGCGGGTAATCTTTGAAAGTTCGCCAATCGCCGCCCCAAACCAAAGCAATATTCATTTCTTTTGCTATATCCATAGCATGTTCAGCAAGCATGGTGAATGCTTGTAAGCAGGCATTATTATACTCTGAAAATGTTTGATATTGGTCTTTTAGTTCTGGGTATTGCGCCCATTCATGAACAGCGCCCCACCTTATATGAGGGGCTTCTTTCCAGTATGGAGCTATATCAATAGCTTCGGACGGATAGGTATTGTGCCGAGAGCTTGGGAAATGAAGTCTAGTAGCCCCATTTTTAAAAGCATGTTCTTGATCTTCTTTGTTTCTAAAACCACAAAGGACTGCGAAATCCATTGTTTCAATTAACTTTGAACAAATTTTTATCAACCTAACGTCGCATGTATCTAGCCTATCCTTTGATACTTTTGAAAAATGGGGCATCTTAATTCCTTCTTATAAAGCGTTTATTGCAACTAGATCCGCTTCCAACACAGCTTTACGTGCCGTAAGTGTTGCTATATTTGCAGTAACAGCATCAATCTCTAATTGCAAACCAGCTTTAGTAACGCTGCTTTGACAACAAGTAATATCTTTTTCTATAGTATAAGTTCCGTCACCATTATCTATGTAACTATCTGCCATAAAGACCTCATTATTTAATTGAATCGAGATATAGTAATAACTGAGCTTGAACCGCTGGAACGAAAACATCTTTCTCATTTGCAATCTGTTTTATCAATGATAAATCCGCCTCATCAATATCCACTAATCCATCCTTGTCAATGCGTTGCGCCAAACTCCATTTCTTAAGTACATCTCCTATTTTTACCGCAGGACTTATAAGTGCATTAGAAAAAATATTCTTCATTGGAATTGCTTTACCCTGTTCCAAAACATCATTTCCACTTAAATCCTTTATATTAAAATTAAAATCTAATCTCATGTTTATCACCCAAAATTGTTAATAGAAATAATATTATAACATAGTAAATATAAGTTTAGCTAGGGTTCCAGATTTCCTTATTAATCCAAGATGATCCATTAAAATATTGTATCTGTAAATTACCGCCAAAAACTATAATCTTCCAGGAATTTGTTGCTCCTACGCTTCCATTCCATAAGGTGATGGCTGGATAACCTGATGATCCAGAATTTAGAATAGAAATACCTCCAGAATTACTGGCTATAGAAGTAACAATATCAACGCTACCATTAGCGTTTATACCAAATGCATTTATGCTAGGCGTCCAAATACGATAAACATCATCACCTGTATTTAATCCCGCGAACCATTTCTCTGTGCCGTTTCGTAAATATTTTATGCCAGAATATGCTCTTGATGCATTATGTTGATCTATTGAAATAACTGTTTTTCCCGAAGAAGAATAAATTAACAGGTGCTGATCTACACTAGGCTTTGATAGCGTCAAAGTTCCTGCAGTTAATTGGCCATAAACACCTCCAGCTCCGCTGGCATAAAATATTGCATTACCAAGATAATCAATTGTAAATTTATCATCATAACCGTATAATGATCCATCTCCCGAAACATCTTCGTAATGTTGTATTTTGTATGTTGTTGCCAAACCGGCTCCTGTTTTTAATTGTTCCCAACTTCCTACTGTTTCATCATTAGGAACACCTAGATATAGATTATCAGCCCCAATAATAACATTACTTTGAAATGTGACATCTCCAGTAGTATTATTTATTATTATTTCTGATGCGCTTTCATTTTTACGAATTATTAAATCATCATTGGCAGTATCAAGACCAAAAAACCATTTTTCATCACCTTGCCTTTCGATAGCATAACCAACAGTGAATTTTGTGGCATTATTTTGATTTAAAACTACGCGACAATTATTTGCAGCAGAAGTGGTTTGCTGAATAACTGGTCCATAAAAAGCAACAGAACCATCGTTTGGGATATACATCGCGGTTACTTCTTGACCTGCGAATATATTAAATAATTTCACACCACTGTATCTTGTTGCAGCATTGGCCTCCCACGTACTTTCGCAAGACCAACTTATTCTTCCCAGTCCAGCTATAGAAGCATCAGCAATACGTTGGTATAAAGCTATTGAAGATGACGTTCCAGTGAGATCTGTTCCCGTTGCGAAATTATTGTCATTCCAAGTTTCTAATACATTAATATTAGCCGCTGCTGCTCCATAACGTATGTTTCTTTGCAAAAGATAATTATAAATATAACTTTGATCACGTAATAATTGCGATGTGTTTCTACCAATGTAAAAATATGCTGTTGTATCAGCAATAATATCTAAATCTAAATATGTCCATGATGTTCCAGCTGCATCGATTAAAAGTTTGCCTACATTTGGATTGGACACATCATGGCCTAAAGTTACAGCTCCTAGGGTAGACTGCTGCTTTATATTGTCATAAAACGTTTTGGCACCATATATTGATTGTGCTTGATCATTAATATATCCCCATGTTACCCCAGTATTAGCTGGTAATGATGTTGTTTGCTCAACTCTGATTGATTCGCTCATAAAATACTCCTATTTTTTAATATTCATAAGTTACAATTAATGGACTATCAGTTGTCAACAAGGTAAGACCACCAGGATCATTCCAAGTTAATGTTGTGCCGCTAACGGTAAAATCTACGTTATATCTTCGACGCTGTCCCCTTAAGTAGGCATTGACATATGCAGCAGTATGCGGCGTTTGAGCTAGAGTAAACGATGTCTTTCCATCGCTATCTATTACCAATTCTTCAGTTATTGGTGTTTGAGTTCCAGCTAAATCATCAACATATTTTTTATCTACTAATTGTGTATCGCTAGTAAATGTTGGATGAGAATTATATGACCAAATCCCATATAAAATCGCTGTGTTAGTCGCAAAGTCCCCTTTAATTAACGGAGTTACGGTATCAGAATTAGCGATGATGAGCGTATTACTATCAGTACTTGAATACCCAGCCTGTCTCCCAATAAACACGTTTCCTGATTGGGTCGTCAATGCTCTCCCGGCTCCATAGCCTATTAATACGTTATTTCCCCCGCTGGTTAATAATTCTCCGGCAATTGAACCTACGGTTGTGTTAAAAGAGCTTGTAGATAGTTTCCCCGCCAAATAACCTAAATATGTATTATTCGTGCCCACCATACAACCTCCTCCAGAGCTAACTCCGTACGCTGTATTTCCAGATCCTGTCGTATTAGCTCCCAATGAAAAATATCCAAAGGCAGTATTATTTTGCCCAGTAGTATTTACTGCTAAAGAATTAGAGCCTACGGCGGTATTGCTTCCTCCTGTACTTGCTCTTAAGGCATTCAGACCTACAGCAGTATTGTTACTCGCTGCTGTTCCTAAAGATAACGCTTCAAAACCAACCGCTGTGTTACTGTTACCAGTAGTGTTAGCTGCCAGGCATGACGATCCTACGGCGGTATTCGATCCACCACCATTATTTGCAGTTAAGGCAGAATATCCTACCGCCGTGTTATCATTGTTACTTACGTTTGACGCTAATGCAGATTCTCCCATAGCTGTATTGCGCGTTCCTGTTTGAGTACTCCATAACGCGGAAGATCCTACTGCGGTATTGACTCCTGTAGTATTATTGCGTAACGCTCTATATCCCACCGCGGTACAATTGGATGAGGCAAATGCACCAAAACCCATGCTATCATAGCCCAGTGCAACGTTATTAGATCCTGTCACATTCCCTTGCAGCGCAAGCTGCCCAATCCCAATGTTATAATTTCCCGTAGTATTGCTACTTAAAGAAGAGGTTCCTAGTGCTATATTACTTTGTCCAGTTGTATTGGCTTGCAATGATGATATGCCGATAGCAATATTATCTGATGCAGTTGTATTACTCCTCAGAGAGCTATGTCCTGCGGCAATGTTGTGCGTTCCGCTGGTATTTGCCGTAAGTGCATAAGTTCCCAATGCAATATTATCATGGCCTGAAGTAACATCCAAAGCTGCATACCCAATAGCAATACATTCATCTGCGTCACTAGAATTAGACATAGCAGTATCGCCAATGGCTACATTATAAGATCCTATTGTAGTAGCTTTTAATGCCGAATATCCTACAGCAGTATTTCCTTCACCGGTTGTTATTGATGTCCCAGCGTTTTGTCCGCATATAGTCATTTCGGCAACAGCTACCGCATATGCCGACGTGGTACCAATAACTATAGAAGAAGCAAGAGGAACAGCGACTACTGATGAATTATTTATCTTATATACCTGCCCTGCCGCTATATTAACATCAAGAGTTGTAGTATATGGACTTAAAGCAAACCCATCTGAAACCCATTGATATGCTTCGTTTAATGCACCGACAATGGTTTTATCTGTAGTATTTAATCCTGAATAAGTATCGGTAATATTAATCTGTGTTTTGAAATTAAGATATGAAATCGCCCTATCATCAGTTACACCGAAGGGAGATTTTCCATAATAAAGTTTATCAGCATCAACTACTGTAGTAGCTACTGTTAATTGATTAACGTTTAGATCGCCAGCCATAATATCACCTATATAAATTTGTTATCCTAATAATAGGAAATTCTCACCATTTAACAACATAAAATCTGTTGTTGTTAAGAGTTTAAACAATCCCCCAGGATGAGGAGCAACGCCCTTCTCTTCGTCGCTAGAAACATACACGCTCCTTACCAGAGCCTCTGTCTCAGCCTTACCAAAATCTTTAGAATTATAGAGCATATAATGTTATCCCAAGTTCAACTCCAGTATCGCCAGTTATTACACTTAAAACATCTCCAGCTTTAACTTCTCTAGCAACAGGATTACGTTCGGATGTTGTAGCTGCAAAAGTAGCTCCGACAGGAACAGCCGCAGTTAAGTTATTAGCCACCCAAACATTGCCTCCGGCTTCATAAGAAAACACAGCCAACCATCTTGCATTATCAGAAGGGATAGTCAATGTTATAGCTGTAGATACAGGAAGAGTTACGCTATATCTGTTCTCACTAAACGGCAAGCCAAAGGTATTAAAACCTTTAACGTCTTTATTCAAATTTAATATTGTCATATTTCACCTTTGTTTTAACCTAAAAATTCATATAATGCTGCGCTAACATCTGTCGGTGTTGTAGAACCAGTTAGGGTTGCCCTAATTGGAAATCCTTGAGGAATAAGCCCAGATATCTGGTCAACTGTATTTGTTGTATAAGTCAATGCGACACCATTTCGAGTAATAGGGATCCACGTAACTCCGTCGTCAGGGGAGGTTTCTAAATTAACAGTACCACCCCCAAAATCTGTGGCCCATACTGCCACTATTTTTGGATAAACAGTAGCCGTAACCAAAGAGCCATCTGTATCTAAATCTACTGCATCTAATAAACTTATCATAAATGATCACCTTTTTAAAAATTAAAATCCAATCGCACAATCAACGTAATAGTTTACTGGGCGAGTCTCGTTGCCTCCAGTATATACAACAGTATCTGCCACTATCGAGTTGACAAGTGTTCCACCTGTATTAGGCGTCGCTAGGATAGATGTCACAGGCTTGTAGTATGAATGCGTGTGACTTTTAATTTCATCATATTGCACTGAACCAACATTGTCACCACTGACACCAAAATACTGCGACGAAAAATCGACAGAAGGATGCCTGGAATTCCTGTCAGGATCAAATCCCCTGTCAGAATCAACCATTCGGAAAAACACACCTCGCCAATCTGGAACCGCAAAATACTGATAATTTATAGTTGTACAGGTTTTATTCCTAATCATCTGTGCAGTATCTGTTCCTTCAATATCTACTTCTATATATTTGTAAGCAGCCGTGGCCGGTTTAGTTCCAACACCATCTTTTTTATACCAAACAATATATGTTCGTGAAGCATTATCAGAAAAATGGAAATAAGATCCTCCAGTTATACTTGATGCCGCCACACAAACTATTTTAGTAGATTTAAAATTTGTATATACCGTAGAATTGGTAAATGTAAATGTTGTAGGTATTGACCCATCGGCAGCGTTAGGAGCCACGCTATTTAAAACGTTTATAGTCAAATACAAATGATCACCCGATGAGTCGGCAGGGCCAGTGGCTGTGCAATAAGTGGAGCCAGTTCCATAACGAGGTTGCCCCCAATAATTAATACTTGGGGTGTTAGTTAACTGCAAATAATCTCTTAATCTTTTGTAAGGTATCCCATTTGTTGATTTAGCAAAAGTATCGTAAGTTGCCCCATTCGCATGCAACATATTTGTATGTATAGAGGGGGAAAACGGAATGGCTAGATCATACTTCCGTCCAATATGCCCTCTATCATACTTAAGTCCAGAAGAACTCAACAGCAGAGGTAATTCTAAGTCGCTACCATCATATGCAGGTACTGGCAAGAAGCCAGCCAATGACTTATAAACCACTTCAAATTCAGGTTCAACCGGATATTGGTTTATTTCCAAGTTACCTTCAGCTAATACAACATCCGTAATCGATATATCAGATGACGTCGAGGTTGAATATTCAAAACTTATCTGCAAATAATCATCGTCATTATCTCCGATAATTTTGCCATCATTATTTGGAAATGTAATGGGTACATTGTATGTGGCGTAAGATGTGCTTATGGATAAATCTTTTATATGAATTCTTTCTTCAGGAGTAGGACCGATGCCCGACCCATAATATTTTATTAAATAAATAGACAAGGAACCGCTGCCAGTTAAATTGCTAACAGCAGAAAAAGATAAAGTATAGACTTGATCTGCTGGCGACGTAAATTTATTCACATCTTTATATTTCAATCTAACTGCTTTGAATAAATCACCTACACTTGCTGTTTGGCAATACATTCTGCAAGCATACCTAGGTGTTGCCGTTGGATTTGTTACAGCAGAACCAAAACGGGGGAACGTAATAAAGTCGATTGCCGTGCTACCAGTTGACCGCTCAAAAGTCCATCCACCCTGAGCAATATTGGTAATATCAGTAGTTATTTTACCTGTAACAACGCCTTCCTCCAAGATATCGTTATGTACTAAGAATTGACCATTAGCGACATAACTTTCTACATCCGATGTATCGGTTGCAGAGGAACCAACATTTGGCTCGCCTTCTCGACTAAACTGAAATACCCCAAGAGCGCTATAAACAGTAATATAATATAATTCAGTATTCCCATTTTCATCATATGGATAAAAATAAGGCACAATATCGTTTCCGCTTCCATCTTGAAAAGTCCCAACAGAACTAAGAGTTAATGTTGAACCTATACTTGTATAAGTATAATTTGGTGGAGAACCGCTTAATTGATACATAGGTTTTAATTGAGTACGCGCTTGATCTTTATAAAATGTAACAATTCCTCCAGCTAATGGCAATCCGGTATCTTTATCAACCAAATATTCTTGAAAATATTTAGAAGGTATATATTTTGTATTTAAACCAACCATATTTATTTCCCCTTATAATAAGGATTTTATATCGTTAATCCCAGCACCTAAACTACCAACAATAGCCGTGCCAAGCGCCGTTTTACCAAGATTTTTTAACGCTTTTTGTCCTCGTAATGCATCGCGCAAACTACTAAGAAACGGTTGTATCTCTTGCGGTATGGGATTAATGGGAGCTTGCATATTGCTTGATATTGGCTGTGCTTTAGCCGCGGTTCTTGAGAAACTAGAGACTATTTTTTTTAAAGTAACATCTTCTGGCGCCCCAAGGTCACGCAGTTGCTTAGCGGCCATTCTCCATGGTTCGACGTTAATTGCCCAGTTTTTCGATGCCAGTCTGTAAGCATTAGATAATGCTGGATCTATATTACTTAAACCAGAATGTATATCAGACATTAATGCATTTCTAGCATCTATAAATGATTGTCTTGCGTTACTTTCTTCAGTAGGAAGCGCCCCAGCTCTTTGTTCCATTATGTTAAATTCTCTTATTCTATCTCCCAAAGCATCTTGTAATTTATGAGCATTATTGAAATTAGGATTATCTAAAAAATCTTGTGTACTTAATTTAGATGCGGCGCTAGTTGTTGTTAGTGGGTCGGATTTTATAACATTCAAGTACGCGCTTTTTCCGGGATCTGTAATAATATTTGAATTCCCAGCTTTTTCCATCAATGGTTGGTATAATGATTTACCTTGATTTTCAATATTAGCAATAGATGATGGAGATAAAATATCCCTCAAAGAGGATAACGTTTGAGAAGATTTAAGATAAGCAGGAATATTGCTAAGAGAAGATGCTATTGGTTTTGCTAAAGCACCAACTCCTTTTGCTGCGGCTGGTATTATGGCGCCTAAAGTGGCTCCTAAAACAGGATTATCTGATTGCAACGCACCAAATGCTGATCCTGCCGCAGTCTGTCCCAAAGTTGTTGCTCCCCCGGTTAATAATGCGGGTAAATATTGGGTGGCTCCCTGTAAACTTTTGTCAAGCATATTCGGATTAGGAACCCCAAATAAGCGGCTAAAATCTATGTTGGTTGGTTGCGGCATGAACCTAGAAGACAAAACCGCTGGAGAAGCACCAAAAGTCTTGGCTATGTTATATGGGGCGCTTTCTACTCCTTGTGAAAATTGCGCGGCTCCAGATAATATATCCCCCAATATTCTAGGAAATAAAGATGGATTGGCTTGCGGCTGAGGCATGCCCTTCCCCCCAAACTGAGAGAACTCGTCATCTGATTGCTTGCCGCCAAATTGTGAGAACTCATCGGCCATTTTATAACCTCCTAAAACCTTGTTTAATTGCTTCATCTGCTCTATTAGCAGGAATAGTGCCCACCTTTCCTGACGGTGATATCATTGTTATATTTCCTGTTAAACTTCCAGGTCTAATGTCAGTTCCTTTTAAATTGCTTAAAGTCTCTGAACTCCTAGCGGCAAGGGCAGGATTTACACTAGATCTATAAACAGATTTAAGGAAGCTATATTGTTGCATAGCTTGGACAGGGTTCGAGTCAATCCACGCTGGATTGGCCAGGTTTGCCATGATTTTTTGTTCGCTATCAGTTGCTTGACCGCCTAAAGTACGCCGCATTTCGTTAGATAAAATAGGAGCTAATGATCGGCTAAACAACAAATAGTTACTATATTCCGGAGAAGATGTGCCAAACGAAGATTTAAGTGCATCAATCCCTTTTTGACCTTGCCCAACTAATCCAGCATATTTTGAAACATCAGGGATCAAACTATCTCCCTTGTCAAATAAATTATCTAATATGCCGGCATACTGCCTTTGATTAATTATTTGCGCTGTAGTGGTTTTTCTATTCAAAGTATCAGCTAAGTTTGCTTGTAATTGTTTATAATCGTTTTCAGTTAAGGCTGATTGGCCGGACCCGGGTATTCCTGCGGTTAATGCAGAAGCTAAATATTTAGCCACCGTTGGATTAGTAGAGGCTAAAGACTCCATAGTCGGTGAATTTAATGCTCTTCCCATTTGTACGATCGGGTTGTTGAAATAATTTGTTCGTGCTTGTTTGGAGGCTAAATCAGCAAATAGAGAATTTCTTATCATATCACCATATGATTGCGATTGATTTGGCTGTTGCGCCTGCACCTGTGGTTGTGGCTGCGACTGTTGTGGTATAGGCGCTTGTTGTGATGGTTGTTGGCCAAATATATTATCAAGAACCGCGGTTTGCTGTGGAGTTTGAGGAAGATTTAACCCTGGAGTATTTTGCGCTCCCAATACTCGTGAAATATTGGATAATGCAGGTGGTGTATTCGCTAAAGACATATTAGTATTTGGCGATGATGCTAAATTAGCCGCTCTAATAGCAGCAGCAGCATTTGCAATATCATTTTGTTTTGAGGCATTTCTTTGTATGTCATCATAGTATTGAGCTGCGGCGACTTGAGCTGCTGGACCAGTTAAAGACAAACCAGGATATTTAAGTTTTAAATTAGCTTCCGCTATATCAGCTGGAAGCATGGCATTTATTTTCCCTGTTTCAGCTCCATAATATCCTGATTGAGCTTGCTGCAACGGAATTTGACCTTGGTCTATCTCTCTAACCTGTGCTTGTTGATACGGGATTTGTCCTTGAAGTATTCCCTGCGTTTGTGCTTGCATATATGGAGCTTTAGCTTGAGCTTCTGCCAATGCAGCCTGCTGATTTTGATCAGCATATTTTAATGCAATAGATTTTTGCAAATTATCCATAAATTCGCTAGCTATATCGCTACCCTTTTTAAGTCCGGTTACGAATGGGTTAGCTTCATCAAAGCTTATTGGTCTAGCTATAAACGGTTGTATAGGCATAATTACCTCAAAAATTCTTTATATTTTTAACCATAAAAATCTGAAGGTGGAAGATAATTGTTTAAGTCTTGCCAACTCATTCCACCACTTCCTCTACCATATCCACCATATCCCCCTCCTCCATAACTTCCATATCCTCCACCACCACCAAACATACTACTAATTCCGCCACCAATTGCCTGCCCTATTGGGCCACCAAAGATACTACCAGCAGCTCCTAATAGACTACCAAACAAACCACCAGAATGTTGATTTTCATAATTAGCACCTTCATAAGCATTTGATGCCTGCCCTTGCAATGCTGCCGCAAGGCTTTGAGCGAGCTCATTAGAAGCGCCATATCCCATTTTGTTTATATCGCCGGCTATACCAAGGCCTTGTCTATATAACCCCAAGCCCTGGTTCATAAAGTTTTGATAATCTTGATCGGCCAACCCATGGACAGTAGTAGCTAATTGCTGCTGCTCCATTGGGGTTCCAGCCATACCACCAGTTTGTGCTACTCTATTAGCAGCATCTATTGCCTGTTGCACATTCCACGCGTAACCAGGTGATTGATGGAATTTGCCGCCAATCAAATTCATGATGGCAGTGGGATCGCTTAATAGTTGGCGATATTGCGACTGCAAATCCCCCATAGCTCCCTGACCTGCATTTATATACGGTTGATAATACGGAGTGATAGTTCCAGGAATTTGATCTAGATATTTTTTTGCTGCATCTGATGGATTTTCTCCACCTCCGCCAAAGGATCCGCCCATAATATTAACCTCAAATAAATGTAATTATCGTCATCTGAATATTTAACAAAACCTAACCACTTTGAAAAATATAAAGATCTCTTGTTTTTTTTACTAATTCTTGTAATCAATATTTTACAAGAACTTTCTTTCTTAAATTTTCTTATTGCTTCCAACGATACCTCTTTAGCAATTTTGCCTCTAAACTCTTCCAGAAAAGCTACATCACATATACTTATATCATCTGTTATTTGCCTAAAAGCACAAAAACCAGCAACAATCCCATAAACCTCAAATAAATAATATGTAATTCCACTCACAAGTAAATCACTTTCTGTTACATCGCCTTCTTTGTCAAAAATCCATTCCTTATATCCTGGCTTATTTATTATCCTTGCTATTTCTTGATAATCTTTTGTTATTTTTATATTTATCATTAAAGTAAATGTATGTTTTTAAATTCACCAGTAATTGTAGTTCCTACAATTTTTTTTACACATGCTACAAAGTTATCAGTATCGCTATTATAAAGAATAGCTCCTATTGATTTCTGGCTTTCTAGTCTTGTTACATCTGCGCTTCCTTGTTGCGGATGAATAATACCCTCATTAGATATATTCTTCTGTAACTCAGAAAATAATTGCATAAATATTTGCTGCCATTCTTCGGTTAAGAAACCGTCTTTATCAACAACTTTAGATGTAGAAAAATTTGGAATATTCATTGGTATACCGCCACAATTCCATCATTAACAACAAATCTACTAGTGCCCCAAAACCTAAATTGAGGAACAAATTCATTACAAAAACCTAAATTAAAATATACGAATTTATTTTGTCGTTTAGAAACTGGTTGCAACCACATCCCAACCGAATTACCAAAACTAACGCCACCATCCCTGGATAAAGACAGGTCCACTCTTGGCGTTAATGGTTGCACTATATCCCACCTCGTACCATTCCAAACTATTTCACATGGAATAAATGATTGCCCAGTATTTGTTTTAGTTGGGTCATTGTCGGTAACGCTTGCTGCCTCTACTTTGTAATACCAGCCGGTAATAGGACTGCCCGTTGTTGGGAAATCAGCAGGAGTATTTATCACTCCTTTGTATAAGTTAGGAACTGCAAATAACGACTCTTCATTTTCCATTCCCTGTTCTATAATAAAACTTACACTATTTACTACAAATTGCGACGCATCATGTTGTCTAACACCATCTGGGATTATAATTCTTGGTATTTCTTTACCATCATAAGTAGTATATTTACTATCTGAAACATACAAATTTCCATCTTTAAAACTTACGAAATAATACTTGTTATTAAAATACGCCATGCGTTTAGCAATGTGGCAATTCATATATTCGTCGCATAAAAAATAAAACTTTTGCAAACCTATATCATATATCAATGTAAAATTATCTTCCGCGCTAGGAAATGTCAGCTGATAAAATAAATGTCCATCTTGTTTAAATAAAAAACCATAAGCATTGGAGGGATTTTTTAACTGAGCCAATTTATAGTTAATCCCATCATTAGATATTTGTGTTGCGTCTCCACCGCTACTCATTAAAATAGTAGGTCCGGATTTCTCATTAACTCCTAACCATATAAGAAAAGAGTCGCCAGCGGCAATTGTCGAAGCATTTAAACAACCATAATCAATATTAATTGCACTGCTTCGCTGATAAGGGAATAATTGAGCGCCCACATCTTGCCATACCTCAGTAACAGTCGATCCCATAACAAACAATAAATTACCTCTTCCAGGGAACCTAATACACGCCACCGGATTATCAGGTTTAGTCTGGAACCCTCCTTTATTAAGGGCAGGCCAACTTAACCCATTATTAGGTGCGGACAAATGCCATGCTGGACCGTTAAAATCTGGCGCTATAAAATAACCATCTTGAAAATCTATATACCCTGGGGTAAACCCAAGTGTAGTAGCTGTAACTTTAGTAAACGTACTAAGTTTATAATCATATATATATATATCTTTTTTATCACAAATTGCTATTTGACTAGCATCATTTTCAGCGATAAATACATCACCATTAAATGTATCTAATCCTCCAACTTTTGTTACGAATAAAGAAGGGTCTATTATGTAAACATTGTTATCTATAACAACAATTAAATGATTGAATTTGGTACTATTGAAAATCCCGCGACCACGACCAGATTCTTCAATAGTATCAACTTTTTTATGACCAGAATAATTAACCATCCACCCATCAGTTTGGAACATATTATAAACCTGTTGGGTAGATATTTTAGGATGTCTTCCAAAAACATTGGAACACACCATCTTCAGCGGTATTTCATTAAATGTAGGAGATCTCTTAGCCATAATCTATGGTCTCCATCCTCTGCCAATATTTACATCACCATAATTTATGCCTGTGCCATCAGTTAATGTAGATAATTTTGTTAGATGTAAATCAACCGGACTAACATCTTTTAATTGAGCTTCTATATCATTTAACTTCTTCTGTGATTGCGGCTGAAAAGCAATGTTATATTCTGAACAGATGTATTCAGCTAACGCATAACGCATATACTCAATATAAAATGGATCATACGTTAAGGATAGATCAGTGTTTTCAGTCGCAACTGAAGTTAGACCTAGTTTCCCCCACAACTTCATAGGATAGGCAGTATTTGGAGCAAAATAAATATATAAATCAGCCCCGCCCTTTGATCTTTCCATGTGCCAATTAAATGGCAAAGATTGAACATTATCTACGCGACCAGAACCAAAATAAAGATCACGAGACATTGGCATCATAGAATATCTAACCGGACCTATATAAAAAGTCAAGGTTTCCGCTTCTAATAAATTAGCAACAAAATATTTTTCTTGACCAACAACAGCGGTTATAGAAACCTCTTGATAATATGGAATTAGCGTCTGGTGTATAGACTTCACAGCAAGAAGCGCATTTAACAAATCTAATCCGTCAGCTAATTGCTCGCCCGACACTGATTGCAGTGTACGAGCGACAATCCCTGATAAGTAATATGCGTTTGTAATGAGCTTTCTTGCTGTATAAGCCATATTTCACCTACTATTATAATCTATCGGTAAACCCTAAGATTAAAGCATTTAAGCTACCAGAAGCGGTAACTTTATACTCTATAGTTGGTGCAGCAGTAATCAGCTTAGAAACCACGCTTAATTCTTGCGATGATTTCTTAGAAGCAACTGAACCGTACATAACGGCACCATTTGTTGCAGAAGAACCGCCAGCACGAAGATAAGCGGCATCATCAGCAGCGTTAGGCGTAAAATCTAATTGCAATCTAACTGTTAAATCAGTTACAGCGGGAACTTTTTCGGTTAATGCAACGGCGGCAAATGTTGCCGATGTTCCGGCCGCTAATGCAGATACCGGTTCATCATAAACATATTCACGAACCAAACCATCGCCACATACATCCAACAAAATAAAGTGAGTGCTACTATCACTAAAAGCCCAACCAATACGGCGAAAGATATTGTAACCACTTGGCAATACTGGCGCTGTTGCAGATAATGAAAGCAATGTCTTTGTAGCACTAAAACCAGCATCATCACCGATTAAATGAACTGCATAGCATTTGCTGGCAGCAAAGGTTCCAGTATCAATACCATTAGCGCCAACCACGGCTGCATTTAAAGTAGCGGCGGCAGATAACGTCATATCGATAGTATTTGTCGAATCACGGCAAACACCAGAAGCAATAGTTAATGTGGTATTTGATGCCCAAGATACTTTCAAACCAGAAATGTTTGAAAAAGGGTAATTTACAATTTGTTGACGACTCATTTTTTTAGTCTCCTATTATAATGGGAATAAAATACGCATTGAATATTCAGGAACCAAGGTTTTACCCCAGATAGCATCATGTACAAAACCGCGTTGGTTCTGACCAAACAAAGAACCATAGTACATACGCATAGAAACACCAGACTCATCATCTGCTTTGTTGGCAGTTGGGAATGGTACTTCTTCAGGTAGTCTTGGCATGGCTAAAAAGAGTGAATCACCAGAAGTAATCAAACCTGCTCTATGACTTGGCATGATTTTTATTTTCATACCAGCAACTATGTTGTGGCTAATGTTTTGATTAGCAGTAGCAGTTGCGCATAAACTTGGAGCAATCGATAGCACAACAGTTGTTCCAGATGCAGCGGCATTAGCCGTCATTCTGATTTGGACTGGATTAGCAGACTCTTTGTGACCGATGAAAGTCAAGTAACGTAAGTTTGGTTGACCAGCAACACCATCAACAAATTGACCAACATCATTAGCTTTAATTGCATTAGCATCACCAGACAATGAAACATCACAAGTACAGGTAATTTGAGTAATGTTAGCTCCTGTAGGATCATCTGTACTGACAACAGTTAGCGTTTGAACAGCAGCGCTTGCACCATTACCAACAGTCCCAGCAGTATGAATTGGTAACAAGTTAGATTGATACCATTCGCAATTACTGAAACGACCTAATTCCCAAGAATTTGCAATTTCGTTGTTGCGATTTAAAGCAAATTGACTCAAACCACTGTTAACGATACCAGGAACGATAATATCAGATAAATACCCACGAACATTGTCTTTAGCCGCGCCATAGTTACGAAAATAAGATAATGCGGTAGCTAATTGACCGTATGAGTTAATAGCAGTTACGCCATCACCATAAAAACGGTAAGTGTTATCAACAATTGTGCTAGCAACATCAGCTTCTACTTGCGAACCAATTTCATATACAGCCGATTTACCAAACTTTTCCATGTATTCTTGTACATTGAAAATAAATTGCTGTGAACTGAAAGCATAAGCAGTATTAACGGCTTTATCCACAGTCAATGATTGAACGCGTTGCTGTGAATTTTGGAATGCCGCAACCAAAGTATTAGTTGTAGTATAACGTGGTGGCAAATCAAAAGTTACTGTATCGCCAAGGTTTGCTTCTTTGTTTTGGAAATCTTTGAATTTTTTATTAGCAGTGCTAACAAAAGCAAATGAATTCAATAAATAGGCAAGACCGCTGTCTTGGTATGTTTGAACCGTTTGCAAAATATTTGTAGGAAGAGCCATTTTTGTCCCCAATTAAATAATTAAATTTTATTGAAGATAATGGCTTTCTTTATTAGATTACGATCTAATTAACCCCTTAACCAAGGTTGTTTCCTAAGATCGCTTACCGTTCTTGAGCCATTATCCGTACCAGTTGTAGAGGGTTTAATTTGGCTCAATGGTTCCGATGCTGAAGGCTGTTTAAGTGCAGACTCATTTTGTTTGATTGAATCTGACAGCTTCTGCAACAAGACAGTAGCTTTACGCGGATTTGTATAAGCTAACACAGTAACGCTCGAGAGTTTCTCCGGGTACTTTGCTAATTCATACATTACATCCGCCGTGTTATCTAATGAATTTGCCCAGTTAACAATTTGAGGCATGTCAACTAAATTCAATTCACCAACAACTTGCTCAAAATCAGGATATTTGTCCTTAGCTGCCATCATTTTTTGCGTAAATTCATTCACAATCTTTTGCGCGACAGCCATATTTGTCATCTTTTGAGACTCTTCGTTTATTAATTGACGAATTTTCTCATCTGACAACTGTGACATACCGCCAATCGTTTGATTAGCGTTATAATTAGGTTGCTGGACAGGTGCTTGTGATTTTTGATATTCAGCTAAAGACTCGCGCTTACCTTTTTCGTAAGCCTCTCTTTTAGCGGAACCTATAATCTCATTAACCTCTGATTGTTTAAGCAATTTCTCTTGCGGCTTTTCAGCTACAGGAGCACTTGTATCTACAGAGGTTGTTGCGCTTGTCGAAACAACAGGACTACTCACATTCTGACTATTAGCATTTTCAGCTACTAAACCATCGGTCATATTACTACCCTCGACTATTACCCCGTCACGGTTATGCCTCAATTACGTATGAGTCCCGTCTATTTCAACCGCATAGATGCGTAGTTTTTCCCTCGCTATAAGTCACGAGTCTACTATGATAACCTACAGTAGAAAATATTACCGGTGTTATCGTTATATGTAAATATTACTCATTAATTAGTATTTGGTCAATATTAATTTTAGTTATTTTAGCTTAATTCTTCGGTAGATGACCCACTATCTTTATTATTTTGATGCGTCAATACTGTATCAGCTACTTTTCTATGCAATTCTAAACGATCATGTAATAAATTATGATGATCCATAGTATGGTTATGTTGCATATCGGCTACCTTTAGAGCCATATCCACAGCCATTCTCGACTTTTCAGTTTGGTGTTTATCCATTTGAACTATTTGCTCGCGTTGACTATCTTGTATATCAGATAACACCTTCATTCTATTTGTCTCGTTTTCCTGCTGCTCTATAGCCATTTGTGATGCTTTTAATTGAGCATCAACTTGCATTTGCTGCGCATCTAACGCAATCTTAGCTCTTTCGTTTTGCGCTCGTAACATAAAAGGATTGTTTTGCTGGGCTTGTTGCATCTGCATCATTTGCATTTTTTGCGCTTGTGCTTGCTGCGCTTTCATTTGCTTCATGAAATCGTCTGCCATAACCTTAAGCTGGTCAACGCCCTTAATATCTAAATTATCTAGTAATATAGACAGCCCTTCTTGGTTCATAAATTGCCCAAATAATGGGGAAGCCTGCATTAATCCAACGATTTGTTGCAAAGCTCTTGACTTTTGTATAGCAAAATTTACACCAGCCTCAACTTTAATATTAAGCGCATTTTCCTTGTATTTTAAGCTAACGCCGCCTGGTTGGTTGATCTTTGCAAAACTCTTTTTGCCTTCAGGATCAACTATTGGCAATGTTCGTGGCGTTAAATAATACTTTGGTATTAGATCTAATATTACTTGAGCCACTTGATTTAGCGATTGCATGTAATTCACTACGTATGGCATAGCTGCTGCATTAGATTGGGTTGCCCCTTCAACTATAGCAATTCCGCTTAATTGGTTGTTATTTATTCCCAAAGAAGCATCATAACTACCTAATATGGTTTGTGTAGTCTGATCAGACGCGCTAAATATACCTAGATTTTCAGGTGGGGAAGGAACTACGGCTATTTCTTGTGGAGGAGGTAGCGGCACATTTGGATCATCATCTTTAAAAGCATTGTAAACAAGAGTATTAGCCAATTGCACATTTTTATAAGCATCAGCATACTCTATCGGTATCGACTCTTTTGCAACCTTAAATTTGTGCTGTACTTGATTTTCAATATTATTAGCTACGGTTTGCCCTGCTAAATTCTTAAGCTTCTGTATTCCTTTTGCATGATACACATACGGCTTAGTCTGTTGCTGTATAGCTCCATTTACAGAGTCGCGTATATATGTGCTATCGCCATCTACAAAAATATAATTTGGTTTTTTAAAATCTGTTTCAACATATTCAAGAATTTGATTTTCTATAAATCTATATCGACAAATAGTATCAATAGTTGTCATTCTTGATTTAACTATTACCGGAGGTTGTTCTACCCGACCAGCTTTCATCCATTCCTCAAGACCCTGGTTGTATTCATCCATAGTAAGCGAATATCCATTAGCTAACGATACAAGTTTTACTTTCTTTTTCTTTCTTTCGTAGTGATCGCATATTAGCAATATATTTCTTTTCTCATTTCTATACGCCCAATTAAAACCACCTATATTTCTTGAAAACTTGACACTTGATATATCTACGTCGGGGTATTCTTCCTTAAATTCACCTTCCTCCTTCGGATATAACTCACCCCAATATCTAGCATCACTCTTGTGTACTTGCTGTGCTAAAGGATCCGCGTAACATAATGTAGGATCAAATACACGACCGAATTTGATAACTTGCTGCATGCTTTTTTCATGAGCATACTCAGTCCACACTTTAAACCAGCTAAAACCACCTGCTAATTGATCAGTATATATCCTATAAGCCGTCCCATTCTCTCTAGCTTCGCATTCCATGTGCCTAAAATGTCCTTCAACAACGTTAATTATTTGCGGGTCTACTTGTTCCTCATATCCTGATGATACGGCAATCGAAGGCTCTTGTTTCGAAAACTCACCCCTTAACCTAGATACAAAAGCATTTAATATATTAAATTCTATCTGCGGCTTCTGCAATGTCTTTAGTAACGATATATCATCTTCGCCAAGCGAAGTAATAAATGTAAACTTTTGGTAATCGTGCCATCGTTGAAAATTTGGTTTAAAATACTCGTAAGCCTCTTCAACATTTTTTTTAATCCGTGGTAACGCGTCTTGATGTTTTTTAGCTATTTCTACCATTGTATTGCGCTCCGCAATCGTTGAACTCTATTGAAATCATTAGCCATTGATTTAACTATAGCTGTAGTTTCATTATTTACAGTTTTTATATTTCTATAAATCATTGTCTGGTCAATTAATGCAATTTTTACTGCATCTGAAAGTGTGTCTGCCAAATCATCTCTAGCGTGCGTATTATTTGCCGTTATCTTCTTACAATGATCCAAGCACATATTAGTATGTTTGCCTAATCTTGGCAATGAAATACGTTTAGAAGCTATATATTGTTGAATTTCTAAGAAACGATCCATTTTGTTTCTAACACCAACAGACCTGTTTAAATCTATTACCTGTAATCCCTGCATATCTTTCAACACTGATACCAATGTAGTTCCTGTTGACTTCTTTTCTATTACTGCTTGCTTAGGTTTCACGTGAAACATCATGCATTCCATGTAAAATGCCATGAACTCATCTTTTAAATCTTTAGGCTCGACCCATATTTCAACAGCATTAATCCAATGTAACCCGTATAAATCAGTCTCAACATTTCCTTGGACTATCTTATACAATCCCCAAAAGCTAAATGCAGTAGCATCATTATATGTTTTATCTGTTTCGGCAGTGTCAACAGTTATAAATGTCGCCAATATGTTTGGTGTTTCATCAACAAGATGAAACCATTCTGTTTTAAATAAACCACCGCCAGCAGGCTGAGGATCTTGTTGATACTGTGCTGCAAATACATATGGCATTGTATCGCGCATCTTGAATAATGCGTCTCTATCGTGCATTACAGGATCAAGAGGGTTATTGTTAACATCTAAAGCCGGAATAACTAATGGCGACCATCCCTTTTGTTCCGTCATACGCGCTGGCAAATCATCTTCATGCACCCTCTGCCCTATGATTATTTGCGGCGTTTTGTCACCGTTATTCATACGTGATTGCGCTGTATTATCGTACCAATCTATTACAGCCTCACGCATTACATCACTTTGAGCTTCATCCGGTTTGTGCATATCATCCATTATGAAACAGTTTGTAACAATCACTCCACTATGAGATAATTCAAAATTATTAACAACATCGATCTCCAAGCAATAGGTTTCATCAACATGACCAACATACTCGACTGCGACTGGAAAAATATTGCTGGCACCAAAGGGCTTTATCAAGTTTCTAATACCGGGCTCATCAAAAGGACACAACCCATTAGATTTATTAAGCTTTCTAGGACCACCAAAGGTTATCTCAGAGTTAGCCTCTCCATCAACGGAATTGCTAGGTAACGTCATGTTGCGCACCTTGTCGCTCAAGAGTTTATAGGTAAAAGACCCCATAAGTACGAGGTTAGGCATTTGGACGGCAACCCCTCCAACAATAACCTTAGCAATCTCGCGTATGGCAGTAAGTCCGACAACATGCAAGACGCCATTAGGCACGGGACATTCCCAATCCTCGAAAGAAGACCCGGAGTAAAACTCACTAGAGAAAAGGTTATTAAAATATTCCAAAGCCTTGAGAACGCTGCCATCATTGCAAAAAGATACTACATTTCCGGTGCCACAGTTAGGCAAATAAAGCTTAGACAGACTTGGAAACAAATCACAAATAACCTGCCTAATGCCCAATGGAACGCAAGACCAAAGCACGCTAAAAGCACCATCAAAGTTGCTATAGACAGAAGTATTACCAGAGCCGAGGCATGCAGAAGAACCGGGTTGAGCCTTAGCCAAATTAAGCGACTTCGCAAGATGTATTGCACAAACCCATCCTCCAGCCGTTAGAATTTCGTGATCAGGAGTGCATGTGAAACTACTTCCATCTGACATTTTTACCCTTATCAAGTCATTTGATCCATTACAATAATAATTATTTATCTTTCTTAATTCCCGTTTATTTGTTCCTTCATTTAAGCACCATACCTTAACTGGTATTTTTTTATTTACTATATCACCAATTTTAATTGGTCCCTCTTCTGTTTCTACTTCTTGATAATAGGGGAAACATCCTCCAAATCTTTCTGAGCTTCTCAATCCTGCCCCACGACCAGTAATTGTCCCACCAGCACCAACACCATACACACTACCACCGGCAGTTGTTTCGAAGTTATCCTTAGCTGCTGTAGTATCAGAAATAACCACATCAAATAAACGCTTGTAATGCGGCATAGAAATAATATCACGAATAATCGATGTCTGTTTAGCCGCTAAATTATGTGAGTAAGATACATATATAAAATTAGAGTCTGGATAATGAGCTAATGACCAAGCGACAAAATGTATCATTAATTCTGTCTTAGAGTAACGGGGCGGTATATTAATCTTAAGCCTTGTTGTATCTCCATCAAATACCTTTGTCAGTGATCGGCATATACTTATTACATGAGCTTCTCTACCATCAGGTTTAGATACAATGAAATCCCTTCCTGTTCTTAGTCTAAAAAAAAACTGTGTAAAAAATAACAATGACCCTAGTAGTTTTGATCTTAATTCTATAGCGTCATAATCGATCATTTTTTATTTTAACTCGCTTCATTATTCGATTGCAAAACGATAAAACCATATTGAAAAAAAAATTATCATCAAAACACCTGCAAATATATATATTAACTCCTTAATTCCAATTCCTTCGCATGGAATATAAACAATCGTCGTTAACAACCAAAATCCATAAAAATAAATAGCACATGGAATCCAAATTAATTTTGATAATTTTTTAATATTCATGTCTATTTTTCTCTATTTTTAATATTCACGTTTATTTTTCTCTAATAATTCTTGCGCCAACCTCTTTGCCTCTTCCATTTCAACATCTACCCCAACATTAACATTTACGTGTTTCTCGGCGCTATAATGCCCTTGCATCTTATTAGCTTCAGCTATTGCGCTAATAGCTACCATTGGCGCCATGTCTTTAATCTTTTTCGCCCGATCCGGTACCGCTACTAACGCTATCTGCTTCAGCTTCTTTAGCTTTGCGTCATATTCCCACCCTATGCGCCTAGCTGCTTTCTCTCGCTCCCTTGTCAAATATTCTTTTGCTGGAGCCTTCTTCAAGATACGATTAGCCGCTGCTAAAGCGTTATCTTCTTTCCATCCTGCCATTACAGCCGCCTGTCTTTTATTACCTGTTGCCAGATATTCATTCACAAATGTAATCTCACGCTGATTTAACTTCATCCCTAACGATGCGAAATATTCGGGCATAATACCGGCAGCGCGCCTTGAATAATGCGTTATAGCCATTACTTATTCCTTAATTTTCTTCCATGGACTGCCTATAGCACGTCCAGGACGTCTTTTTACAGCAACCGTTTCTAACTCTACAGGTTTTATTTCTGTTGTTTCTATAACAACCGGAGTAATCTCGGAAGGATTAACTTCCGCCACAGCTGTTACCGCATCATCTTTTGCTTCTACACTGCCAACGCCTTTACAATTAGCACATGTCTCTTCCATAAAACCAAAACCTATAAGTTTTTTACGCCCCATACAACACGGACAACGTTTAATCTCACCCATTTTTATTTACCCCTGTTTTTAATAAAAGTTCTGCTAAAATCTCTAATCTTTATGCGATTGCTTTTCACTCTCGAAATATATTTTATATCTATAATCGATACCAACTATCTATCCTCTTTAGTTAATATAATCTTACTATCGTTTTTCCTATCTACTTCATGCCCTAAACATTCACCAAACTTCATGAGATAGTCTATTATTTCCCTTGCTGTACGCTGCCATATAATGCGCTCCATGCTGTTGGTCGGTAAATTATCCCAACCGTCTTCAAATTGCGAGTTATAGCCTATTTTAGCTATATCCCGTATCATTTCGTTAATGATCTTTGTTTGTTCGTCTGCCATTATTTGACCTTCTTAACTTTCTTTAACAACTTCTTGCCTTTACTTTCTTCATTCCAATGATTGACGTTAAAAAATTTATTTCATTTTCTTTAACGTTTTAGCTAATCTTGCACGCTGACCAAGCTTGCCACCTGCTTTAGATGCTTTATCAAGTTTAGCTGCTGGTATTTTTTTGTCCGCCGGAACTCCTAACTGTTTGTGCAAAGCTCCTGGTTTTTTTATTGCTTTAGCAATCCAATTTTTAGATTTAGCCATGACTATTTGCCTTTTTTGGTTTTTTTTAGTTTATTTTCCATCTTTTTTAGAGCAAGATAATAACAACTCTCACCCTTTACCTTACCAATTTGCATTTTTAATTGTGATTGTCTTTTTCATATATCTATTTATCACTAATTTTAAAATTAATCATCTGATACACATCTTTACCGCAAAAAGCATCTACATAAGATTGAGGGGCAATATTATCATACTTGATGAGTATATTTTTAAGCTCATTAATCCTTTTTATGTCAGTATCTGTAACATACTTTTTGCTCATATTTTCTAAACTGCTTAACTCATCGCGATAATGCTCTAATACTGATTTTATTTCTGAGTTTGGACTAAATACTTTGCCGTATATTTTATCTGCATTATTTGCAAATGCATCGTCAAATTCATCATTAGTTATCTCTTTGCTGATTAGCAAAATTAACAAATCAGGATAGGTTATCGGGTATGCAATTTTAAATGTTGGCAACTTAATTCTCCAAATGTTAGATAACACTAAGAATTTTATCATGTATAATGCAATGATGCAATAATCACACTTGCTCACAAACAGTGATATTTTATATACATTGGATAATCTGCTATTTGGTTCAGTCAATCGTCTTTAGATTTTAGAGTCGAGTTGTTTTTAGAGCAACAGCCAGGAAAAGAAAAAAATAGGGTTTTGACCCTATAAAAAAAGAAAAGGATGTGGATTCTCGAGGTGTTTTATGTATATGTTTTTCAGCACAGGAGTGCTTTAATCCTTGGGTGTGCAAGGAAGCACCCCAAATACCACATTATTGACAATATTACAATATATATTTTGTAAGTTATTGATTATATTAGTGACTAAATAATTTATCCACAGGCATAACCCCGGTAATAAAAAATACTGGGGTTATTGAAAATATAGAAAGATTGAGTGAGCAGTCAGATATAGATCTTAGCGTGATAGTTGTTATCTGCTGCTACTCAATCTGTACTATATTACGTGGTTTCATGTATGGCTAGCCACTTAGATATTATATCACACTTATTCCTCAGATCATTTTACGCAATAAATTTTATCAAAATAATACTTGACATATATGCAATGAGTATGCAATAATGCACTTGTAAGTATGTGATGTAACTTGCAGCACTGACTAGCAAAGTGTAACAGTCGCTAGAGAGTAACGACTTAATCGTAGCAGAAAAATAGTGGTAAATTTCGAGATATTTTAGTAAAAAAAATCAGGAGATAAAGAAAATGAACGCAGATAAACAATTAATGTTTGATCTTATCGACACCAAAGAATTTAGATTGTACGCAAAAAAAAGGTTGGATTATTACAATACAATTTTACAAAAATTTCATATTGAAAACAAGGAAGGGAGTATTGAAAAGCTGATTGAAATTAATTTGCAAAACCTGGACTACAAAAAATATTACGACATACAGAGCAACGCAATATTACGAGCGATCATCAAAAGTTTTTACAAGATGAAAACTGGCAATTTTTACGACAAAAAGATTACAAAAGATACAATGATTTTTGCAATAAACAATTTAACTTTTTAAATAAATTATCTAAGCAATAATCAGAGGATATAAATATGAAACAAATCTTATCACACAAAGAGATTGTCGCTTACGAAGCTAGAGCGCGAATAGCAAAGCAAGCAATCTTTGACGCAATCTACACAGCAGAAAAATTATCGATCGAAAACTCTGCTATTTTGTCAAAGACTTTTGATGATCATGTTGTGCGCGAAAAAATGACTAAAGCAAAAGAACTGCTAGTTGAGTTGAAGACTTGTCTAGCAGATGCAGCACAGCGTGCAAAAGCAGATCATGCAAGAGCTTTTTTTGAGCTAGAAAAATCAGCAAAAAAAGAAAATGAAACAAAAAAAATAGATGAAAATTTTTTGATAAGAATGAAATATTGCGAAAAATTTTATCAAAAATTATATGACAGTAAGCTTTGAAGTTAAAATAAAATAACGAGAAAACAAACAATGAAACTACTAACTAAATTTGAAAACATCAAAGGCACATTGACTAACACAATAATTCTTAGCTGTGTATTTTGTGCAATGGTATTTAGCTGTGTATTGATAATAGTTACGAAAACATAAAAATGTGAGAAAAAGAATGAGGAAATTTATTGTTATAATAATTGCTCTAATATTAATAGTGATAACAAGTTATATAACTGCATCTATATTATCGATGCAAATATTTACAAGAACAATTATTGGTGGAACTATAGGAGGAATGATAGGCCTTATAATATCAATTTTGTTAATTTATCTATCATGACAAAAGACCAGGATTTATCAAAAAATATGATAAATATACAGATTATGAGCTAAAAATTATTGCGAGAATAGAACGAGAAACCTCTAAGATTGAAACTGAAAGAGAAGGTCAGGTATATCGATCGGTAGGATCAGCAGAAAGAGTCTTGATGTATAGAGGAATTTTTGAGTTTTAACATAAACAAAAAGATGCTTGTTAACAAACAAGCGTATAAAAACAGGATGACATACTATGTATAAGAAAACACAAAAACAGTATATCGCAAACAGATTGATTTATCAACAGTTACGACAAAAATTGATCTATGCAAAACAAGTGATAGATCAAAATTACAAAGAAACAAATCAATCTTACGGTGAACATGAGGCTAAGCGAATAAAAAATGAATTAATTATACTATTTGACATAACAAAATTAAGACAGTCAACGATTAACGCAAGATATAGACAATTTTAACAATATAAAACGGGTGAAAACATGAAAATTATAAATACATTAATTGCAATAACTCTACTATCAATCATATTACAAGGCTGTGCTGCTGGCTCTGCTACGGCTGGATATGCGATGCGAGCAGGTACAGCAGACGAGCTGAAACCAGCCGCCAGAGAAGCAATAATAAAAGAGGCTATTGAACGATGCAGGGGGCAAAGATGAATGATATTTTAACAGGATGGTCAACATCAGCCAAAGGGTATAGACCTTACAAAAAATTATTAGGTGGTGGAAAGTTAAGCTTAAAAGAGGCTATACTAGCTAAATGCTATGATTGCTCGTGTGGCTATATAGACGGCAAAATAGATTGTGACATTTCAACTTGTCCGCTTTATCAATATACCCCGTATGGCATAGCTTGGGCTAATCGAGAAAAAAGAAAGCTTACGGAAGCACAAATGGCAGTAATTGGAAAAACAGGCTTCAAAAAGAAAAACAAGCAAGAGTAAGAATCGATCTTAAGATTTTTGCCGCGCTAGATTAGCCGTGCTACCAGAAAATAATCACCATACCCTCTACCTATGTAGGGGGTATACGGTAAAGATTTAAATTTGAGCGGTTAAATCGCTTTATAGAGGGTAAATATATGGCAGATATAACAATGTGTGCATCAATTGATTGTCCGTTAGCTAAAAAATGCTATCGAAAGCTGGCAGTCAAAAATTTATATTATCAGTCATACGCTGATTTTAAACCGGATGATGGAGAATGTGCGGGATATACACCAACAAGTGCCAAACAAACAACCACAGATGGAGATACAGATAGCGATAATTAGTTAAAGTGTGTGTTAACTAATAATGCGATTTAGTTATAGTAGCTTCGTCCTCTCTATCTTAATCTCACCATTTTCTATCCAAAACCAATATTCATACTTGTTTGTATCGTCCGGATTATACCAGCCGGCATATTTAATCATCTTAGCCCAACCCCTAAGTTTGCCCAGGTCTTCTTTTATTTCCTCCCACGTCTCTTGCTCATCTTCAAAAAAACGCTTCATAAACTCATAATCTTTTATCGGTATCTCTATTGGTCGAACCATGATTCCACCCTCTTTGGTAGCAAATAGTATTTCTCCGGGCAAGCCCGCTGATTATCTAAAAATTGAAATGATGAGGAATTAAACCACAACGCTATTTTACCCTCCCAATCTCCATTCCTTTGCTTTTCACACTTCAAAATAGCGTCGGGTTCGTTTGTTAAGTCGATCGGAATTGGTAATTCACCAATCAACAACGTTGATACCGCTTCCTCCTTTTTCTTGTTTCGCCAAATTACAAAAACATTGTCGGCAAGATCGGTTATAGCTCCCGTCCCCTTCACATCAAGTTTTCCCGGCTCATCAAGCTCATTTTGACGCTTACGCGGATGCACAATCAAATGCACATGAGATCCAGTTCTGTTTTTAAAATCACACAATTTTTCTAAGAAATCTTTCTGCTTGCGGTAATCGTCTTCTGAGACATCAAGCTTCATAAAACTATCAATCAAAAAAATATCTACACCATAACGCCGATTACAATAATTAAATACTTCAAGCAATCTTTCGAACTTAGCAGTACCCAACACGTCAAAAATACATATATCACTACCAAACCACTCTAAAACCAAATTAAACGCTTTTTCAGGAGGAATTCTCTCGCCCCCTGCCTGAGACACCAGTCTAGATATAAAACGCTTTGGTTTGAGTTCTAATGATGCTATACAGCACTTCTTACCTTGTTGTACGGAAGATAACATGATTTGCCCTAGGATTTGGCTTTTTCCATGCCCGCTAATCCCCAACCACACGCTCAACTCATCAGCCCTGAATCTAAATTTATTTGACGCATTTGGCCATGGCGGCATCACCCCGATCTCGCTTTCATCACAACAATAAATGTGCTCGTACACTTCTTTTGCATAATCTTTTGTCCATTTTAACTCATCAGGATCACAGCAAGATGCTTTATCAACACAAGAATCGATATCTTGCTGCGTAACCCCAGCCATCAAACATTCATTGATATCTTTATAACCGAATGGCAACGTAATAACCCTGCATCGCTCAACACCAAGTCTCTGTATCATCTTCTTACCAGCGTTCTTGCCCGGAACGTCATTGTCCATTGACAAGTAAATTGTATCAAAACATGAGAGCTTATCCCAGTCGTTATCTATCCAGTCAAAACTATTTGCCCCATTCGGAACTGATAATGCTTTATAGCCATAAGTATACCAAGCCATTGCGTCAATTTGTCCCTCAGTGATTATAATATATCGCTCCGTACCATCCATTGCCTGCCAACCAAAGAGACAAGGCTCGCTATTACTAGTACTTTTGAATTTCTTTTTGCCATTCTCGTCCCTATTCAACGATAACGACATGATCCGGCGGCACTCACCATCTACGTAAGATGGAAAACAAACAAATTGCTCTCCGTTAACTATCTTACCATAAACCTTATATGAATCTAATGCATCCTTGCTCAACTTCCTCACATCAGTTAGATATGCTATTGCTTCATGTCCGTTTCCTGGGGCGGGGATCGGCTTAATGTATTCCTTTTTTAATATTGGCTCTATAACTGTGTTATCATTAAGTTTTAAAAAGCCCCTCGCATAATCACAAGCCTGGAATACTCCGCATCTTTTTACCGCCATGATAAGACCGATTAAATCTCCTTTTTCCTCTTCGCTTCCAGCAAAATCACACCACATTCCTGTTTTAGAACCGCTTATAACAACCTTCAACGACTTGCCTACTGCCCCATCAATCCCACCAACTTCAAATTCCCTACCATTAACTTTTCCATTCGGCAAAAGAATGCTGCACAATTCAAATGCCACCGGCTTCAAAAGCTCGGCAAGCTCCGCTGCTCTCATGACTGTCTCCGTGATTGATTATAATTTATTGCCCCATTAAATATAGGATTTGGTTTATATATGCTGTCAGGTGGCACCACTGCTTGCTGCGCCTTCGCTATAAAAAATTCAATCTTAGTCTCGTTTCGTAAAATCAGTTCTAAATCGTCGTATTTAGTCCCAGTCTCATTATCCCCCTGATGATACGGCGATTTCATGCAACCATCAATAGCTGTTTTCAATTTCTCTACACTGTAGTTCTTTAACGCCCTCACTATCTTGGCCCTTCTCTTTTCCCCGAGAACAGGCTTTGCCCTACCAGTTCTAACCACCCAATAGTCAAAGACTTGTTTTACCTCGTCGGTCGTCGGTCTGCATACTTTACATTTCCCAAATGTAGTACAAGTACATTCATTTTTATCAATCTCGGCGTTAGCCGAGGTTATTGTTTTATTTTCTGTAGTAGTCTCTGTAGTAATCTCTGTAGTAGTCTCTGGTAATGGTGAGGTCAAATTGACCCTATGGTCACCGCAATTTGACCCTATGGTGAGGTCAAATTGACCCGATGATCGGGTGATTTCACCCGATGGCTCCAGGATTGACAATTTTGCGTAATTTATCCTATACCACTTTGTTTTATCAATTTTCAGCGAATTGAAACAACCAGAGATTAAAACATCTCTATCTTCAAGATTGCGTATAATTCTTCTGGTAGTTTCTTTGCTCCAAAACGGAAACTGTTCCTGCCACATGGGGATAGAGTTATAAACCCATTTCTCGCCGTCAATGACATGATTGGATTTTAATAACCAATAGTGCAATTGTTGCAAAAATATTGCTTCATTAAGTCCTACTTTAACTGCTAGCGAGGGCAAAATAATCAAAGGATGTTCATTTAGTAATAAATCAGACATAAATTTTCTCCAATAAAAAACCTTATTTATTTTTCTTCAATTCTTTTAAATAATTACATACATCATTTAAATCATTTATACCGTCAACCAGGTCGTAAAAGAAAATATAATAATTCTCATCACCCATACCATCTCCAGCTGGACTATATGCAAGATGATTTTGAACATCTTCAAATTTTTCTTCTTCCAATAATTTAGCAATTATCTTTAATCTATCTATAGTTAATTGCTTTAAGTTAGAAAATTTTAAATCATTAATTTGTTGGTTAGTCACCCCAAATTTTAATAAATAATCGCACACTTCTTTGTCAAAGATTTTATCACTCATAAATTTTCTCCAAAAAAAAAGATTTATTCGGAATGGGCAAAATTGTGAGACTGGCTAGTTGCGTAGCCGCGCCCACTCCGAATAAATCTTTAATAGCAACTTTTTGTAGACGTCTCACCGTCGTTTTAATGCTGGCAAAAAACCCCGCACCTCACGAAAGGAAACGGGGTTAATTCTAAAGCTAAATACAATTACATTTTACCATCATTTATCTAGATCACCAACCAATATTTTATTTATAATGTTAGACACAAGACGGTAAACAACTTGTTCCAATATAACTTCATTTTTTACCCTCAAATTATATCTAGCACATTTTCCTGGCACTTAGAATGACGTAAACAATCTAATTCATATTTTATCATTACTTCAGCAACATTTTTCCCAGACGAAATACATTCAGCAAGACATAATCCCCTTAATATTGTTTTTTGATCTTTAAACCAATCATTTAATTGATCATCAATCGTCATCTTTTTGTATCTACTTATCATTTCATATAAAGTCTCACTCATAATACACCTATATTTGATGTTTAAATATTAAGCAAAAAGTTATTACCATCAATTGTTATACATTCATGCCCATGTATTTTCATAATCATCTCAACATTTTCTTTATATTATTAATTAATTCTTGCGCACCAAATACCCAGTAACCACCATTGGAAGCTCTTTTTCCTTCCCATTCAATATAATACTTAGGATTGTTTTCAAAATCTTCTATAAGTTTGTTTATTTGCGCCAATTGCGTAGTCTTGCAACAATTATCACTTGATATTATGGCTTCTTCATTTGTATTAAATGTAGCAAGAACCATATCCCCATTGCTTAATAATTTATTACCAACAAATAAACCATTTTTTTCTAACTCTTTTAATACACTCATAATCATCTCAATTTTTGTTTAAACAATGTTTGCATCTCATCGCTGCCTTGCTTTGAAATTCCTGTTCTTTAAGAACATAATGTGGGTCTAGCATTATGCTTCCATCAGGTCTAATATTATCTATTTCAGCAATTGTTATCAATTCATTAACAATTCTATGACAACTTGGACAGACGTATTTTGGTTTATCTACTTCTTCATCAAGATAATTTAAAATGGCTAGTAAAACTAGCCATGACGGGATTTTATCAATAGGATAATAAAATAATGATGCTTGATTATCATTGTAAAGATTGTTGGCTAGTTTAGTAATTCTCTCACTTGGGTTTGTCATATCTTCACCACTCTGATTTTAACTTTGCCGCATTTTTCGCAAGTCAAGACTTCTATCTTGATATGCGAATAGGTTTGCGGAAAATTTTTAACTGGCATTAAATTGAACCAATCCGCTACTAATCTCAAAAAACCATGTTCCAAAACATATGATGTGGTTGTAGTAAATTTATGCCCAAATATCCACCAACATTTCATGTTTCACCTAAAAATTTGGTGGGTCTAGGGCTGTAGCATACAGCCGAGAGCTAGCCGGTAATCACTCTGCGTTCTTGTATAGCAGGAAAGGTACGATCGATAATCCTGCGCGACACATAAAATGCTAGAACTTGACCCATATTTATTGTTAACTAAATTATATCCTCATAACTTAACGCAAACCCTTTCTTCTTGGCTAACGCTATAATCTTTGTTATGTTCTTAAGATTTGGGTTAAAATG
>CAZRYL010000020.1:0-38875 GCA_964604285.1 uncultured Methanotrichaceae archaeon
ATACTGGTGACTATGGCGTCCTGATGGTCGAACAGCAAAGGGTCAAGGCCATAATTGAGAAACCTGGAAGGCCGTGTGCTGGAATTTTAAATACAGGAGCTTATAAATTCAGCCCCACCATATTCAAGGAGCTCTCGAGGACGCCAATCTCAGAGCGCGGATCGTATGAACTCACTCAGACCATTTCTCAGATGATCGATGAAGGATTGCAGATTGTGCCCGTGATCACAACGGGTATATGGGCTGATGCGATATTCGCCTGGGATCTGCTCAATGCCAACAGCCTGGCCCTGAGCATGAATGACGCAAACATTCAGGGGGAGGTGGAGGCTGGCGCATGGGTCCGGGGTGCAGTGCAAATTGGCAAAGGAAGCATTATTCGCTCAGGTTCGTACCTGGTCGGGCCACTGTCCATAGGCGAGGACTGCGATATTGGTCCAAATGCGACCATTCTGCCCTCGACTTCAGTGGGCGACTCTGTCAGGATAGGTTCCCATTCAGAGATCAGAAACAGCATCATAATGCAAGGGGCCCGGATCGGTTCAATGTCCACAATTTCTGACTCGGTTGTAGGCGCAAGCTGTATTCTGGGGGACCATAATGTCATCGAGACAGGCCCTTGTGTGGTGGAGGTGGAGGACGCCTTTTACAAGGCGGAGTTCGGTGCAATCCTTGCCGATGATTTTATGGCTGGAAGCAGGGTCTTCCTAAATCCTGGAACAGTCGCTGGAACTGGCGTGCGTGTCGGCTCTGGAGCAATAGTTCGCGGCAGGATCGAGCGGGACAGCAGGGTGATCTGTTGATGTGTGGAATTGTTGCATACATCGGGGATGAGCTGGCAGGGCCAATACTCTTTGATACTTTGAAACGGCTGGAATACAGGGGTTATGATTCTGCAGGCGTGGCTATCAAGTCCGACGAAAGGATCGAGGTCTTCAAATCCGCAGGAAGGATCGCTGACCTGGAGAAGGTTTATAAAGGGTTGGGCTGTCCCGGCGACTGTGTGGGCATAGGCCACACCCGCTGGGCGACGCATGGGAAGCCGAGCGACAAGAATGCTCATCCTCACACATCAGGTGAGATCGCAATAGTTCACAACGGCATCATCGAGAATTACCTGGATTTACGCGATCTCCTGATGGAGATGGGCTATGAGTTCCTGTCAGAGACGGACAGCGAGGTCCTGGCGCATCTCATCCACTTTTATTACAAGGGCGACCTGTTCGAGGCAGTATGCAAGGCCCTTGAGCGCGTTGAGGGCTCATACGCCATTGCCGTTCTGGCGGCTAGCTCTCCCTACATCGTCTGTGCACGCAAAGACAGCCCTCTGGTGCTTGGCAAGGGCGAGAGGGCAATCTACGTGGCCTCGGATGTGCCTGCGCTTCTGCCTTACACCAAGGACGTGATCCGCATGAGGGATGGTGAGATCTCCCGCGTTTATGCGGACAGGGTGGAGATTATGGATCTGGCAGGGATGCCCCAACCCATTCAAATGGAGCGCATAACATGGGATGCTGATGCTGCTGAGCGTGGCGGCTATCCGCACTTCATGCTAAAAGAGATCCATGAGCAGCCGCGGGCCATTCGCGAGACCGTTGCCGGAAGGATTTCAGAGATCGATGGCGATGTGCGGCTCGATCTGGGGATGAGCGACGAAGAGCTTGAGGCGCTGGAGCGCGTTGTCATCATCGCCTGCGGCACCTCCTACCATGCAGGGCTGCTTGCCAAGTATCTCTTTGCCCGTGCGGCTGGCCTGCCTGTAGATGTGGAGGTAGCGTCCGAGTTCCAGCAGCTTCAGGTGCGTCCCAGAACTTTGCTCCTTGGCATCACTCAGTCAGGAGAGACCGCAGACACTCTTCTGGCCCTCAAGAAGGCAAAGACCTGCGGCCTTGAGAGCCTTGCGATAACCAACGTCGTAGGCTCGACTGTGACGGAGCTTGTGGGGAGCACGATCTACACTCGCTGCGGGCCGGAGATCGGAGTGGCTGCTACCAAGACCTTCACAGCACAGCTAGTGGCGCTCATCTTGCTCTCCATACGCCTGGGAAGGGCTCGCGGCCGTCTGACGCCAGACCAGGCCAGGAAGATGCTCATAGAGCTCACAAGGCTTCCGGGCCTGGTGCAGAGGGTCTTGGAGAAGAGAGAGACGCTTCGCGAGATTGCTGAGACATACGCTGAGGCTGGATGCTACTTCTTCATCGGACGGGATTACCTCTATCCGATCTCCCTGGAGGGCGCCCTGAAGATGAAGGAGATCGCATATATCCCTTCAGAGGGCTATGCTGGAGGGGAGCTGAAGCATGGGCCACTGGCCCTGATATCAGAAAAGACGCCAGTCGTGGCGCTTGCCACCTGCGGAAAGAAGATTCAGTCAAATATCAAGGAGGTAAGGGCCCGCGGGGCTGATGTCATTGCGCTGGCAACTGAGGGCGATCCGGACATCGGCAAGGTTGCAAGCATTGTCGTCGAGCTGCCGGAGACAAGGCCTGTATTCTCTGCAGTGCTGGCAACCGTTGCCTTGCAGCTCCTGGCCTACTACACCGCCAACAAGCTTGGCCTGCCCATCGACAAGCCAAGGAACCTGGCAAAGTGCGTGACTGTGGAGTGATGATTCAGGCGCCCGTGTCGCACCACGTGCTCCCACTATCTTTTCCTTTTCTCAGCCATTCATCCATATCTCTGGCAGCCGCCTTTCCGGCGCCCATCGCAGAGATAACTGTAGCACCGCCGCTTGTGATGTCGCCTCCGGCCCAGACCCCCTCCATGCTCGTTCGATAGCGCTCATCCACGACCAGTGTACCCGATTTGGTCGTCTTCAGCTCAGGTGTGTTGCTGGCGATCAAGGGGTTTGGCATAGTGCCTACTGCAATGATGACTGTGTCCACATCGACGACGCGCTCCGAGCCCTTCTTTGCTTTCGGGCTTCGCCGCCCTGAGGCATCCGGCTCGCCAAGTTCCATTTCCACGACCTCCATGGCCCTAACCATTCCCCGCTCGTCGCCCGAAAACCTCGTTGGGTTGGTCAGGAAGTCGAATACTATGCCCTCCTCCATCGCATTCTCAACCTCTTCAAGCCTGGCGGGCATCTCCTCTCTGGAGCGGCGATAGACGACGTGAACCTCATCTGCGCCCAGGCGCAGAGCACAGCGGGCTGCATCCATGGCCACGTTGCCGCCGCCCACCACTGCCACCTTCTTCCCCCTTCGAACGGGCGTGTCATACTCAGGGAATTTGTAGGCCTTCATGAGGTTGACTCGCGTCAGATATTCATTGGCTGAGTAAATCCCTGCCAGACTCTCTCCTGGCACATTGAGAAAGCGCGGCGCTCCAGCTCCAATTCCCAGGAACACTGCATCGTAGCCATCTTGGAGAAGCTCTTTCACACCAACCTGTCTGCCCACAACAGCGTCCAGTCTCAGTTCGGCTCCAAGGGAGCAAACGTAGTCTACTTCAGACTTGACGATGTTTTTTGGAAGCCTGAACTCAGGAATGCCGTAGACCAGAACCCCACCCGCTTCGTGAAGAGCTTCGAAGATGCTGACATGATGGCCCTTCCTGGCAAGGTCTGCAGCGCATGTAAGGCCCGCAGGGCCAGAGCCGACGACTGCCACCTTCTTGCCGGTCGAAGGGAGTGTCTCGCATCTCAAGCACTTCTCCTGGGCCCTCTCCCAGTCAGCCACGTAACGCTCCAGCCGGCCTATGGCCACTGGCGCCCCCCTCTTTCCAAGCACACAGGCCTTCTCGCACTGCACTTCCTGAGGACAGACCCTACCGCAAACACCAGGGAGGCTGTTCTTTCGCTTCAGGGCCAGTGCAGCTTCAAGCATATCCTGCTCGCGCAGGGCGCGAATGAACGCAGGGATCTCCACGCCCACTGGACACCCTTCTACGCACTTGGGCCTCTTGCATTGAATGCATCTGCTGGCCTCTTCTTCTGCCTGCTGCCTGGAGTAGCCCAAAGCCACCTCCTGGAAGTTACTCCTCCGCTCTTCAGGGATTTGCTTTGGCATTTTTACCCGGTTTAGATTTATCTTGTTTGACATCTCATCCCACTTCGCAGTGAGGCCGGTGGCCTTAAATCAATGGTTTTCTACTGAAGGCCATAAGAATATATTATCTTTGGCTTATCTTGGGAAAATTCCCCTGTGTCTATGTGGTGAAATCAGGATGCAAGAACTCACCAAGGAGACACAGATGCACGGAGACTAAAGAGAAGCAGTGGCCTCACACATACAGCGAAGAATCCGAAAAGCATCCTATCTTGGACATAGGCGGGAATAAATCTAAGAACAGATGCGCCTCCCCGTTTCACATCTGTCCTTTTCGCTTGATGGAGCACATATATGTTTCCTCCTACAAGATTATAAACTTATCTATTTAGTATGATTAAATAACTAAAGAATATAGAATATTAATATTAGTAGATGCCGCGCAGTACAACACAGGGACCAGTAGGTCGTTGGATACTGGTTTGACATAAGTCACTTCTTTACAATGATATGCTTCGGAGCTTATCGGTCTTAGCTAGCTTGCCAACACACTGACACTAAATAAAAAAATTTAGTCAATTTTATTAATTAATACCCGAAAAGGATTAAATATTACTAAGTGCAATTTGACTCAGACGTATCTGTAAATGTAGATGAGGGATTGAAATGGGACATCTAACTATCAGAATAGGGTCAGTACTAATTCTGCTTTTAGCAATTATTGGCAGTTCATTGGCTGGAACATGGGACTACAACCCTGGTCAAGAGGCTGTGAAGCACAGGAACGATGTGACCAGCGACGTTACAGGGACAGGATATGTCATGGAATATGTGAAGGTCAACACCAACAACCTCTCAATGCTCGAGTACAATCATGGGAGCGGTTCCATGGACTTTGCCGACATATTGTATGATGAGCAGAAGACCACATCTAATACAATCTATTGGATTGACTACACTACGGGAGCATGGACAAAATCAAATATAGGACCAAACAGTGCCATCACGTACACCCGTCAGTATGACAACGTCCAGGCTCCGACCGCCTTTGCCTATGGAACGGGCTATTATGCCGCACACCCAGTGATCTACAACTCGCTCATCAAGGACAAGAACGTCGCCAAAAGCTACCAGGAGTCTGCCATGATGCACCGGCAGGTGGAGTATGCACGGGCTTTGAAGGGCGACATTGCAATCGATCTGAACTGCACAGCTCCCACTGCCACTGCCAGCGGCAAGGGATCGATCAGCATGAAGATCGATGATGAGGTGACGCAGGGTACGCTGCATGTTGGCGAGTTCTTGGGCATGCCCATGTATAAGGAAAATGTGCCAAAATACTCGGTTGGCAAGAACAAGAACGGATATAAGCAGGGCATAAAGGATCCAATAATCATGATCGATACCGACTACATAGGAGACTTCAGCGTTCAGAAGACCATGAAGATCGATATCACAAAGAGCGGACCATCTTGGATGGAAGAATGGCTCCCCTGCTGCATGGGTGGCTTCTTCGACATTCCGTCCTATAACTTCGACAAGGAGCGCGTCGGCCAGAAGGGCATCTTCGATTGCACATGCCGCAATGAGTCCATCAAGACATACAAGCCAGCGTGGAACACCACAATGGCGCAGTTCCCAACAGCGAAATATCAGTACAAGCCCTGAGAAGCATCAAGGGCTTTTCTATTTTTATTTTGGCCATCTGGCACTGGTTTGATCTGCAAAAAACGGAGGATTTGTTATGAAAAAGTTGGCCTGTTTGCTGCTGGCCACTGCACTATGCCTGATGCTGGCGGCATCATCGGTCTCTGCTAAAGAGAAGATAACGATGAAGGACGACCTGGGAAGGAATGTGACCTTTGAGGCCCCATGCGAGCGGCTTGTCTTTACAATGGAAAATGCACTCAAGACATATTATGCAGTCGGGGATCCCAATAATCTTGCAGCCCTGAAGGACGATAAGTGGATGAGAAAGCTGAAGGAGGACATCTTTCCCGTAGTCGATCCCGACTTTGAAAAGAAGCTTTCAGTCAACATCACAGGCGACCAGATAAACCTTGAGTCACTTGCCAGGGCCAACCCAGACCTCGTCGTTCTCTGGGCATCTTCGCCCGAGGACCCCAATTTAAGATCCAAATCATGCATTGATGTTCCGATGAGATAGTCCTTCTCAGGAAATTGAACGGGCTTGAAGGAACATCTGATTTGCAGAGTCTTCCAAGTAATTTGGTTGCAGTTGGAGATCCTTATGAGGTTATGACACCAGAGAACATCAAGGATGCTTATGGGGTGGACGTGGAGATGCTGGAGGTTAAAGGCCGCATGACGCTGCTTCCCGCCCAAAATTAAAAATCGAATAGCGACTTTTGCTTCTTTTCCTCTGACCCCGCCCCAGCAGCCTTTGGCTCTCCTGCTGAATCGTCCCTTGTCTTAACTTTTTGCGGCCTTCCTCTCCTTCGGGCCTCCGTCTTGACAGGAGACGCCAGCTCCTCTGGAGCAGGCTTTGGAGTTTGGGTCATCTGGATATTTGGAATCGCTGAGGATTGCGCTGTCCCGCGCCAGGCCAGCTCTATTTCCTCGATCTCCTCAGCCGACCGGATTCTCATCGCCTCCTCGAAGATGGTCTGCACCTTTTTGGTGGTCGGCGTGCTTCCAAGCAGCAGCGCGATCTCTTCGGCCTCCAGCCCCAGCTCTGCGGCCAGCGGGGCTGCGATCTTCCTGTCTTTTAGCAGCATCCCCACGAAGTCCATGAGCTCAGCCCTGGCAAAGCTTGCAGAGACATGACAGTGCGCCGCTATCTTTTTGGCAGCTGAGTCGCGCACACTGCGAGCTTTTCTGGTCTGGCCCATTCTGCGCCACATGCTTGGAGGCCGGAAGGCCACATAGCCGTGCCTCATCTTCGCACGGGAGGCCTGCACGCCGCCGGTCATGAGGAAGCCTGCATAGCGCCACAGGCCAAAGTTTTGCCTCCTTGCGACGCGCCCCAGGAAGATGTCTGCTCGCGCCAGGCTCTCGTAGCCATGCCAGAGATCCTCCCCCTGGTATGCCAGCGGCAGGTTCTCATCCACCCAGTTGATAAGATCCTCAGGGCTTTCGTCGAGATCGTAGGATGCCTGCAGAGCCTCGCGAGCACTGGCGCCCTTGAAGATGATCTCCAGAACCTTGAAGATCGACGACTTCACATCCCTCTCTGCAGTGGCGACGTCCTCGAGCTTCAGCTCCCTTGAGCCTTCGGCAGCAGCTTGCAGATCGTTTATTGCCGAGCGCATGTCGCCGCCTGCACGCTCGGCTATGAGCATCAGAGCATCTGGATCGCAGGCTATACCCTCGGCCCTGCAAATCTCCCTCAGAGCCTGGGCGATTGTGGTTGATCTGACCGATCGAAACTGGATGCCTTTTGCAGCATCCCTCAGAGGCTTTTCAATTTCATAGTACTCGTTTGCGATCAGGAGAACGGGCTGCGAGGTGTCGCGAACGAGCTTCAGCATAGCTGCAGCTCCGCCGCGGTCTGCAGTGCCGTGCAGGTTATCGGCCTCATCCAGTATGACAAGGCGGCGCTGCCCCGAGAATGTCCGGCTCTGCGATGCGGGGCCTGCGATCTTCTGGATCGCTCCGGCAGTGCGCGCATCAGAGGCGTTCATCTCGATCCAGTCCCAGCCAAATTGGCGCGCCAGCGCCAGGGCCGCAGATGTCTTGCCAGTTCCAGCCGGGCCATAGAGGATCACGGCCCCAGAGATGGGAGCGCCTCGCTCCCAGGAATTTGCCCAGGCTAGCAACTCATCGACTGCCTTGCCGTTTCCAAGGACCTCCTTGAGGGATGAGGGACGGTACTTCTCAGTCCACTTCACTGCAGATGCCATCTACCACAATCCTTCTCTTCCAGTAATCTCCTCGATCTCGATCTCCCAAATGATCAAGGGCATCTTTTCCAGATCTTCGCGCTGGAACTGCTTGCCTCCGTGACCCTGCATGCCTTTTCCAGTGAACACATCGAACATCCTCTTTTTGGCTTCCAGATCGGATGAAAGGCTAGCTTTGCCAAAGACGAGGACCGATGACCAGCGGTCATTCTCCACCCTGTCCACCTCGAAGCAAATTCGCGGATTCTTGCTGACGAACTCGAACTTCTTTCCCCTGTCGCGGGAATGGAGATAGATCTTGCCTTGGGAGAAGACGTAGGACATGGGAATGACATAAGGCGAATCAGACATAGACAAGGCCAGCCTTCCGTACCTGCCATCGGACAGCAACTTCGTGCACTCCTCTGTAGATAGCTCCCTGGGCTTCATGAAAAGCCAATTCTTTGCTCAAAAGATATATGCCTTGGCCTGCTCGGGGGATGGGGCTCTTGCGGCTCTACAATCCACGAGAAAGTATCGCACCGATGATGAGCAGAACCATCCCCAGGGCGATCATGGGCACGCCTGGAAAGGTCGTTTCCACCTGAAACTTGGTGGCCCCGGCCTCAGCTCCGATCAGCTTGAAGCTGTGATTTTCCTGGATCTCGCTGCCTCCACTCTCAATTACCTGTACCCCGATCAGGGCGATGCCCGTTAAGATTATGAGCACCCCCATCAAAGCCGCAATGTTGATCTGTACCATCTGCGCTCATTCCCCTTCTAAACTCAATCCATTATCTTTGGATGTAGAATATGGATCGCTTCTGGTATATATGTTTCACTAAAAAAATATTATCATCCAGTAACTGTGACAACTACCGGCCTTTCCAAAGCTTTTTACTCTGGTAGCACATCTCACATAGGGATGTTCAAAAAGATCCTGATCGCAAACAGAGGAGAGATCGCCATCAGGGTGATGCGTGCCTGCAGGGAGCTTGGCATCTCTACCGTGGCAGTCTACTCCGAAGCGGACAAGAACGCCCTTTTTGCCAAATACGCCGACGAAGCTGTTTTTATCGGGCCGTCCCCCTCATCGCAGAGCTATCTGAAGATCGACAACATCATCAATGCCGCGAGGGAGACCGGTGCTGAGGCAGTCCACCCAGGTTATGGCTTCCTCTCTGAGAACACTAACTTTGCGTCAGCATGCGAGGAGAATGGGATCGTCTTCATCGGACCGCCTTCTCACGCAATTGATGCCATGGGCTCCAAGATCACAGCCCGCCAGACAATGTTGGCGGCAGGCGTCCCAATCGTCCCCGGCATTGAAGAAGGCATCACAGATCCCGAAGATGCCGCAAATGTCGCGGAAAACATCGGCTACCCCATAATCCTCAAGCCTGCTGCCGGAGGCGGTGGAATAGGCATGAAGATCGTGCAAAGCCGCGAAGAGCTGCAGCCGGCCCTGGCCTCTTCCCAGTCCGTGGCACGCAATGCCTTCGGGGACGATACAATCTACATTGAAAAATACCTGAGTGAGCCAAGACACATCGAGTTCCAGATCCTGGCAGACAAGAAGGGCAAGACTGTCTATGTATCAGATAGAGAGTGCTCCATCCAGCGCCGCCACCAGAAGCTCATCGAGGAGTCCCCTTCACCTGTCATGACTGAGGAGCTGCGGGAGAGGATGGGTTCCATTGCCGTCAAAGCTGCAAAGGCTATCGGCTACGTAAGTGCTGGAACTGTGGAATTCATGTATTCGCGCGGCGACTTCTACTTCCTGGAGATGAACACGCGCCTGCAGGTGGAGCACCCCATCACAGAGATGGTGACAGGCGTGGACCTTGCCAAGGAACAGATAAGGATCGCTGCGGGCTATCCCCTGGGATATGACCAGAGCGATATTAGAATTCGCGGCTGGGCCATCGAGTGCAGGATCAATGCAGAAGATCCCTTAAACGACTTTTCTCCGTCCCCCGGAAAGATAAAGAGATACAGAAGCCCTGGCGGTCCCGGGATAAGGGTAGACAGCGGAGTTTACACCGGCTATGTCATCCCGCCCTATTACGATTCCCTGATCTCAAAGCTTGTGGCCCTCGGCAAGGACCGCAATGAGGCCATTGCCAGAATGGAGCGCGCCCTCTACGAGTACATCATCGTGGGCGTGAAGACCAACATCGTCTTCCATAAAGCAGTGCTCAGAAACGCAAGGTTCAGAAGCGGCGACATCAATACCCACTTCATCAAGGAAGAGAACATCATTGAATCGGTCAAGAGCATCGCGGCGGAGGATTATAAAAAAGGTGCGTCCTTGGCCTCTGCCCTGGGAGCGGACTCCCGACAGATCGCGGCCATCTCTGCAGCCGTCGGATCCTACCTGAGCCAACAAAAGGCAGGGGAGAAGAGCTAAGAAGGTGTCCTCTCAAGAGATTTTATACTTTTTGAGCTCCGGCGAATGGGTATCAGGAGAGGATATGGCAACTCGCCAGGGCATCTCCCGGGCGGCTGTCTGGAAGCAGATTCAGAGCCTTCGTATGAAGGGATATGAGATTGAATCATCTACAAGAAAGGGATACCGTCTGGCAGGAATGCATGACTTAATTGATGCGGGCATGATTTGCGAAGGCCTAAGAACAAAATGGCTTGGTAAGGATCTGCGCTGCTTTAACGAAGTTTGCTCGACCAACGAAATTGCCAGATCTATCGCCCGGGAATGCCAGAGTGGGACCGTCATCCTTGCTGAGACTCAGACGCGAGGCAGAGGCAGACTCTCAAGGCCCTGGGCTTCGCCCCCGGGCGGGATTTGGATGAGCCTGGTTCTCAAGCCCAAGATGTCTCTGGACATGGCATATCGCATTAATATGGCTGTGAGCGTTGCAATTTCAAGGACCTTGTGCGCTCTTTATGGCCTTGATGTCGGCATAAAGTGGCCCAATGACCTCTTGATCGAAGGGCGAAAGATCTGCGGCATCCTCATGGAGATCAGTGCTGAAGTTGACCGCTTAGACTGGGCAGTGGTAGGACTTGGCATCAATGTCAATAACGACGTATCAGGCTTTCCCATGGAGTGGAGATCTACATCGCTTCGAGAGGAACTCGGCCTGGAGGTTTCGCGAATCGATCTGATTCAGAAGCTTCTTTTCCAGATAGAAGAAACATATCAAAGGATGCACAGCAAAGATCTATACGAAGAGTGGCGCAGGCTATCGGCCACACTAGGAAAGCAGGTTCGCATAACCTCCGCCTCAGGCGATATCACGGGAGAGGCCTATGACCTTGCCGAGGACGGGGCCCTCTTGATCAGGCAAGAGAATAAAATCAAGCGCGTGCTGGCCGGAGATTGTATTCACCTTCGCGCCCCGGGGGAGGCATGAGGAAGAGAAAGGTGTGTGGAATTGCCAGGGATACGCTGCAATTCATTTTAGAAGCCTCCAGGTCATCTTTGCCGATGGAGTTTGCAGGTCTATTGCAGGCAGACAAGGAGATCATCACCGAGGTTTTAATACTTCCAGGCACCGAGTCTTCCCGCATGAGCGCATTGATCCGGCTCTACATGCTGCCAAACATGCAGATCGTGGGCTCAGTTCACAGCCATCCATCAGCGGACCTGAGGCCCTCACAACCTGACATTCAATTCTTCTCGCGCAGCGGAGACTACAATATCATCGTTTGCCCTCCCTTCAACGAATCCAGCTGGGCTTGCTATGATGCGGAAGGAGTGAAACGTGAGCTGCCCATTTTGGATGTCGATTTCAAGGATGACATGTTCGATGATGCAAATTAACGTTCAACGAGGATTTAGATTTGACGCGGGTAGTAGCAACTGGAACCTTTGATCTACTTCATCCCGGCCATGTTCTATACCTGGAGCGTTCAAAAGAACTGGGGGATGAGCTGGTGGTAATCGTTGCCAGGGATGTAAATGTGAGGCACAAGCCAAAGCCATTCGTGCCTGAGGAGCAGAGGCTGAGGATGATCCAGTCTCTGAAAGCAGTGGACTGGGCAGTCCTGGGAGAGCACAAGGACATATTTCGGACCATCGAGCATCTCAGGCCAGATATAATTACCCTGGGCTTCGACCAGCACTTCGATCCATCGTTTCTAGAGGCTGAGCTTTCAAGACGCAACCTGCATCCCCGCATTGTGAGAATTGAAGATCAAGATCTATGTGAGCTGTGCAGCTCGCGCCGGATCGTCGCTAAAATTTTGGAGCGCTACAGCATGGGACGAATCTAAGCCGCCAGGTACTTATACGGCTCCTTCATTTGCGGCCCTGTATGGCCAGAGTTGCAGTAGGAGGCACCTTTGATCCCATTCACGATGGACACATCTCCTTGCTTAGGCGGGCCTATGAGCTGGGAAAGAATGGAGATGTGGTCATAGGTCTGACCTCCGACGAGATGGCCAGGAAGAGCAGGACCAGGCAGGTCCAAAATTTCAGTGTACGCGAGAGAAATCTAAGGGAGGTCGTGCGAAGGTGCTTTGGCATCGAAGATGCTAAAATAATAAAGATCGACGATCAATGTGGTTCATCTATTTATGAGGATTTCGATTATATTGTCGTCTCTCCCGAGACTCTGCCAATGGCCAGGAAGATAAATCGCCTTAGAGAGAAGCGAAATTTGAAGCCTCTTGGGATCTCCGTAATAGAATATCAGCTGGCAGAGGATCATGTTCGGATAAGCTCAACCAGAATCAATGAGGGAAAAATCGATAAGCACGGAAGGCTGTTAAATGATTGAGCCTCTTTTTGGGCACAAAAGTTAATTAATTCCCTGGTCAAATAACATTGCAAATCGCCCCCTCGGGGTATTCTCGGGCGGAGGAAGGAGGAGGTTTTTGGATTTGAAGAGATTTGATGAGTTGCTCGAAAAAGATACAGCCGACTATAATGGTGAATTCGCCCAGCTTATTCGTCAGGCGCCTGCGCTTTACAGGATGATGACCAGGCTCCTGGATGACAGTGGCCTTCCGAGTTCAATGTCACCGCTTATCATTGCGGCCATAGCTTACTTCATACTACCAGGAGACGTAATCCCCGAGGACAAGTTCGGGCCGACTGGTTATGTGGATGACATATATCTATGCGCCTTCGTGGCAGACCAGGTGATGAAGGCAACGGGCTCCGAGGATATACTGATCAGGAACTGGGACGGAAAGGCATCAATTGTCGCTTTGATAAAAGAGATCCTCGACAGAGAGCAAGAGCTGGTCGGCGACAAGAAGGGCTCAATAATGGAGTATATAGGCTATGACCAGCTGGGGACATCGTAGCTGACTTCTGAATACAGATCAGGTCGGACTTGGGCCTGCAGCTCCACTACCAAGAAAAGAGACGTCAGGTGAATGGCTCTGATCAGTTCGGGTAATGGAAAAGGTCCATTCAGTCTGCCCAGGTGGTTCTCATCACGCTCGCCCATACTGCTATGCGCATTTAACCTGCCCCCCATCTCCTCGGCCATCCTATCGGCGAGATCATCCCAGTCGATGCAGCAATCCAAGGTGCTCGTCTCTTGACATGTAAAAGCACGATAATATTCATGAAAGCTGCCCTTCATAAGGCTGATCAATGCGTTTCTATCGAAAGATCCTCTGCTGCGAAAGTAGCTTCCTATTACAAGGCTCATGCTCAGGAGATGCTGGCCTGCGTGCTCAAAAAGCTCCTGAGAGGATATCCTTTCATATACCTTGATGTGTTCGAGGTCCGCGATTCCTGAGAGCCTGAGGTTAGGATACCGGCAGGACTCCTGCCAATCTTCCAGTCTTCCTGCAAGCTTTCTGCTCCAGCGATACATGTCGTGGCTCCTCTCACGCCTTTTGCGATGGTTGAGCGGGATTAAGGAGGTGTGAATCAAGCCGCCTCTTGCGAGATTCGCAAGATCATGGGCGCAAGAGATCATGCCTTTGCGAAGCTCCTCAGTGGATAGCCGGGGGTCGCCAAGATAGTCGAAGTACTCTCGATTTGCAGTGTAGCAGATCCCATGGGGTTCAAGCTCAGCGATCCCGAGTGCCAATCGAAGTGCTGGAGGAAAGCCTTTGATCTTGATGAGGCCATCCTGAGGCACTGGAAGATGGCTTGATATGCCATATCCCCTAAGAAATTTTTGCATCCTTGCCTCGAACAATAGCCTTTTTTTATCTCCTGTATCGCGGCAGAGTTTGATCGCAACACAGCCATGGCCAAAGGACGCAACCAAAGTCCTTCCCATCCTCCTCCAGAACTTTGCGCCATAATTTGAAAGAAGTTCATCCAGATCACAGGACACCACGCCATCCTCTCTTGCCGCCTCATTCGCGCTCTCAGTGAGCTGCGGACGACTGTGTCGAAAAAAGGACAACTGTAAAGTCCCATCTCTTTTGCAGAGAATCCTGGAGATGGCATCGAAACCCGAGTTCTCTACCTTATCCACAATGCATCCCTTGCGAATTATTCTGAAGCTATAGAGGCTCGCTATGTCCTGGGCCGATACCGCACTCGTTCTGAGCGGGTCTTCTCCCGGTGCGCAACGGTCCAGTAAATCTCGATAGTGCAACGCAAGCGTCTGAGCTGCTTGCTGGCGAGTGGAAAACGAATCGGATTTCAGCTTTTTTGTCAAAAAGTCAATGGCACTCTCGCCTATGTTCAGAACTGCCTTCTTGACTGCTTCGTCTCCAGAACAGAGCAGATCCATCAGAAGCTCGAGGTTCTCCATCTTGGAGGAAGGCAGGCCCGATATCTCAAGCCAGGCTCTGGCTGCGAGCCCTCGAGCAGAACAGCTATGACCCTTCAGAGGCTTTCGCAGTGCTTCAAGGGCCTCATGATCTCCTGTTCTTCCAAGAGCCAAGATGGCTGCGTGCCGCACCGATGCAATGGGATCGTCCAGGGCCCTGATCAAAGCCTTTGACGAGCTGCCTCTGCCTGCCCTGCCAAGCGATCGTGCTGCGAAGAGGCGGACGCGGTGATCCTTGTGTGTGGAAAGGAGGGTTTCCAGAACTTTGCTGTCATCCATGGCTATCGTTCATCATGAGCAAGATCTGTAAGGACGTCTCATCTTCTCTTTGCAGTAGAGGCAGGTGGTGATCAAGATGCCTTCGCGAAGCCGAACTCTCCTGCTTGATGCTGATAGATAGCATCCACAGTTCCTGCAAATATGGGCCTTCAGTTGGCGGGGCATCCTGACCCTGGTACGGGCGCTGATCTGACGAGCTATCTGTACATACCTGTTGCTCCTCTCCGGATGGGTCTCATATTCCTCGGACGCTAACGAGAAGAGCCGCTCCATGCGTTGCACTGCAAGATCTCTGGCCTTGTGACTGTCTTTTCTGCGTCTCACAACCAATGCTCTGGCAGATTTGGGATATAAAATCTATTTCTATCAAGAGGGCCATCTTCCAGATGATGTCAGACAATTCCCATTCCATCGAGATCACGCCTGAGATGCAAAAGTATATCCAAGACAGATCAACTGACCTGCGGGTGGCCACCACATGCGAGGGCCCTCTGATCTTCTCAATAAAAATCAGCCCTCCAAAAGCAACAGATCAAATAGTGGTAGTAGGAGATCGTAAGGTCTACATCTCCGCCTTGCAGGCGCAATACATCAGGGTCATCGATGAGCGAATGCTGCCACGATGCGCCCTGGAGAGACGGCGTTAAATCATTTGTTGTGCTCGTCCAGCCACCGCTTTAGAGCCTTCATGGAAAATGCGCGATGAGATATCTCGTTCTTCTCCAAAAGATCCATCTCTCCCAGGCTGATCTCGTTTATATAAAAGATGGGGTCGTAGCCAAATCCCTTGGTGCCTCGCGCCTCGGTGCCTATTTTGCCGTGAACTTCGCCCCGAAACATTTGGAGCTCCATTCCTGGCTCGATGTAAGCGACCACAGAGCGGAAATATGCCCTGCGGTCCTCCACGCCTTCCATCAACCGCAGGATTCCGCGGTTACCGATAGTTTTTTGCACATACGCAGAGTAGACCCCAGGAAACCCCGATAGAGCCTCGATGAAAAGGCCGGCATCCTCGAGCATCACTGGCCCTTGCAGCCTTTCAGCCACCTCTCTCATCCCGAATGCTGCAACTTCCTCCAGTGTGTCTGCCTGAATCTCAGTGTAGCCGATATCCTTCTGGATCAGATCGCCAAAGATGGCATTTGCCTCCAAAAACTTTCCAGTGTTGCTGGTCACGAAATAGATCATCACATTCACCTTACAGCTTCTCAAGTCTTGGGCCCCGAGTGATCTATCCAGCTTTCATGATCTATTAATCTGCTTTGATTCGAGGGCAACGTTTTTAGGGGTCCAGCAGAAAGATGCCAGAGTTAAACAATCATCCGGTGAGGCAAAATGGATCTGGGGGATAGAGTCTGCATTCAGAGAGATGGCACATCCTACGAGGGCGTGCTCATGCCGTCCAGGCGCAGGGATCACGTTGTAATAAAGCTGGACAACGGCTACAACATCGGCCTGTACCTTCCCAAATCCAAGCTTACGCTCGTGGAGAAGGGGCGGGAGCTGAAGCCTTTGGATCGGGACAAGCCACTAGGACGAAGGGCAGGACTTCCCCAGGTGTCCATTCTATCTACTGGCGGGACAATCGCCAGCAAGGTAGACTACAGGACGGGAGCCGTCACCAGCCAGTTCTCGGCAGGCGAGATCATCGCCGCCATCCCCGAACTGGAGGAGATCGCAAACTACAATGCGAGAGTGATCTATCAGATATTGAGCGAGAACATGCGCGCAGACTACTGGATGGAGCTTGCGCGCGCAGTTGCCGAGGAGATCCGTTCGGGTGCAGAGGGAGTTATCATAACCCATGGCACAGATACCATGATGTACACCGCTGCTGCTCTTTCTTTCATGTTGAAGACGCCTGTGCCCGTGGTCATCGTCGGCTCACAGAGGAGCTCAGACCGGCCAAGCAGCGATGCAGCCATGAATGCCATCTGCGCTGCGACCGTCGCCATCAGCGATATTGCCGAGGTCTGTGTGGTGATGCACGGCACGACCAGCGACGACTACTGTTCCATTCATCGCGGCACGAGGGTGCGCAAGATGCATACATCTCGAAGAGACGCCTTCCAGAGCATGAACCAGCCGCCTCTGGGGCGCGTGGATTACCTCTCCCGTGAGATCCAGACATTCCTGCCCTATCGTCATCGCTGCGAGTCTGAGCTGGTCCTCATGGATCGGCTGGAGCCTCAGTGTGCTCTCGTCAAGTACACGCCCGGTGCCTCCCCGGAGATCTTGAACTACTACATCGACAAAGGCTACAAGGGCCTTGTGCTAGAGGGCACTGGCCTGGGCCACGTGGCCTCAGACTGGATCGATGGCATCAGAAGGGCCACTGAGGAGGACATTCCAGTTGTCGTAACCTCGCAGTGCCTGCGAGGAAGGATAGGCGACCTGGTTTATGATACCGGACGCTACATGCTTGATGCCGGAGCAATTGAAGGCGAGGACATGCTCCCAGAGGTCGCCTTGGTCAAGCTCATGTGGGTCTTGGCGAACAGGCCAAATGAGGTACGATCGCTCATGAGAAGGCCCCTTGCCGGAGAGCTATCCTTCTCTACACCCATGTGCGTCTGATCGATCGGAAGTCAGGCCAAACCTTATAAACAAGGTGAATAGAGCACCAATCTCAGGATTATCGGAGGAATGTAGTTTTGACACGTAAGCCAGGAAGCATGTACAGAAGACATGAACGTCCCTACACACGCAGAAAGTATATGGGCGGTGTCCCGGGAAGCAAAGTAGTTCACTACGACATGGGAAATTTGCAGGAGGATTTTCCCCTCCAGCTTACTTTAGTGATACGAGAGCCCTGCCAGATCAGGCATACAGCTCTGGAGGCTGCTAGGGTTGCAGCCAACCGTTTTCTCCTGAAGCAATTGGGCAGGACCAACTTCCGCCTCAAGCTCAGAGTATACCCACACCACGTCATACGCGAGAATAAGCAGGCTACGGGCGCTGGTGCAGACCGTGTCTCCAGTGGAATGAGGCGTGCCTTTGGCAAGGCTGTGGGGACCGCTGCACAGCTCGATGCCGGACAGAAGCTCTTCACCTTGGGGGTTCCCCCTCAGTATCTAAACGATGCCAAGGTGGCATTGACAAGGGCAGGGCATAAGCTGCCGTCTCCTATTCAGATAATCGTGGAGTCGGGTCAAGAGCTGATCAGGTAGTCTGGATGGATGATTACTTAGCGGGCCTGGATAGGGCCATGAAGAGGATGCCGACGACTCGGGAATCCAAAGAGAGGTTTATAATTCCTTCAACCAAGGTCTTTTACGAGGGTAAGACAACCGTCCTGGAGAACTTTGGGGCAATAGCTGACACTTTGAATCGAGACCCAGAACATCTCATGAAGTATCTGCTTCAGGAGCTTGGAACTGCTGGTAAGATCGAAGGGCAGCGCGGGATCTTTCAGGGAAAGTTCAGCGAGGCTGCCATTGCTCGTCAGATTGAGTCCTACTTTGAGGAGTATGTGGTCTGCACAGAGTGCAGGCTGCCAGATACACACTTAATAAAGAGCGATCGCGTGCTTACGCTGAAGTGCGATGCCTGCGGCGCTCACAGACCAGTTCGCAAGAGAAAAACTACGGCCAGTGTGCAAAAAGATGTCATCGAGGAGGGGGAGACCTATGAGCTGCGCATCGAGTCCGTTGGAAATAAGGGCGACGGGATCGCCAAGGTGGACAAGTATCTCATCTTCGTGCCAAGTGCAGTGAAGGGCGAGATCGTAAAGGCCAAGATAAAGAAGATCAGTGGCACTCTGGCCTTTGCCGAGGTTGTGGAGAGGAAGGGCAAGGTATCCTAAATGGAGAAGATCACTCTGACCTTTACAGAGAACCATAAGTATCAGCTTGAGTTCTCTCCCTCATCATTCTGGATGGAATTTGCCAAGGGCTACGGTGGTCTTCCCTGGATAGAGATCAGCGATGACTTGGTGGCACTAGTCGCTGAGAACTATTCATATCTGCTCGATCTTCTGGTCCAGGCGAGGCTTTACCGCCTCAGCAAGATGCCACATGATGAGAGGTTTCAGTAATTTCAATTATACATAGCCGACCAAAATGTCCGCCTCAGCCTCATTGCAGGGTTATCTAATTCAAGGCCTGCCGGTCATAAAGGAAGGAGATGATATAGCCGGTCTTGTGCAGTCTCTTTTCAAGCTTCATGATGGAGATGTGCTCTGTTTGGCCAGCACCATTGTTGCCAAGTCCGAAGGCCGCGTTCGGGATCTGGATGGCTACCGTCCAGGAGCCAGAGCGCAAAAGATCGCAAAAGATATTGGCAAAGACCCCAGGTTTGTTCAGGCCGTTTTAGATGAATCTGCTGAGGTCCTCCTCGAGAGGCCATTTCTTCTGACGCAGACGAAGTTTGGCCACATCGGCGTTAACGCTGGAATAGATCAGTCCAATGTGGGAGACGGACGGATATTGCTGCTGCCAAAAGATCCCAGCGCGAGCGCAAAGGAGATACGCTCAAGGCTTGGCAGGGACTGCGCAGTCATTATAACCGATACCTGTGGCAGGCCATTTCGCTGTGGCGTATCTGGCGTGGCTGTAGGCTGGGCAGGGATCGGGGCTTTGCGCGATTGGCGAGGGATCCGCGATATGCACGGCAAGGCGTTGGAGATAACTCTTGAAGCAATAGTTGACGAGATCGCCTCGGCCGCGAACATGCTCATGGGAGAGGCTGGAGATGGCACGCCTGCGGTGGTCTTTCGAGGATTGCAGTACCCTCGAAGTGGGGGTAATGTCTTCATGCCAAAAGACAAAGATGTGATTCGGCCGCATCTGAAGAGTTAAAGTTTTATTGCGTGCCAACGATGCACCGGGCGTGCAGCGACCGGTTCAGATCATCGTGCCTTTCAAGCATAACGACGCCAAGAGCAGGCTGGCTCCAGCGCTGACGCCAGAGGAGCGCAGGCTCCTGGCCTTTGCAATGCTAAGAGACGTTTTGGCTGTGGTATCGAGCTATGGCGAAGTGACAGTTCTCTCCAAGCCCGGGCTGGAGAAGGAAGAGCTCGGCATGGATGTGGCTATTTTGCACTCGAACCTGGAGCTCAATGATGCCATCAACGCATTCATAGATAGCCACGCGAAACGCGGCTGGCCATCCGATATCTTGATCGTAATGGCAGATCTTGCGCTCTTGACAGGAGAGGTGGTTGATGGCATTTTGGACTGCGAGGGAGATGTAGTATTGTGTCCGGGACGGGGCGGTGGAACCAATATGGTTTTGACGCGCAGCCCAATATTCAGGACCTGCTACCTTGGCTTGAGCTTTCCAAAACACTGCGCTCAGGCAAAACGGCTTGGCCTGCACCTAAATATCTTTGAGTCTTTTCGCGCAGGCTGCGACATCGACGACCCCGAGGATCTCGCTGAGGTGGTCCTTCATGGAAGAGGAGATGCCCCTTGCACGCTGAAGAAGATGGGCTTTGAACTTGCAAAGGAGGGCAAAGCTGCGCTAAAACGAGGAGTGAGCTCATGCAAGCTTTAGCCAAACTCCCATGCCAGACTTCACAGCCTTCTCGAAGATCACAGATCCGACTGCTACATCCTGAATGCCAAGGCCTGTGGAGTCGAAGATCGTGATCTCATCCTCGTTTGTCCTGCCTGGCTTTTTCCCTGCCAGTATCTCTCCGATCTGGGCGAATATGTCCTCTGGCTTGAGTGCCCCCTCTGAGATCGGCACATTTACCTCACCGGAGTGAACAGCCTGAGCAATATCGTCCACTACGACCTTGGCCTTCCTGGTCAAGGAGGACTGAAGCTCCTGCTTGCCTCGAGCATCTGCTCCGATGGCATTTATGTGCGTTCCGGCCTTCACCCAGGATTCCTTGACAACAGGCCTGCGTGCAGGAGTTGCCGTAACCAGAATATCGCAATCACATGCCTCTTTTGCATCAGTGGCGAAACGGCAGTCGCAATCTAAGAATTTACTGGCGTGTTCCACAAAGGACTTGGCATTGTCGATTGATCGATCATAGACCACCACCCTCTCGATCTCGAAGATCCTGGAAAGCCCTAAAAGCTGCGTCCTTGCCTGCACCCCAGCCCCAATGAGGCCCACGGCCCTGGAATCTGGCCTTGCGAGATGCTTGGCAGCAACAGCACCTGCAGCGCCAGTTCGCATGCTGGTGAGATAGGTTGCGCCCATGATGGAGACGGGAGATCCAGTCTTTGGAGAATTCAAGACCAATAGAGCCATGACCGTGGGAAGGCCTATCTCTGGATTCCTTGCATGCACATTTACGATCTTGACGCCTGCGGCCCCAAGGCCCTCCAGATATGCGGGCATCGTTCGAAGGTCGCCGTCATATTGAGAGAAATAAAGATAGGACTTTGGAGGCATCTGAGTCAGGCCGCGCCCGTGATCTGTAAATGCTTTTTCTACGGCTGCGATAGAATCGTCCATAGTCAAGAGAGAGGTCACGTCTTCTTCGGTGAGCCAGAGTACCTCCATCAAACAACCCCCAGCGGTGTCATTGATAGCAATCCAAAGAAAAAACTAAAAGGATATTTGTGCACTTGGATGCTCGTAAGAATATATGTTAAATTTCTTCCAGCTTCTCCACACCTACCTTCTTTACCTTTGGCTTCCAGATCTTATCAGGCATCCAGGCAGGCGCACCTTTGGGCTTCTTCACCTGAACCCTCTCACCGACGAATATGTGGACCTTCTTCGTTCCCCTCTCTCTGAGCCTTATGTCCGTGTGGCCCCTATTGGCTGCTTTTAAAGCCGCTTGCCTTGGTTGCTTTCCTGTGAAAACACCAATCTCATTGCCTTTCTTGTCTCTAAGAGCAAAATTCCTCGTCTCGGCCATGACATCCCTCCTTCCCATTTTACAGATCAGGTCGTTCTATATTTGTTTTATTACAATGCCAAATACCATTATATTAATTTTATCCAGATAGCAAGAACGACGCAATGATTTTTTATTAAATTGGACCATGTGGAAAGCCCCCTTTTCTGGCATTCGAGGGTCATCTTGTGATGGCAGCTATGCGCTATCCTGAGTTAAAACAAGCAACCAGCGAGCCCTGGGATCACAACAAAGTCATCCTTGACTGGGTCATTTACGATTTTCTATGACCAAAATGAAGCTTCGCGAGCTGCAGGATCTGCGATGAAAAGAGTCGGTTGAAATATCTGGACTGCATGCTCAAATATCATCTTCAGGTTCGATATCACACAATCCTGGTTTATTGCCATTTGGAATGAGCCTGTAAACCTTGCCAAGAAGGTTCAGCTTTACATATCCATCTCTTGGAACGGCATCGAAGTTGTGTGTGGCAAGGAAGAAGGCCAGGTCCTGGGAATCCATGCTGATATCTTCAAAGGCCGTTATGAGTCTCTTCAAATCGGAGATGTCTTCGCCCACCGCCGACGCAGTATTTAGCGGGATCATTAGGGTCAATGCAAACACAGCCAGATATTTCATCGCAGTTTTCATAATAACGAGTGTCCTTAAGCGATCATATAGACGATTACGTTCAAATAGCCGAATCGTTCTGGACTGATTTTGCTATACCAATTATTCAGAACACATATCAGAATTGACGCAAGAGGCTGCAATGATGTCATTTTCCCTACAAGCAGGGATGAAGGGCCCCACGGGCATGGAAGCTTTAAACGACGACAGCAATATCTGCCAATCCAGGCCTCTCTTTGTTGGGCGTCACCTTGTAGACCAAATTATCGATCTTGACTGTGACATAGCCATCTTGTGGCCTGGCATCGAAGTCGTGAGTGGCTAGAAAGAATGCAAGTTCCTGTACACCCATCCTCACGTCCTCATAACTCATTGTCAGATTCAACAGGTCCAGATAACCAACACGACCTGCGCAACATGGCCCTATCAGGCAGATCGCAGCCAGTAGTAAAGCTACGCATTGCCTCTTCATCCCTGATACTGCCTCCATTCGATCATTCGCATGTGATCCATCATGTGAGCAGGGACTTTTTTGCTGATCTCATTTCTTCTAGATCCTTTTGCAGATCTGGACTCATTTTGACACCTTCTAGATCTGAATTGGCCAGGAAATACAGGGTTATCAGGTCGTACTTGATGCCCTCGAGGTTGGCGCCCAATAGATTCGAATCTATAAATGCCACTTCTGACAGATTTGCACGACGCATGTCTGAGCCGGTGAGGTTGACCTTGTGCAAAGATGCCAAACGTAAATTTGAATCCCGGAGATCTGCACCACTGAAGTCCACCCCGTCAAAGGTTGCCATCTCCATGGCAGCAGATCTGAGTTTGGCCCTGCGAAAGACTGTTCCCTCCATGCTCATCCTCTTCATGACAGTGCCACTCAAATCTGCCCCGGATACGTTTGCGCCGTCCATATAAGTGCTTATAAGCTGGGCGCGTCTGATGTCCGCTCCGGATAGATCGGCATTGGTAAGGTCTGCAAAATTCAGCTTGGCATTTGTGACAATGGAGCCTGAAAGGTTTGCCCTGGGAAGATAAGCCCTTGTAAAGTCCGAGTCGGTCAGATCAGATCCACTCAGGTCAGCTCCAAACAGCTCTGCACGGGCAAGCTGAGACCTCACAAGGCGGCATCCCCTAAGGTCAGCCCAGTTGAGCTTGGCACCCAATAAGCTCGTCTCCATGAGATCTGCATCTTTCATGATGGTCTGAGTAAGATCGGTTCCAACAAGCCTTGCGTCGCTCAAATCGGCATCAGTGAGATTAGCACCATTCAGCATCGCTCCTGTCATATCCGAGACGCTCAAATCGCAGCCTGAGAGATCGGAGTTATTTATGTGGGCTAGATTCAGCCTTGTGTGGCTCAAATTAGATCCAGCCAGATTCGCCTGGCATATCCAAGACTCCATAAGGTTGGCACCGTAAAGATTTGCTGCAGAGATATCGCAGAAAAGGAGAACAGAGATCGATACATTGGAATAGGATATATCTGCTCCGCTGAGATTGGCACCGATTAAATTTGTGAAGATCAGTTTGGATTGGCGTAAATCGGCGCCGAAGAAATTCGCGCCCGAGATCCGAGCCTCAGATAAATTTGCGTTCGATAAATTCGCATGAGAGAAATTAGTATAGATGATGTTCCCGCCGACAAGGCTTGCATCTGTCAGATTTGCGCCAATCAAGAGCGAATCGCGCAGATAGGCACGATTCATACTGGCATTTTTAAAGCTTCCTGCTCGAATGTCTGATCTGCCAAGATTTGCGCCTTCTAAGCTTGCATCGTCAAAATTCGCGCCAGTCATAACAGATTTGCCCATCATAGCCTGATCGAGGTTTGAGCCTTTGAGATAAGCACCTGTGAGGTTCGAACTCATCATTTCAGCTCTTGTGAGGATTGCATGATCTAGAAAAGCCATTGATAGATCGGATCCTTGCAATTCTGACTGACTTAGATTCTTTCTTGAAAGGTTCAGACCACTGAGATCCTCACCAGCGAGATGGGCACGAGCTTGAAATGGTTGATTGATTAACGTGCTTCCCGGAGGCAGGCGTTCGAGTGGAATGCCCAACCGAATGATCTCGAAATAATCAAACATATAACGATTTGGACTTTTATCAATCACAGGGATTTTTTCTGGCGCTTCGCCTTGTAGAATGCGCACGGCCTGATCTGCAGCCTCACAGCCCTGTGAACGACCACTGATCATCTTTCCACCCAAAACGCCGTATCCCAAATAAAAGTCGTATATGCTGTAAAAGGGAACTGGGCTTGATTCTAAAATTAGCTGGGCAGTATCCTCGTAAGACAAAAACCTCCCGGCAGCGTCGCGATTCATGGTCATAAGCAGGATCAGGCTGTCATTAGAGAGAGCCGCAAGTCGCTCGCGAAGCTCATCTACTGTGAGGTTATCCAGATGCTCAAAGGATACAGCATTCTCAAAGCTGGGGATGACCCTCTCCAAAACCCGCCTTGCTGCCTGCCCAGTGGCGGTCTGGTCGTTGATGACAGCTATATGCCTTGTGCCGGGATGAAGAGAGAGCATGAGAGAGATCGTGTCTGCTATATCATAAGCCTCTACGACACCAGTGAAGCCGTGCGTTCCCTTTAGCATACCTGGGTCAAAGTTCACGACGCCGCAGAAGACGACTGGCGTCTTGGGAAAGATGTCGTCTCTGTTTTCCAGCAGGAAGTTGAAGGCGTCTATATCTGCAGATATTATCAGATCGAAAGTTTGATTTTTATATTTTTTAATGTACAAATCCTTGAGATCGGCAAGACGCGACTCATCTGCGCCCATTCTCTTTGTGTCCATATATTCGACGTGTATTCTCGCAGACGGCATCTTCATGGCGAAGTGGAGCTTGATTTCCGAGATGATCTCGTCCTCCCACTTCATGCCAGGATTATAAGAGGCAAGAATGAGAACCTTCTTGTGAGAGCTTTCCTGAACAGTAGACGATGCTGAGACCACAGACAGAGTAATGACCAAAATCAATCCAATTGCCAGCATCTTTCCGCTCATGTCTAATAAGTTGCATTTGTTCAATTAAGAATCTTTCGTAAGAACGTTTGGGAGGAGTTCTTCTCCGACACTGCCAGCGGAGCAAACCAAAAGCTTTAAATCAAATCTTTCTGTTTTTAGTTCAATAAAGTTTAATTTGCTGGTGAGACGTATGATATCGAAGTCGATGATTTCGGCCTTATTCTCGATGCTTCTCTTGATCTTGGCAGCATGCGCGCAAGGAAACAATACAATTACTATTACTGATGACTTGGGGAGACAGATCAGCATTTCAAGTGCTCCAGAGAGAATTGTCTCTCTTTCACCATCCAATACGGAGATACTCTTTGCCCTCGGCCTGGGAGAACAGGTTGTCGGCGTGACCAAGTACTGCAACTATCCATCAGTTGTAAAAGACCTCAAAGATAGTGGAGAAATTGCAGTCGTAGGCGGTTATGTAGATCCCGATTTTGAGAAGATCCTATCACTTCGACCAGATCTTGTAGTGGCCAGCCGAATTCATGCTAGCGGAGTTGTCACACTCCTGGATCAGCAGAACATTCCAGTCTTCGTCGTTGACTCCAACAATCTGTCAGACATCCTTCAATCCATAGAAAAGGTCGGCGAGATCACAGGAAAGTCGGCAGAGGCGTTAGCTCTTACCTCGCAGATGCAGTCCCGAATCAAAGCAATATCGGATAAGGTCTCATCGCTTCCGAAATTGAGAGTCCTTTATGTGGTTTGGCACGATCCGGTTCAGACAGCTGGCTCTGGTACTTTCGAGGATGAGATCATAAATACCGCAGGGGGCGAAAATCTATTCCATGATCTATCTGGCTATGCACAGGTGGACCCAGAGGCAATAGCTGTGCGAAATCCTGAGGTGATCATTGCCTGCACAGGCATGGGTGAAGGTGCGGACAGACCCCTTCATTGGGCAGAGACTGAACGCGGACTTGAATTGACAGATGCCCGAAAGAATGGCCGCATCTATCAGGCACAGGGCGATCTTATAACACGCGCCGGCCCGAGGATTGTGGACGGCCTGGAGATGTTCGCAAAGCTCATTCACCCCGAGGCGTTCTGAGGAAGATCTCCTGAGACTGTCGGGCCAGGATGCAGTATCAAGCATCTCGAAGCTGGATGGTTGCGAGTGGACTGATTTGGAGAAGAGATACAAGCAGTACACGGGGCGAGAAGCGCTCTTCTTAATGATATTGAAGATATTCTCTCTTTGAAGTCGCATTCACCCTTGGCTCAGCGAGGAGCCAGCATCATTGATGTGCGCTCCTCCATCCTGGCCAGATTTTTTCCCCAATTATTATTGCCAGCACCCTCGTGGGTGCATTTCTTTTATTGGGCGAAGATACTCTTGGCAAGGACTGCTCTTGCGCCGGTTATACTGCCTGTGGGCATCATGACGTCCCTCCTTTGCATCCCGTTCTTCGTGTACATTTATCTGCGAAGGATGGAGGACGCCCTGGTAATATCGTAAGCATTAGTTTCGATCTGCTTTGATAGCCCTTAAATAATCAGCCCATCCAGATGAATCATATCTTGACCCAGATATACACAGTTACCGACCTGAACGAGAGGATACGAGATCGCTTGGAGAACGATCCTCGGTTGCACGACCTCTGGGCACGAGGCGAGGTCTCCAACTATGTTTACCACCGTTCCGGCCACAGGTACTTCACCCTCAAGGATCGCGACTCTCAGATATCCTGCGTCCTGTTCAGGAATAATGGGGTTCGATTGGGCTTTGAGCTGAAAGATGGCCAAAACGTAATTGTCTATGGTGACGTGGGCGTCTATCGGCCGCAGGGCAGGGTCCAGCTCATGGCCAGGGGCATCAGGCTGGACGAGGGCATTGGATTCAGGCACCTCCAGCTCGAAGCTTTGAAGAAGAAGCTGGCAGATGAAGGGCTCTTCTCAGTCGAGCATAAGCGCGCCCTGCCAAAATACCCAGAGAGGATTGGCATTGTGACCTCTCCGCAGGGAGCAGCGCTGCGAGATGTTCTGCGCATCATCGGCACGTATCCAGCGCGCATCATCCTATCTCCAGCGCAGGTTCAGGGCGAGGGCGCTGCAGAGAGCATAGCAATGGCTCTTCGAGCCCTCCAAGGTCGCGCAGATGTCGTGATAGTCTGTCGTGGCGGCGGATCGACGGAGGACCTCTGGTGCTTCAACTCAGAGCTCGTCGCCCGCGCTATCTTCGAGTGCGACTCACCTGTGATCTCGGCTGTGGGCCACGAGACCGACTTTACAGTCGCTGACTTTGTGGCAGATGTGCGAGCACCGACTCCCACAGCCGCAGCGAAGATGGCTGTGCCAAACATCGAAGAACTGCGCTCTTTGCTCGTTTCGGCTAAGGTCAGAATGACGCGCTCCCTGTGGTCGGGACTGGAGCGGAAGGAGGAGCGCCTGGAGTATTTAAAGAGAAGCATCTCTGCTCAGAAGATGTATTCCCTGACTGAGGAGGTCCGGCAGCGGCTCGGCTCGCTGGAGATACGCCTCTGCGCAGCCGAAAGTGAGAGGCGAGCGGCCTTGGAGAGCCGGCTGAAGCAGGCGGAGGGACGTCTGGCAGCAGTTGGGCCCCTGGCCACGCTCTCTCGTGGATATGCCATCGTCAGATCTCCAAGGGGCTTGGTATTGAACTCTGAGGACGTAAAACAGGGCGAGGTATTGGAGCTGATCCTCGCCAAGGGAAGGCTTTTGGTGAGGGTGGTGGAGAACAGGGCCGCAGAGGAGGTTTATCGTTGAGCGAAAAGGATGTCCGTCTGGAAGAGGCGCTAGATGACCTGGAGCGGATAGTTGAGGAGCTGGAGAACGGCAAGAAGAGCCTGGAAGAGTGCCTCGATCTCTATGAGAAGGGCATGGGACTTGTCAGGCATTGCCACGCCCGCCTGGAGAATGCAAAGAGAAAGATCGAGAGCCTGACAGGTGAGCTGCCCCCGGATCTAGATTGAACTGGCGACAAGGCTTAAATACCTCCTAAGATGTACTTTTTGATACATCATAGTATTAATTAGTACATTTGAAGCTGGTGATCTTTTGAAGTGCCAAATTACAGATGCGGCTGGGATAAAGTTTGGGAGGTATGGGGGACTCTTCGTGCCCGAGACCCTGGTGCAGCCACTGCTGGAGCTGGCCGAAGCCTACGAGCAGATGAAAATTAGCGATGAATTTCATCGCGAGCTGAAGAACCTCCTGAAGAACTTCGCAGGAAGGCCGACGCCCCTCTACCACGCCAAGAATCTGAGCAGGGAGCTGGGATGCAAGATCTACCTGAAGAGAGAGGATCTGGTGCATGGTGGCGCTCATAAGCTCAACAACACGCTGGGCCAGGGGCTGGTGGCAAAGAGGATGGGCAAGACCCGGCTGATCGCTGAGACAGGCGCAGGCCAGCACGGAGTGGCCACTGCAATCGTAGGTGCAAATTTAGGATTCAAGACACAGATCTACATGGGAGAGGTGGACATAGAGCGGCAGAAGATGAACGTCTACCGCATGCAGCTCATGGGAGCCGAGGTCATACCAGTTCGATCGGGTTCTCGAACGCTGAAAGATGCCATCAACGAGGCCATGAGGGACTGGGCTTCCACTTTCGAGCATACTCATTATCTCCTTGGCACGGCTGCGGGTGCCCACCCATTCCCCAGCATGGTCAGGGACTTTCAGAGCGTCATAGGAGAGGAGGCCAGAAGGCAGATCTTAGAGGCCGAAGGCCGTCTTCCTGATAGCATTGTTGCATGCGTTGGCGGTGGCAGCAATGCAATGGGGATCTTTGCGCCGTTCCTGAAGGACGAGGTTCGCCTTTTGGCGGTCGAAGCTGGCGGAAGGGGTCCAGGCAAGACGGATAAGATTGCTGACAATGGTGCTTCGCTGGGATACGGGACGGATGGCGTCCTTCATGGAGCCCTCACAAAAATCCTTCAAGATCCATACGGTCAGATTCTGGAGTCATATTCCGTGGCTGCAGGCCTGGACTATCCAGGCGTGGGACCTGAGCTGGCATATCTGGCTGAGACAGGGCGCGTTCATCCGAGGATGGCCGATGACAAGACCGCTATTCGCGGATTTCGGGAGCTCTCAAGATCAGAAGGGATCATCCCTGCACTTGAGTCGGCGCACGCCATTGGCTATGCCATGAGCGAGCCTGAAGCCCTGGGAGAGCTGACGATAATAAACGTGTCTGGTAGAGGAGACAAAGACCTGGCAACGGTGATGGAATATGAGAATTCTTGAAGCTTTTAGCCACAGCCCACTGCTGATCGTCTACATATGCTCTGGAGACCCATCGCCTCAGGCCACACCTGATCTGGTGCGAAGGCTCGCCAGGGCGGGTGCAGACATCATCGAGCTTGGGCTGCCTCATTCAGATCCTATTGCCGATGGACCGACAATCCAGGCGGCAGCACAGAGGGCCATCGCCGCAGGAATGAACACCGATGTTTACTTCGATGTTGCATCTGTGGCTGGCGACGCCGTTCCTCTGGTCTTCATGGGCTACTACAACATGGTCTATGCTCGCGGATTGGACAGGTTTGCAAAAGACTGCGAAAATAGCGGCATCTCTGGAATGATAGTGCCAGATCTGCCACCAGAAGAGGCAGCTCCTCTAAAGCATGCATGCAGGCGGCATGACGTGGATCTGATCTTCCTGGCAGCGCCAAACACGCCTCCAGCACGGCTGAAGATGATCCGCGAGGAGACATCAGGCTTTCTGTACCTGGTGGCTCGGACGGGCGTCACCGGCGCAAGGAGCGATATCTTGCAGGGAACAAGAGACCTAATAGCTCGCGTGCCTGGAGGGGTGCCAAAAGCCGTGGGCTTTGGCATCTCGACGCCCGAGCAGGCCGCTGATGTTATTCGTGCTGGAGCGGATGCTGCCATCGTGGGTTCGGCCTGCGTGGATCTGATAGCTAAGGGCGAGATCGAACGGCTGGAGAGGCTGGTGAAGGATATGAAGGAGGCCATCACCAGAGCGAAGGGCAAAGCTCCAATAGTTTGTTGAAGGACTCATCCAGCATGGACGAAGGACAGAAGAGGTTTGTTGAGAAGACATTAAAGGATCTTCAGAACGGCTGCAGCGTTACCATAGTCGCATTTGGAGACTCCATCACCGCGGGCTTTGCAGTGCGGCGCGGCTTTCCATCATTCTGGAGGGAGATGCTGCAGCGTAAATATCCTGACGCCAGAATCGAGTTGATCAACAGCGGCGTCTCAGGAGATACCACAATAGACGGACTGGCCCGGCTGGACTGGTCAGTGCTCTCATACGAGCCTGACCTCGTCAGCATCAACTTCGGAATCAATGACTGCGTCATGGGCCTTGGGCTGGACGAGTTCGAATTGAACCTTGTGCAGATGGTTCGACGCATCAGGGCCGGACCCGGATCGGAGATTTTATTACTATCATCCCAGCCACTGGAGACGCCGCCTTATGACAGACTTGTCCAGGATTACTACCAGGCCGTGCGAAGGGTGGCCAGCGAGATGGATGTCGGATTCGTGGACGTGTATGGAGCATGGATGGAGCGCGTGCGCCAGGGAACGCCCCTGTCAAGCCTCATCCTTCCTGGGCTTGATCATCCCAATGAGGCAGGATACAAGATCATCGCCGAGGAGCTTATGAAATTATTCTAATCACAAATTGGCGAATCGCTCCAAGATCCAGGTGTTTCGCACCTCAGGATGAAATATTATGCCGTAAATCTCCAGGCTCTTGTGCTTGAATGCCTCCGCATGCTCATCGCATCCTGCCAGTAGCAGGAAATCATCCGGCACTGTCACAGCGAAGTTATGCAAATGGTAACCCTCTATAGTCCTCGGCTCGCCCAACAACGCAGACGCCCGAATTATCTCAATGGCCTCAAGGCCAATTGCCTGCTGCGGAACTATCCTGCCGCCAAATACGGATCCTATCACCTGCATGCCTGCACAAATTCCCAGGACTGGCGTCCCACAACATTTAATCCAGGAAAATGAATTAATATGTTTTGCGTAGTAGTTATCCTTGAGGGCAGTGCCGCATAGGATTATTTTATCGAACTTATCTGCCATGTGTCGCGCGAGCTCTGAGCGGTGTCTGATCTCGATTGAAAAACCAGAGCGCATGAGGATGTCTGCAATTGGATGCACGAACTCATACCTCGAGAGCGACTCCTTCTCATAGCAAAGATCCACCAGCAGGATCATTTATCCACCAGCCGCATCTCTTCGATGAAAAGCCGTCCACTAAAATTGCAGTAGCTTTTAGACGACCTCAAGATCTCAAGCCGCTTTTGGAAGATCGGACCGTTCAAGACCATCGTCTCAAGCTCTCCGCCCTCGCCTGAAGGACTGACCTTATATCTTTTGCAAAGCCCTTCAAGCCTGCAAATGCATTCCAAAGTCAGCTCTTCGCCAAGCCAGGAGGCATCGAAGGGATAGGCGAAGACGCCGGTGATGATAACCTGAAAGCCTTCCAATACTAGCTGCCTCAGATAGTCCACCTGATTTATCTGCCATAGTGGGTTGAAGCACCATAGATCGAGGGCTTGGCAGATTCTCTGTACGCGCACCGCCTGGTAAACCGAGTCGATGGCACCCGTTACAATGCCCTGTATGTTGTATTCATCTCTGGCATCTGCGATGGCAGCTGCCAGATCCTCAAGCTCCTCCTCCTTTTCTCCAAGGGTAGGCCTGCAAAGCAGTGGCAGGCCAACCGCCTCCGCCTGCAAGCTGGTGCGCTCGATATTGGGCGTGTGGAACATGTAGCTGTCTGGATTCTGGGAGATAAGAGTGATCAGGCATGCTACCTGGTTCTTTTGCATGGCGAGATAGGTTGCGAAGACGGAGTCCTTGCCGCCTGAGAAAAGCACGCCCAGTTTCACAAGATCATTCGTCCAGGTCGAGCATTCGCCAGATCTTCTTCATGTCCAGGTTGCTCTGAACTGCCGCTGCCAGATCATCGAATCCGTCACCTCTGGAAGCCTGTTCTCGCAACATGTTCCGGCGACCGTAGAGATAGTCAAGAAATGAATTTCGGAAGTTCTCATTCTCAAAGATGCCATGCAGGTAGGTCCCAATCACAAGGCCATCTTCTGACACCGCACCGTCATCCTCGAAGGCAGCCTCGCATGCGGGCTGTGTCACACCCATATGGATCTCGTAACCTGTGACCTCTTGACCCCGGATATTTTCCAGAATCGGACCTTTTCCCGTGACCTTCTTTTTTACCTGTACAGTCTTCTTTTCATAAAGATCGAAACGCGTCACTGCATCCAGGATTCCAAGTCCCGGGACGGTTCCAAAGGTGTCCTCGATGCCGCAATCGATGATCTCCCGCCCCAACATCTGATAGCCTCCGCAAATACCAAGAACTGGCGTGCCCTTCAGCGATAGAATCTGCCTGTCCATACCCTTCCGTCTCATCTCCTGAAGATCAGAGACCGTGTTCTTCGTGCCCGGAAGGATCACAGCATCAGGATTGCCCAGAGACTCACCAAGGCCTACGTACCTGACACGAGCCGAACGCTCCAGTGGCTCGAAGTCGGTGAAGTTACTGATGCGAGGAAGCTTGATCACTGCAATCTCGACATCCTCTTGAGGGCCGCGAGCTTTCTTGTCACCGAGGGATACCGAGTCCTCCGAGGGTATTTCCAGATCAAGATATGGAAGAACTCCCAAAACGGGAACGCCTGTAAGCTTTTCCAGCGACTGCATCCCGGATCCGAGGATTGCAGGATCGCCCCTGAACTTGTTGATCACAAGCCCCTTGACCAGCGGCCTGATATCATCGGGAAGAAGCTGAACTGTGCCGAAAAGGCTGGCGAAAACCCCTCCGCGCTCGATGTCTCCAACCAGGATTATCGGGGCCTGCAGGTGACGTGCAACGTAGATGTTGGCGATATCCCTATCGAAGAGATTGATCTCTGCAGCACCTCCTGCACCCTCTACTACTATGTAATCGTAGTCCTTCTCCAGCTCCCGGAATGACCTATCAACTACCTCCTTGAGGCCCTCGATGCCCAGATAATATTCCTCAGCCGATTTGTCGGCCAGCGGCTTGCCAAGGACGATGACCTGGCTGGTACGGTCGCCCTTGGGCTTGAGGAGAATGGGATTCATGAACTCGGAGGGCTCAGTGCGGGCTGCCCATGCCTGCACTGCCTGAGCAATTCCGATCTCTCCCCCAGAGCGCGTCACCCATGAATTCAAGCTCATATTTTGGGACTTGAATGGCGCGACCCTCAAGCCACGATTGCTCAGCAGACGGCACAGGGCTGCGACAAGTGTGCTCTTCCCAGAGTGGGATGTGGTGCCAAGGACGACAATGATGCGAGTCATATTCAATTATCCAAAGATCGCTCCCATTCCAGCCTCAGCAGCCTCAGCTTCTTCACGAAAAGCCTTTAGCAGTCTCTCGCGCTCCTCGCCCAACAGCTCCTTTGCGGGAGACCTCTCCAGGAGTTTCCTGGCCTCCTCTGCCAGCTCATCCCTGGCCTTGATGTACATGCACATCCCGGCCATGTCCTGCCCCATGGCCTTGCACTCCCGCACCGTAGGCCCGAGCCGCTTCCAGAACTCCTCGTCCAGCAACCTTTTCATGGCCTTGTCGCCATCCATTTCATAGGTATAAACCAGCTCCATTTTCGACCCCTGGACCTTAAAGATCCCGCACTGCCTTCTTCAGCATTTCAGTGCACCTATCCATAAGATCTGCAGCATCACATATATCTTGTGCCGCGACCTCGCTTATTGCTTTAACCTGGCTTGCCCGATCGCGAAAAGATTTGCTGTGGCTTTCGTTGTGTTCGATCCAATGATCGAGCATTTTTTTTGCGGATTCTTTGCTGATATCATTCGTCATCTTATATCGCCTCTGGATTTTCAAAAGAAGTGGTATAAACCAAATACCTTTTGGTCGATCTTGACGCCGTTTTTCTTATGCAGATATTGATAAGTGTGGGTAAAGTCGAAGGTAGAAGCATTGTGAGGATATGCACATTTTCGACTTTGGACCGATGATCTCTTTGAAATCAAGTGATAAAAGAATGTGGTACATGGATTGCTTAAGGTACCGTGGCCGCGATCTGCAGGAGTCAGAAGACATCTACATCGCGCATGCAGTAATTTTTTTTGGCCTGGGTCAAAAGGTTTTTAAGTGGATCGGAGACATAAGTCATGATATAGTTTCGTGGAGTGGAGCATGTCGGGTTGCGAGCATAAGGTCTCGGGCAGCAAGGAGAAAGTATGGCTGCCTTACTATTATGAAGGCAGAGAGCGAGGGCTCAAGCCACATCCCTACTGCATCGAGTGTGGGCTGATCAAGAATCTATCATCTGAAAGGCCGCACTCTGTTGGCTTTTTTATGAACATAGTCGCGGAGATAGCCAAGCGTTATAAGATAGCACAGATCCAAACCAGGTTAATCGCTCTGGAGATGGAGAAGCAAGCGCTTGATGACCAGTTTGGATTAGATCGACAGCAGCAGGAGAAGCTATTTGTTGAGATAGCGACGCGGATTCTCAACGTGCCTGCCAGGGTTATATCTGAACTTCTATGAATAGAACAAATTAGTCAGAGCTCTCCCCTCTAGGGAGCTTTTGCTTTTATATATCTGCCTGATCCCAGCACTTCATTTTAATTCTAGGAGTAAGATTCTGAGTTAAAGTAAGTTTGTTAATTCAGTTTACATAATAAGACGTGATCATTCATGATTTCTTAAATTCTAATAAAGACACTAATCTGGCATAACAAAGGTAGGGTATAAAGATTCAACAGGAAAGAGAGAAAGAGGGAGAATAATCATGATGTTGAGTTTTAATTTGGAAGAGTCAAATGTAATTTTGTCAGCATTAAGCGACATGGACGATTTTTACTTGCCAAAATCGATATCCAGAAAAGACCTGTATACATTGGCGAGGAAATTTGCTGTTGCAATTGGCCTGAGACCCACCGAGGATGGTAGACTGCCACTTCCAAATCTGTTTAGAGACAGGTTTGATGCTTCCACAATCGTAAATGTAGATATAACACAAACAGAGATAGACTACATTATCTGCGCCCTGGCCGCAATGAACTATGAGAGAACGGGCCACCCCAAGAGAATAATCTCGGCCACAAGCCGGGCTTACAATAAGTTAAGTGCCCTATACAGAGACGGCTTATTTGATGATTCTGAGCAGGAAGTATGGGAAATAGTAGTTACAAATCAACCAGTAGTTACAAATCAACCGGCCGATTGAGATATTGGACGATAACATGGTCTTTAAAAAATAAAGCCATTAGAATTTATGTGGTATGGTCGATCATTGTGGTTCATTCAATCAATATGCCCATCGCCTGCTCGACCTCCAATAATTAATATATCAATCTATCCGTCTGTGAATGGGCTCTGTCAGCAAACCAAAAGCGGCAAAGCCCATCTACCTCTCTCTCGGAAACAGGCCTCACCTCCCAAGGATCCTGCAGCCCTCGCACCCCGTCGCTCCATGACCAGCAGGGCAGCGCAACCAAGAAGGCAGAGCAGTCCCGCCAGCAAGAATGTGGCGGAGAATCCGACCAGGCTGGCAACAGCTGCACCAACAGCACCTGTTGCTGCAGTCCCAAGGCCAGTGGACGTGGAGTAGACTGACCACTGGAAACTTTCCTTTCCCTTTTCCAAATTTGCGGACCACAGACCAAGCCAGGTTGGATAAGCCAAACCACTTCCCAGGCCGTACACGATCTCCGCCACGTAGATGTGGTAGATGCTGTTTGCAGTCACATAGATCACTGGCACCAAGGTCATGAGCAGCGTCCCTAAAATCAACCATTTCGTCTTTCTGGCCTGATTGTCCACGTATTTGCCAAAGGGCAGTTGTACCAGGGATTTGGTGAACATAAACAGGGCGCTCGCTATGCCTGCCGAGAGCATACTACCGCCAGATACACCTCCTTCAATGTAGATGGCCAGGATGGGCTGGATCAGCCCGAATCCCGTGAGGACGAAGATGTCAGAGAGCATGAGCAACTTCATTGTGCGATTCATCATAGCGAGTCACCTCCGATATTTATAAGATTTATTTTATAATTCTATTTGATGCAATAGATATCTCTCTGGATGGATGATATGAGAATATCTATGGCTGTAGCTAATACTAGAAAAGTGCCCGTTCTAAACCGGATTTGATGGTTATGCAGTAGATGATTACGCTAAGCTCCATCGACAATTGTAGATGTTGATATTCTATATAAAGCTTTCTTCAACCAATCAATGCATCGATAATATAATGAGGTAGCTATGTTATCCTTGCCACCGCAGCTACCTCATCGCCTGGCTTGACATTCATGATTCGCACGCCCTGTGTGGCCCGCCCCTGGACGCGAATATCGCTCGCTGGTATGCGTATCATCACGCCTTCCTTGGTCGTCACCAGAAGCTCATCATCCTCTGACACTGTGGTGGTACAGCATACAAATCCCCTGCGAGTGTCGATATTCTTCACGCCCTTGCCACCCCGTCTCTGCTGTGGATACTCGTCAAGCTCAGTCCTCTTGCCGTATCCCTGGTTTGTAACAGTGAGCAGTGTTGAGCCAGATAGAGGATTGATCACATCCATGCTGATCAGCTCGTCTCCAAGGTTTAAGCTGATGGCCCTCACGCCCATGGTGCCCCGGTTGCTCGCCCGCACATCGCTCTCCTTAAAGCGAATGGCCTTTCCAAATTTCGTGGCCACAAGCAGCTCCTTATTCCCATCGGTAAGCCTTGCCGAGACCAAGCTGTCGCCCTTGAGGTTCACCGCCTTTATGCCCCCCTTGCGAGGATTGGAAAATGCCTGCAGTGGCATCTTCACTATGTTGCCGCTTCTGGTTACGAGGACTATGAACCCCGAATCGAAGCTCTTCACGGGTATCGCTCCAGTTATCTTCTCATCCGGCTCTAGCTGCAAGAGATTCACGATGGATTTTCCCCGCGTGGCACGCCCGAGGGATGGGATCTCATAGACCTTGAGCCAGTGGGCTTTCCCCTTGTCGGTGAAGAAGAGCAGATAATCCTTGGTTGAAGCCGTGAAGACATCAGTTACAAACTCCTCGCTCCTGGTCTCTGCGCCGATGACCCCACGTCCGCCACGACGTTGCATGCGGTAGGCCGTGACAGGCTGCCGCTTGATGTACCCGGAACTTGTGATGGTCACTGCCACTTCTTCATCTTGGATGAGATCCTCTGCTCTAACCTCGCCCTCGGCCTCTATGATCTTGGTCCTGCGCTCGTCACCGTAGGCCTGGCACAGCTCTCTCAGCTCCTCTTTGATGATGTCCATGATCTCCAGATTGCTGGAAAGGATCTTCTTCAATTGAGCGATGAGCTTTTCGAGCTCTTCTGCCTCCGAGACGATCTTGTCCTGCTCCAGCCCAGTCAGGCGCTGAAGCCTCATGTCAAGAATGGCTTTTGACTGCTCCTCGCTTAAGGCAAAAGCATTCATCAAGGCATCTTTGGCCTCGGCGGGCGAAGCTGCTGCTTTTATTATTCGTATTACTTCATCGATGTTCTTCAGCGCAATTAAGAGGCCTGCCAGAATATGGGCACGTTTCTCGGCTGCATCCAGATCGAACCTGGTGCGCCTCTCTATGACTTGCGAGCGGTAGTGGATGTACTGCTCAAGGGTCTCTTTCAAAGAGATTGTCTTGGGCAGGCCGTCCACCAGGACCATGTTGTTTATGCCGTAGCTGGTCTGCAGAGCAGTATGCTTATGAAGCTGGTTTAAGACCACATGAACATTGAATTCGCCCTTGACATCTACGACAAGACGTATGCCCTCTTTGTCTGACTCGTCCCGGAGATCGGATATGCCCTCCAGTCTGCCCCCCTTCACCATCTCCGCAATGTCCTCGATCAGCTTCGCTTTGTTCACCTGATAGGGCAGCTCAGTGAAGATTATTTTGGTGCTTTTAGGTCCTTCCTCAATCTCCGATTTTGCCTGCAAGAGGATGCTGCCCCGACCTGTCTGATAGGCGGCCTCAATTCCTGCCCTGCCCACGATGTATCCGCCCGTTGGAAAATCTGGCCCAGGCAGATAGTACATGAGATCTTGCAAGGTTGCATCTGGATGGTCGATGAGGTGCATGATCGCTCCAGCCAGCTCCTTCAAGTTATGTGGCGGAATGTTGGTTGCCATGCCCACAGCAATTCCCGTAGAGCCGTTCAAGAGAAGGTTGGGCAGCTTTGCCGGAAGCAAGGACGGCTCTTTGAGCGAGCCGTCGTAGTTGGCAACAAAGTCCACGGTATTTTTCTCAATGTCCGCAAGCATCTCTTCAGCGATCTTGGAGAGCCTGACCTCAGTGTAACGCATGGCTGCGGCAGGATCTCCGTCGATAGAACCGAAGTTTCCTTGCCCATCGATCAGAGGATAACGCATGGAGAAGTCCTGGGCCATTCTGACTATGGTCTCGTAGATGGCCTGGTCACCGTGGGGATGGTACTTGCCCATGACATCTCCGACAACGCGTGCGGATTTCTTGTAGGGCTGATCGTGTGTCATGCCCTGCTCGTACATGGCATAAAGTATGCGCCTGTGAACAGGCTTCAGGCCATCACGCACATCCGGCAGCGCCCTGCCCACGATCACACTCATAGCATAATCAATATAGG
>CAZRYL010000021.1:0-38685 GCA_964604285.1 uncultured Methanotrichaceae archaeon
CTGGGGTGTACGCACCAAGGCAACGAGGTGTTCAGCTCGCAGCTACTAACAACCCTGCAGCGCTCCGCTGTGCTCGGGCGAAATCTGGTATCGCAAAGCTTGAATCAACAAACAAACCAAGGCTACGGATAAATATTCTGTAGCAGGAGATGCCGGTTCGATTCCGGTACTTGGATTCGAATATGGCGGCCACAGCGACAGGGTAACTCCTGAACCCTTTCCGAACTCAGCAGATAAGCCTGTCCACGTTCTGCACTGTACTCAGGTGCGCGAGCCCTCGGGAAATGCAGATCGTTGCCATATTCACCTAATTTTCTTTTCAAACTATAAATGGAGCTTAGGCTCTATGATCACTGCATTTCGATCTAACTTAGCCATGCAGCATGGTCAGACGGCAGCCTGTGCGCCCGGAAGGGCCAACTGCAGGCGGAGCGATGCCGTGCTCACTTGCTTCTTTTTCTACTAGCCTACGGTAAGGGCTCCCACATTACTATTATCACGAATCTCAATTAGCCTTGCTGCTCAATCGATGGGAGAGCATGGGCGCCCTGATTACTGCTATCACGAATCCATGCAACCATGCCGCATCCCGCCTCAAGGGGCGCGAGCCCTCGGGAAATGACAGACATTGCCCCAAACCGGATCCAGGGCTCCCGGATTACTATTATCACGAATCCAGACACCTATACAGCACAGCCAACCAGGAAGCCTGTGCGGCATAGGGCTCGAAATCCCTTACGGCTGTTTCGGGGCTACCTGCATTGGTTTGCGACTTTTTATGCTCTTTTCTCTAGCTCTCCAGAAGTTCCAGAAATTCTTTCTTGCTCATGCCGACGTCGTTCATAATCTCCATCAGTATGCCCCGTCCGAGCTCTTCTCCGGGATGCACGGGCACTACTGTGCTCCTGCCGTCGGGATGCTTCATGATGAGATGGCTGCCCTTCTGTCTTACAGACTGAAAGCCGATTTTGGCGAGAGCCTCGATCACTTTTTCGGCTTCAACAGGTCACAACTTCAACGACTTGCACTCCTACAAAGCTTCCCACTGTGCTGCCGCCTTCAGTCTCCAGGTAGAGCGAAATAGCCTCTTTGATCCTGTTCATCAGATCGTCCAGACTTTTGGCCTGAGTGTGACAACCTGGAAGCTCAGGAACAGTAGCGACGTAATAACCATCTTCGTCCTTTCTAACCACGACCTCGAAACGCATGCTCCTATATCAAGCCAATTTATTTAATGAATGTGTTGGTAGATCCTAGCGTTTCATTTAGCCATGCAGCCAGCTAGATTAGAGCGTGCGCCAAGGAAGGGAAACGAAGTTGGACCATTCTCACTCTGACTCTGTTTCTTCTCAGGCCAAAATCAAGGGCATGCGAATTACGATTATAAAGAATCTCAATTAGCCTTGCTGCTCAATCGATGGGGAGCATGGGCGCCCTGATTACTGCTATCACGAATCCAGGCAAACATGCCGCATCCTGCCCCACAGGGGCGCGAGCCCTCGGGAAAACAGCAAGATACTACCCCAAACCGGAAATAGGGATCGCAGATTACTTCCCTTCACGAATACATAAAGCATGCTTCATTATAGACGAACAAGATCAAAGGAGGAATTTCATTGTCAAAGCAGATCTTGCAGCTCTTCTCTTTTTATTCCTGCGTCTTCTAGAATCTGTATGAGTGTGCCTCTGGCAATATTCTGGTTGCTATGGTAAGGAACTGTGACTCTCCTCTTCGTTTCCGGATGAGCAAAGATATAATGGCTACCTGTGACTCTCTTCAGTACAAAACCTTTCTTTTCAAGAATCGCTATGACTTTTTGAGGAGTCAAAGATGGCAGCTTAGGCATGGGCCTGCACTGTTAGCCTGCACTCGATGAGATCCTCTTCCACAGGAATTGCCTCACCGTCTTCTATCAGGCTTTCAATATAACAATTGATTGCATCCTTAGCCATCTCAATGGCCTCTTCTACTGTCTTTCCGTAAGTGATGCATCCGGGAAGTGCCGGGACTAAAACAGTATAGCCGCCTTCAGGTTCCTTGCGCAGAGTGATCCGATAGCTGAGAGTTCTCATATCTAATATAGATCCCTGACAAATGAATTATAACTTGCGGCTATTGGGGGATCGCTCAAACCAGGATTTTCAGCAAGACCAGCATCAGTATCTCGATATAGCAGGGTGCGAGCTCCGAGGAGACAATAGTCACTATTCCATGCTGAATTACAGCTCCCTAAACACTGCCATCATAAATCCATGCAGCCATGCCACATCCTGCCCCACAGGAGCGCGAGCCCTCGGGAAAACAGCAAGATACCAGCCCAAACCGTAACTAGGGATCGCAGATTACTTCCTGTCACGAATACATAAAGCATGCTGTATAGTGTCTTCGATATGATACGAGAGGAGTACGAGGAAGAAGGGCGTATGCTCCCTGATGATGTTGATGTAAAGGCTGTTTATGCCTGCCAAAGCTAGAGACCTGCAGAAGGCTGCAATGAAGCTTGGTTCTCGGATGGTTCGGCAAAAGGGCAGCTACGCCAGATGAAAGCATCCAGATGGCAGGGTAACTACAATTCCAGTAGACGGCGATTCTGAGATCGGAAGATGCCTTTCCCATGAAATCCTAAAGCAGTTGGGCATAACTGAAGAGGATTTTCGCAAGCTCTTGGAATGAGATGCATACAGCAATCTCCTCTCAGCCGTATCGCGATTGAGCGGTAGGATCTCCGCTGCTTTGTTACTGTAACCTATAATCGGAAATTCACATCCAACCCATCCGCGCCCAAAGGCTCCCTGATTTCAGCTATCAAGAATCCAGACACCCTTGCAGCATCCCCGCTCAACAGGAGGGCGAGTCAAAGGCATGCAAAGGACTCTTTTTATATTATTTGTTGTATGACAACGTTCATTGAGTTATATTAAATCTTATTTCAAAGCGCATCTCTTACCCGGTCATAGCTGAAGACCGGCCCGTCCTGGCAGGCATGGTAGGGGCCGATGGCGCAATGTTCGCATTTGCCAACCCCGCACTTCATATGCCGTTCCAAGGAGACGTAAATATCGGCCCGATGAAAGCCTCGATCCATGAGCTTTCTGGCCACAGCATTGATCATTACAGGAGGGCCGCAGATGGCTGCAGAGCCGGGAGTCAGGTCAAAGCGGTCGATGAGGCTGGTGACCAGTCCCACATTTCCCTTCCACAACTCATCTCCGATGTCAACTGTCACTGCTACCTCCATTCCCGCGTTCTGCCAGCTCTTGTACTCCTGCATGAAATAAAGGTCCTGGCTGGTACGAGCTCCGTATGCTACAGTCACTTTTCCGAACTCATCCCTGCGGTCGGCGATGTAGTTGATCAGCGATCGGAGTGTTGCAAATCCTGAGCCTCCACCGGCTATGACTACATCCCTCATCATCCGATCCAGTGGAAAGCCTTTACCGTAAGGTCCGCGTATTCCTACCACATCTCCGACCAGACAGTCCATGATCCCACTGGTCACCTTTCCCGCGCGGCGGATGCAAAGCTGCAGGCTTCGTCTGGTGGGAGATGAGGCTATGGAGATGGGACACTCGCCAAGTCCGAAGACTGAGATCATCACAAACTGCCCGGGCAGATACCTGAAGTCAGCTCCTTCGTCTTGTAGCTCCAGGGTGAACAGGTAGGTGTTTGGAGACTCTATATCGATATCCACGATCTCTGCCTGCATGGGGATGTACTCGTTCATCTTCTTGCCTCCGAACTGTCGTCTATCAAGCGGCTCATCACAGACAGATCAACTCGATTTATGGCAGCAGGACAGGTTAGATGGCAGCGTCCACAGCCCACGCATCCTGGAAGGCCGGTGATCTGGGGGATGTCCTCGAACTTTTCCTGATACCAGTGATGCAGGCGCTGCCCTGGCGTGCGCCGGGGATTGGCTCCGCCGGTCAGGCGGGAAAAACCGGACAATATACAGGAATCCCGACAGCGCAGCCTCTGACCGTCCGGAACGCCCAGGTCAAGGATGTTAAAGCAGTGGCAGACTGGGCAGACGAAGCTGCATCCACTGCAGGAGAGACACTCCCGACCAAGAGCCTCCCAGTCTGCCCTCTCCATAGCCTGCTTGATTTGAGAGCAGGACCTATCCTGTGGCATGGCCTTTATCGCCTCTTGCAGCAGCTTTGTTTTCTCCTGAAGATGCTCTGGCAGCGCAGGTTGCAGGAGGTCACTGCCCGCATTCAGAATAAGAATCCCTGCTGGAGTCTCGGCCTGGCATAGGAATCCGTCCCCTATGTCGGTTAGTTGAAGGTCGCAAGGATCTTTGGCATCCGGACCAGCCTCAAGCCCGGCACAGAAGCACTCTTTACCGGGGCTAGTGCAGTTCTGAACGACCAGAGCGGTGGCTCTGCGGCGGCGGAAGTAGGCCTGGTCAGGTGGCTCTCGTCCGAATATCCGGTCCAGAAGGGCTATGGCATGCAGGTCGCAGGGTCGGATGCCGAACAGCAGCCGGGATGGTATCTCCTCTTCTTTAAAGGTGTAGCGACCGGCTTCCTGAAAGTAAGTGAAAAGCGCCTCTTTGTGGGGAAGCATGAACTCTGTGATAGGAGAGAGGGGTTTGCCCACCAGATCAAGGGGCTGGCCCTGCCATGTGACAAATGCAGGTCCCGCGTCCGTTGACACAGGTGCAATGACCTCAATTCGTCCTCTCAATGCATCCAGCAGTAAAGGAAGCTTATCCTTCGGCAGGAATGCCTTCATGGTGCCTCCTTTATCAGACGTGCTGCTGAGACCTTCAGCTCTGCAATCTTGGAGACCGGATCAAGATACTGTGCGATCAGAGCATTGGCCGGTGCCTCTGAGAAGTGGAATGGCAGGAAAAGATAGCCTTTGGAGACTGTATTGGCCAGCCTTGCCTCCACAGAAATGCTTCCACGTCGGGTCTCCACTTTGACTTTCGTGCCGTCTCTTATTCCCATGACCCCTGCATCCTCGGGATTTATCTCCACAAAGGGGGTGGGTACCTCTCTATCCAGGAGGGAAGTCCTGCGGGTCATGGTCCCGGTATGAAAGTGGTACGGGCTTCGCCCTGTGGTCAGCATGAAGGGATAATCCGCATCTGGAATCTCAGGAGGATCGATGTATAGAACAGGGCGAAGGCGAGCCCGGCCATGTGGGAAGCAGTTGACATGCAGAATGCCCGTTCCAGGATGATCTTTCGCAGGACAGGGCCACTGCAGTCCATCCGGCACAAGCCGTTCGTAGCTGATCCCTCCGTAGATGGGTGTGAGCGATGCGATCTCGGCCATGATCTCGCCAGGCGAAGAATATTCGGCCTTTGCTCCCAGCCGTCTGGTAAGCTCGCAGATCCACTCCCATTCTGCTTTTGCCTCACCTGGAGGGTCTACGGCCTTCCGGACGCGCTGCACACGTCTCTCGGTGGAGGTGAAAGTTCCATCCTTTTCGGCAAAGCAAGCAGCGGGAAGGACCACATCGGCAAGAGCTGTGGTGTCTGTAGGGAAGATGTCGCATACCATCAGGAACTCCAGCCCTTTGAGGGCTTTTTGTACTCTGGATGTGTGTGGGTAGCTCAGGACTGGATTTTCTCCAACTATTATCAGGCCTTTGAGACTTCCAGATTCTGCGGCCCAGAGCATCTCAAGGGCTGTCAGCCCAGGTTTACACGGAATCTGGGCCCTCCACGCCTCTTCAAATTTGGCACGGACCTGGGGGTCTGACACAAGCTGGTATCCTGAGAGTACATTGGGAAGAGCGCCCATGTCGCATGCCCCCTGGACGTTTTGGTGACCTCTCAAAGGATATAGGCCCGTGCCCTCACGTCCCACGTTTCCTGTGACCAGAGCCAGGTTGGCCAGGGCCTGGACGATGTCAGTTCCTCGAGCGTGCTGGGTGACGCCCATTGCGTAGACGATTGCCCCGCGACTCGCCTGTCCGAAGATGGATGCAGCTTTGACCAAATCGGCCGCAGGAATTCCTGATATCTCCTCGGCCTTTTCTGCAGTGTAGGCGCTCGCGGTCTGCAGCGTCTCTGTGAAGCCTTCGGTGCGCTCTTTTATGAACTGCCGATCTGCTAGATCCTTTTGCACGACGATATTCAGGAGGCAGTTGATCCATGCCACATCAGTTCCCTGTCGGGGAGAAAGCCACAGGTCTGCCAGTTCTGCCAGGCGCGTTCTTCGAGGATCGACGACGATCAGCTTTGCTCCTTGGGACCTGGCCCGCAGAATGTGGGAGGCCACCAACGGGTGCTGCTCAGTGGTATTAGACCCGACGACCAGAATAGCGTCGGAGCTTTGCAGGCTGGAGATCGAGCCGGTCATGGCGCCGCTTCCGAGAGCAAAGCCCAGGGCGGCAACTGTTGGGGCGTGGCAGAGCCTGGCCACATGGTCCACGTTGTTCGTCCCCAGAGCGACCCGGGCCATTTTCATCAGAAGGTAGTTCTCTTCGTTGGTTCCCTTAGCAGAGGTGAGTATGCCCAGGGCCTGCGGTCCGAACTCATTCTGAATGCTTCGAAGGCTTGCAGCCGTCATCGCGAGGGCTTCGTCCCAGGTGGCTTTGATCAGCCGATCGCCATGCCGGATGATGGGGCTTTTCAGCCTGTCCGGATGGCCTACGAAGTCTCCTGCCAGCCAGCCCTTGATGCAAAGACTGCCTCTGGACATGGGATGTGTGAGGGATGGGGATGCCCCCACGATTCGGCCACCGTCGACGTGCAGGAGCAGCCCGCAACCGCAGCCGCAATAGGTGCAGGTGGTAATGACCTTCTCCATGAATTTTCAAGAAGGAACTGGCCGACAGAATATAACAAACTTTTGGCTCGTCAACGGATTCAATTTTTTGTGGAGCTTGCCCTCGGACTTCACAGAAACGTTCTGGCTATTGACCTGAGCTGTAGTTTCAATCCTTGTTTTCGTGGAACTTGCCCTCGGACTTCAGCAGAAATTCGTCATCCAGATATGCGGATCCAGTTTCAATCCTTGTTTTCGTGGAACTTGCCCTCGGACTTGAAACGTATGACATTTTCTATCCTCCGTTGATACTGGGTTTCAATCCTTGTTTTCGTGGAACTTGCCCTCGGACATGCATGGGAAGCCGCTGGCTTTCCGTTAGAATGGGAAGTTTCAATCCTTGTTTTCGTGGAACTTGCCCTCGGACTCTGGCGTGGTCATCTCCTTGCCCACATCTTCCAGAGTTTCAATCCTTGTTTTCGTGGAACTTGCCCTCGGACCAGGGTGGTAGGGTAAGCCCCTGTAAAGTTTTATAAAGTTTCAATCCTTGTTTTCGTGGAACTTGCCCTCGGACCAGGGTGGTAGGGTAAGCCCCTGTAAAGTTTTATAAAGTTTCAATCCTTGTTTTCGTGGAACTTGCCCTCGGACACAGAGACCCTCTGGCCATTATAGCCAGAGGAATCCTGTTTCAATCCTTGTTTTCGTGGAACTTGCCCTCGGACCCTTAATGCTGAAAAGCCCGACGTGTTGGTTCAGTAGTTTCAATCCTTGTTTTCGTGGAACTTGCCCTCGGACTGCATAAGAGAATCAACTGCCAACGAGACGATTTCTGTTTCAATCCTTGTTTTCGTGGAACTTGCCCTCGGACTCTTTTTCGATTGATATCGGCTGACTCCGATAACTAGTTTCAATCCTTGTTTTCGTGGAACTTGCCCTCGGACCTGGAGAGCTGCGGGATTTCCGCTGCAATGGGAAGGTTTCAATCCTTGTTTTCGTGGAACTTGCCCTCGGACGTCGATGCTACAATTCCTCGCCCCGTTTGGTTGTCGTTTCAATCCTTGTTTTCGTGGAACTTGCCCTCGGACCAGAATTCGTACCAGCGCTCCACATAGAACCACGCAGTTTCAATCCTTGTTTTCGTGGAACTTGCCCTCGGACAGGGCTAGAAGGGCCACCACCAGCAGCCCAACGCCGAGTTTCAATCCTTGTTTTCGTGGAACTTGCCCTCGGACGCTATCATTCCAATTGCCGCTTGCTACGGCTGTTCTGTTTCAATCCTTGTTTTCGTGGAACTTGCCCTCGGACATTGACCCAGAGCATGAGAAAAGTTGGAATGAATTGTTTCAATCCTTGTTTTCGTGGAACTTGCCCTCGGACGATTACCAGTATCGAAGATGGATTCTGGAGACAAGTTTCAATCCTTGTTTTCGTGGAACTTGCCCTCGGACGATACACTCCGACTTCAATGCAGCTTTCAACATTCGTTTCAATCCTTGTTTTCGTGGAACTTGCCCTCGGACAAGATAGATTAGATCTTTTAAATACCCTTTCTGTCTTGTTTCAATCCTTGTTTTCGTGGAACTTGCCCTCGGACCTCAGTGTCGTAGTAATCGTAGCATACCGCCTCTGGTTTCAATCCTTGTTTTCGTGGAACTTGCCCTCGGACTCTAAGGAGATCTCTGGAGAGGTTAGGCGATCTAGTTTCAATCCTTGTTTTCGTGGAACTTGCCCTCGGACTACGACATGCATCGGCTCCTCGGCCGTGAACTTGAGTTTCAATCCTTGTTTTCGTGGAACTTGCCCTCGGACAGCACAGAATCCCTCGGGCAGTTCAGCGGATCGGGTTTCAATCCTTGTTTTCGTGGAACTTGCCCTCGGACCCCGATCCATTCTTGCGGACCGTTCCGACCTGCTGGAGTTTCAATCCTTGTTTTCGTGGAACTTGCCCTCGGACTCGGTCGTCATTTTCAATCACTCCGTTTAATTTTAGTTTCAATCCTTGTTTTCGTGGAACTTGCCCTCGGACCTCAAGCAGGCCGATCATGCGCTAGATGCGCGTTTCAATCCTTGTTTTCGTGGAACTTGCCCTCGGACTGGGCTACCAGACCTGGCAGCAGACGGCGAAGCGAAGTTTCAATCCTTGTTTTCGTGGAACTTGCCCTCGGACCAGAACCAACCAGTGCAAAGAAGCACGAGAAGAAAAGTTTCAATCCTTGTTTTCGTGGAACTTGCCCTCGGACTTCATGAGATATAGCTACCCAGCCAGGAGTACCATGGAGTTTCAATCCTTGTTTTCGTGGAACTTGCCCTCGGACGGTACTATTGCATCCAACAAGCCCGAAGAATACAGGTTTCAATCCTTGTTTTCGTGGAACTTGCCCTCGGACCGCAGCGTGTCAAGCTTGCTACGATGTGCAGGCACAAGTTTCAATCCTTGTTTTCGTGGAACTTGCCCTCGGACATCAGAAGCGGGCTTGATGGGCATGAAATCAACAAGTTTCAATCCTTGTTTTCGTGGAACTTGCCCTCGGACTTTGATTGCAGGGCACATTTGCGAACAGCTGATCAGTTTCAATCCTTGTTTTCGTGGAACTTGCCCTCGGACTCTGCTACATGAATTCGAGGCTGTTCTCCAAACAGGTTTCAATCCTTGTTTTCGTGGAACTTGCCCTCGGACCTAACTGTGGCTGTTCAGATTGTACTGGCACCAGAGTTTCAATCCTTGTTTTCGTGGAACTTGCCCTCGGACGACTTCGTCCCTGAATCCTGACAGTATCTTTATGAAGTTTCAATCCTTGTTTTCGTGGAACTTGCCCTCGGACAACCGATAGGAGACGATGCCAATTTAGGATTATAAGTTTCAATCCTTGTTTTCGTGGAACTTGCCCTCGGACTCGCAAAAACTCCAACCAGATGGTATCGATCCATTCGTTTCAATCCTTGTTTTCGTGGAACTTGCCCTCGGACTGAAAAATCGTGGTGCATCTCCATGTCTAGAACGTGTTTCAATCCTTGTTTTCGTGGAACTTGCCCTCGGACCGTTTTTCCGAGAACGTATTGTTTGTAGCAACTGTTGGTTTCAATCCTTGTTTTCGTGGAACTTGCCCTCGGACAGGCGAGTCAATTGAGTTCCGTCGTCTGGTGTGATATAGTTTCAATCCTTGTTTTCGTGGAACTTGCCCTCGGACAATTACGGAATTGTTCAATTAGCAATATTGAATATGAGTTTCAATCCTTGTTTTCGTGGAACTTGCCCTCGGACCGTTAGGATGATACAGAAGATGCCTAACTTATTCCAAGTTTCAATCCTTGTTTTCGTGGAACTTGCCCTCGGACCAATACCATCCTCCAATCGACAATTTTTATAGTCATTGTTTCAATCCTTGTTTTCGTGGAACTTGCCCTCGGACTCCACTCGGAATCGTAGACTCTTGTGCTGCGCCTGCGTTTCAATCCTTGTTTTCGTGGAACTTGCCCTCGGACAATCTTTTTTATCCATTTCTATATGCTCACTATATTGTTTCAATCCTTGTTTTCGTGGAACTTGCCCTCGGACGTAGTCAGCACCACACCTCCGCCGTCGAATATGATGTGTTTCAATCCTTGTTTTCGTGGAACTTGCCCTCGGACTAGCATCTTTAGCCTTGATAGAATCTCCAGACGGCTGTTTCAATCCTTGTTTTCGTGGAACTTGCCCTCGGACGTTACGACATGCATCGGCTCCTCGGCCGTGAACTTTAGTTTCAATCCTTGTTTTCGTGGAACTTGCCCTCGGACACCTTGAAGTACTTGTATTGTATTGGAGGTACAAGTTTCAATCCTTGTTTTCGTGGAACTTGCCCTCGGACGTTGTATCCGCAAGACCGTATGTACAGCTATACTTCGTTTCAATCCTTGTTTTCGTGGAACTTGCCCTCGGACTATGATACCCAGGAGAAAGGCTATATGACTGGCCAAGTTTCAATCCTTGTTTTCGTGGAACTTGCCCTCGGACCGCGCTAAATCCATGCTCGGCGAAGCGTATTTGAGTTTCAATCCTTGTTTTCGTGGAACTTGCCCTCGGACCTGGAGGAGTAGAATATGCGCGTACCTGTACTCGATGTTTCAATCCTTGTTTTCGTGGAACTTGCCCTCGGACCGGGTACTAGAAATTCAGGGAATCATAGCACATTACCGTTTCAATCCTTGTTTTCGTGGAACTTGCCCTCGGACTATAGCAAGCCCGGTCACTCAAAGCCGGGAAGCGGGTTTCAATCCTTGTTTTCGTGGAACTTGCCCTCGGACGCCAATCCGGACAAGGCACAGGAACGGGCTATAACCAGTTTCAATCCTTGTTTTCGTGGAACTTGCCCTCGGACGATAATGTATACCCGGTCGTGTGCACTATTTATGATCGTTTCAATCCTTGTTTTCGTGGAACTTGCCCTCGGACCCTTCTCTGTGGAGACCTGGATCTCCAAGAGTAAGTTTCAATCCTTGTTTTCGTGGAACTTGCCCTCGGACCCCCTGTAGGAGCATCATTTGAGCTGATATTCTCGTGTTTCAATCCTTGTTTTCGTGGAACTTGCCCTCGGACATGGCCATGTTATTCACCCATCCCTGGGCTATAGGAAGTTTCAATCCTTGTTTTCGTGGAACTTGCCCTCGGACTGTATCTGCAGCAGAGAGGTTTGCCTGAGTTCTGGGGGTTTCAATCCTTGTTTTCGTGGAACTTGCCCTCGGACTCTCCAGCTTTTCTGCTCCCTGCTCTCCAGGAGGTTTCAATCCTTGTTTTCGTGGAACTTGCCCTCGGACTTCGTTATACTCATGGATAGGCTGCATCATTTCCAGTTTCAATCCTTGTTTTCGTGGAACTTGCCCTCGGACTGAGTCGGTTTACTCAATGGGAGGATATCATATGGCGTTTCAATCCTTGTTTTCGTGGAACTTGCCCTCGGACCGTGTAGTCCGACCGGCCATATCTGCGGTCTGTCGAGTTTCAATCCTTGTTTTCGTGGAACTTGCCCTCGGACCTTGCTGATAGTAGCTCATACCCGCTCCAAGAGAGTTTCAATCCTTGTTTTCGTGGAACTTGCCCTCGGACTCTGCTCTCGCTCTGACATGCCAGAATTTCAGCGATTATGCGTTTCAATCCTTGTTTTCGTGGAACTTGCCCTCGGACCGCTTGCCTCATTAATCCTCCTGGAGCCGATCCTCGTTTCAATCCTTGTTTTCGTGGAACTTGCCCTCGGACCCGCCAGCCGCATGGCGTGCCGCTCTTCGACATTCAGTTTCAATCCTTGTTTTCGTGGAACTTGCCCTCGGACCTCTTCATGGCAGATGCAATCAGCGAGGAAGCCGCGTTTCAATCCTTGTTTTCGTGGAACTTGCCCTCGGACTCTATGCGCGAAATGACTACACCAGTGAAGGTGGAGTTTCAATCCTTGTTTTCGTGGAACTTGCCCTCGGACTCTATTGGCGGAAGGAGCGTCGGAGAGACTCCCGAAAAGTTTCAATCCTTGTTTTCGTGGAACTTGCCCTCGGACCAATTATAGAAGGGTAGTGGAGTATGCTTCCAGGAGCGTTTCAATCCTTGTTTTCGTGGAACTTGCCCTCGGACGCCTCGACTTCGGACGGTTGGTATTCCTCTCTGACAGTTTCAATCCTTGTTTTCGTGGAACTTGCCCTCGGACGTTACCACATATGACGGCAAATATGCCAGATGTGGGTTTCAATCCTTGTTTTCGTGGAACTTGCCCTCGGACGGGCTGACCGCAGAGGATCACCGACTCGCCAAAGCAAGTTTCAATCCTTGTTTTCGTGGAACTTGCCCTCGGACCATAGTTGATAAGGATTTTGAGAAGGACCCTGAGAAGTTTCAATCCTTGTTTTCGTGGAACTTGCCCTCGGACAGTATTACAAATGCTATTTCTAGTGCTACAGAATGGAGTTTCAATCCTTGTTTTCGTGGAACTTGCCCTCGGACATTTCACCAGGGAAACAGATCTGGATAGCAAGTTTGGTTTCAATCCTTGTTTTCGTGGAACTTGCCCTCGGACGTCTAGGCACAGGGCCTGAAGATAATGTCTTTCTGAGTTTCAATCCTTGTTTTCGTGGAACTTGCCCTCGGACCTCATATAGGCCTATCCCATATCTGCTGACATCGATGTTTCAATCCTTGTTTTCGTGGAACTTGCCCTCGGACTCCATAGGCCGCTCAAAGCCCACCTGGAAGAACTCGAGTTTCAATCCTTGTTTTCGTGGAACTTGCCCTCGGACCGTGGGCTCCATCGCCAGCCATGATACTGAAGTAATGTTTCAATCCTTGTTTTCGTGGAACTTGCCCTCGGACTATATTGCCCATATCGGTCACTGTTGGAGTACCCCAGTTTCAATCCTTGTTTTCGTGGAACTTGCCCTCGGACTGCAAGATGTATAGAGCTTCGTCGAGCCTATGGTGAGTTTCAATCCTTGTTTTCGTGGAACTTGCCCTCGGACTCGATTCTCGCCTGCAAGCGAGAAGCATCATTCGGTCCGTTTCAATCCTTGTTTTCGTGGAACTTGCCCTCGGACCAGAGATCACTTAAGCAGTATGATTCTTTGAGATCCAGTTTCAATCCTTGTTTTCGTGGAACTTGCCCTCGGACCTTTTGAGGTCAGCCACTCAGATAAGATCTGCTCAAGTTTCAATCCTTGTTTTCGTGGAACTTGCCCTCGGACCGTGGTCCGCGTAATATCAGCTCCGGGTGACCACCAGGTTTCAATCCTTGTTTTCGTGGAACTTGCCCTCGGACAATGAAACTCTTTGGACAACCATACGATCAGTCGAGTTTCAATCCTTGTTTTCGTGGAACTTGCCCTCGGACTCTAATGGAGATTCTCGATATAGTACTCGAAGAAAGTTTCAATCCTTGTTTTCGTGGAACTTGCCCTCGGACCATCCAGTACTACAGGCACGGGCGGAAGCGCGACGGGTTTCAATCCTTGTTTTCGTGGAACTTGCCCTCGGACACATGAATCTGAAGGGTCTTCCTATTCTCCTACTGAGTTTCAATCCTTGTTTTCGTGGAACTTGCCCTCGGACAGTAGACGGCACTACTGCGTATCTGGGCAAATTTCTGTTTCAATCCTTGTTTTCGTGGAACTTGCCCTCGGACTCTTAGTGACCTTAGACAAGTAACCGTCTGTCCTGGTTTCAATCCTTGTTTTCGTGGAACTTGCCCTCGGACAGTTTTGCTACGTAGGTGCCTCCTGTTGCAGGATTGGTTTCAATCCTTGTTTTCGTGGAACTTGCCCTCGGACGCGGCTCGATTGATTCCCTCGCTAATCAGATGGGATGTTTCAATCCTTGTTTTCGTGGAACTTGCCCTCGGACTCCTGCCACCACCAGACGGAGATACACCATCTCTGCGTTTCAATCCTTGTTTTCGTGGAACTTGCCCTCGGACCGGATTTGTGTGACTGTCCGAGGTATCTGTCAGAGGTTTCAATCCTTGTTTTCGTGGAACTTGCCCTCGGACAGCGCCGATTTTTCGGCCTTTTCCTCGTTTCTCAGTGTCAAACCGGCCTTTTCCCACCCACCTGTTGGCATGAGATGTATTTATCAAATCCCTTATAAATTCATTCCCGTGAAAGGCCTTCTGAAATATACCCTTAGCACAAAAACAGATGGTGTAGCTCTATTTCAACTTAATGACTGTCCCAAAACCTCTTGAGACCGACTTACCAAGTCCCATGTGATCTGGAATCGCGAAGCTGGTGGTGAACTCCCCTCGCAATCCTGTTACCTTAGTACCCTTCAGCAGACAGATCTCCTCTCGCATCCTGCCCAGCTCCAGGCGGATGTGCTTTGTAGCTACGTATTCCAGTCCCTTGGACGCAGAGAGCAAATTCCCTACGAGGATTCTCCTTAGCAGTTCCTTTCTTTCATCTCTTGAGGCACTTGTATATTTGGGATAATTCTCCTGGCTCAGTGCCAGCCAGGGCGACGCGAACCTGTAGCTGTAGATCTGTTCCGAACATCCGAACTCTTCGCCCTTAAGGGTCACGCCGCGCTCCATGATCGTGTAGGTGCTGTCGCCAAGTTTTATCTCGCTGAACTTGTCGTAGATCTCTTTCAGGACATTTGCGCCCTCGTTGATCCCCAGCACCATTGGCCTACCATCAAGCATCTTGTACTGGATGAGTGGATATTTGTAAATCAGCCTGTCAGTCGTATGCTGGTGCAGCAGTGCATACTCATTGAAGCTGGTGGCGAAAAAGCCGCGAAGCTTCGTGGCGTCCCCCCGCATGGGTGCGTCGGAGTGCAATGTCAGGCGAAGGATTTTGAGCAGCATATATTTTTCCATATATTTTCTTTACAGCAAAGCCAACTGAGATCTGAATATTGGTCTTTTATGCCTGTTGTTTGGCATGATTAAATTTTCACCCTCAGATTATCATCGCCCCTCCTCCGGCATCTTCGCGCTTGAAGCCCGTTTCCTCGTCGTAGTAGTAGGACAGCTCATCGCGTGAAATGTATCCGATATTGGAACCATCCGCAATCAATGAATGCCCATGCTTTTGGGATACTGATATCAAATATTCGCTGAACTCTTTTTTGATCTGCAGATATTTGCGGGTTCTCTCCAGGTAGTTCTTCTCCGATTGCATTTCCCGATATCTTCCCCAAATTTCCGAAGCTTTTTCGTCCAGCTCAACGAATACGTCCACTTTGGGATAGTCTTCCTCAATGAGCTTGAAGTTCTCGCTCAGATCCTTGAACGCCAGTCCGGCTATACAATCCAGACTTTTCTTTGAAGCCTCATCGCTCATGCCGCGTTTCACAGCTTTGAAATATTTGTTGTTGAGGTCGAGGAACTCTGACTCCTTCACCGGTCCCTGGATCGGCCTGAGAATATCCAGGGTCTTGCCGATCAAAAAGGGATCGTAGATATATTTATAAAATTCTTTTCTCTCGTCCTTCAGGATGAAGATCGATACCTTGCCCTTCTCTTCTTTGGCCGAGTTCCTGTTGCACCTACCAGCTACCTGATTGATGCAGTCCAGAGGTGCAAAGTCCCGGTAAACTATATCGGCATCGATGTCAACTCCTGCCTCGATCAGCTGGGTGCTGACTATGACCTTCCTCTTCCTCTCTACACCCCTCCGTTTGATCTTTTCGATTCGCTCAAGCCTGGTTTTGGGGATCACGTTTGTAGAAAGGAAGAAATTCTCTGTGTTCTCAAGGTCCAGCTCCTGAACGAACCTGTAAACCTCCTGGGTCGAGCTGATGGTATTGAGGACGACCAGAAAATCCTTGTCCGGCTTTTCCATCAGGTCATTTGCAAGCATCGCCTTGAACTCATCCAGAGTCATAGCTTTCTCAATTCTCGGTATCAACTCGATCCTGTTCAAGCCCCGAAAGTAATCCTCTTTGCTTTTCGCAATCTCCTTGATCTCTCCAGCAGCCTCCTCGAAGATGAGCGGCTGAGTGGCGGTCATGAGGATTACATAGCTGTTGAACTTCTCTGTGAGGATCTTCAGCGAATCGTGAATCAGTTGCCAGTACTGGTGAGGCACAGCCTGCACCTCGTCCAGAATTATTATGGAGTTGGCCAGTTTGTTGAACTTGCGAAGCTGCCTGTTTCTGTTGGAGAAAAGGGTGTTGAAGAGCTGCCAGAAGGTGGTCACTATTATCTCCGAGTTCCAACCCTCCAGTAGAAGAAGACTCTTGTCGACCTCATACTCGTTATCTTCTGTTGTGTATTTCACATCAGCCAGATGGTGATGCTTGAGTAGCAGCCTCGAATCCTTGACATCGCCTCCAATGGCCACAACCTCATCAAAGACCCTGTAATTTTGATCGATTATACTCAGAAATGGCAATGCGTAGATGATTCTGGGCTTGATTTCGCGCTCATTTTCCAGCCGCTCTCTGAGCTTCAGCGACAGGGATAGTGCAGCCAGCGTCTTGCCCGTACCTGTGGGCACGTTCAGAGACAGGATTCGATCGTCGAGGCTCAAGGCTCTGATGCTCTCCACCGCCTCTTCGTATATCCTGTTCCGCAGGTAGTTGATGTTGTCTTTGTTAGAGGTGAAGCCCTTCAAGTCCCTGTAATCGTCTACTAGCTTTGATGAAAGGCTCAGACGTTCCAGATCGACGCCATCCAGGCCAGCGTCTGTCTTGTCGGCATCAAGGAGGGTGGAGTAGAGGAATTGGAAGATGAAATATGGATAGAGATTGCTCCCTTCACTCATCCGCCTCACGAAGCGCTTCTCTCTTCTGCCAATTTCTCTTGTAGCTTCATTTAGAATGTAATTTATAATATTATTAAAGTTGAACTCTAAATTGATGTTGCCCTCCTGCAAGAGCACTGCAGCCATCTCATTGATCTCTTCCCTGCCAGTTCGGTCGATAGAGTCTATCTGTTCTTGTGCAACCTTCAGAATTTTATCTTTATCAGCATCAAGGTCCTTGATCTCATCCATTGCATTTAGCAGATTGCCGTGATGCTTTTTTACTGCCAGGAAGGATAAGATGGGCAGATAATCGGCCAGTTCACCCTTACGTCCCGTCCGCTTCAAGTAATCCTTGATCACTGCATAAGTAAAAAATGCTGATAGAAGGCCGTGATGAGTTGCATCCTTTGTCTTGAGGGATCTTTTCTTCCTCTCATCTTTTTCATCGATGTACTCCTGGAAAAATCTGGTTGCTTTGCCCATGTCGTGGGTGATTCCAATGATGTAGGCTGCATCTTCCAGGAGTTCGATATCGTCAATGTTTAAGGAATTCTCTGCTACGGTTTTCTTGGCCAGATCGCCCACCCGTTGCAGATGGTCCAACAGACGTTTATCCGGATGGGACTTCAAATTAAAGGAATAAGATTCGCTCGCCATCTGCGCTATCCTTCAGCTCCCACAGATCGCTGACCTTTGCTCGAATGCTCTCTCCGTTCCGCTCAAAGAGAATCTCTCGATAGTCCTTTACCTCTCTTGCTTCCCCCATTTCACAGGGCATCACCTCGGAAAAGTATTCTTTCCCCTCTTCAAATTCAGGCTCTGATATGAACTTTCCTGGAACAACGCTGTTGATTTCATGGACGTCTTCATCAAGTGCTCTCAGCTCGAACTCTCCGACATAATTAAAATTGCATACCAACTGGCTCAGCCCGAGACAGGGCGTATAAATGCATTGGTGACCCAAAAGCATATTCTTGACTTTTCCGCAAAAATCCTCGTCTGAGTGCCAGAAATAGATCCTATACTTCGGATCTTTCACAAACTCAAACCGGATCTGCGTCCGATTCTTGATCAGGTGCATCTTCAGGGCGCTTTTGGTATCGATGAGGTTCTCGCCTATTCTCACCTTCTTGACGGGATTCATGATCCTGCAGCCTATAGATGCATTGCCCCTGAAGAACCTGCAAAAATAATCTGATTTATCCAGTCCGGCAATTGCTCCAATCAGTCCCGAGAGCGCTGTTCTCGGCGGAAAAGAGTAGGTGAGAGGAGAGCTGGTAGAGTAATTCTTCCTGAAGTGAGCATAGTCCCCCCACACATCGAATACTAATACTCTCTCCGGCATCGGTACCTCAGAACGCAATCGGCTTCACTGCAATGCCAGTAGCCGTCGCCAGGCCTTCAATTGAGAAATCTGCTCCGTCTTTGCAGAAATTCAACCGGTCGTCTGCGCAAACCTCAATATCCTTGATAGACCCCTTTTCCAAGGCCAGTTTCATGACCAGGCTGGAGATGTCAATCTTGAAGTCCTCAGTTCCGCGGATATTTTCATGAGGCATCTCGGCGGTCAGCTTGAGCATCTTGTCCAGATCGCCTATGTGATAGTTCTCTTTGCTGTAATTGATCTTAAGCAGCAGCCTTGGGACCTGCCCGGCCTTTGTCCTGGAGATCAGGCTCTTGGTACCATTCCAGGTTCCATCCAGCAGGAGTTTTATGTCATCTTCAGTGAGGTGAGTGTGCTTGGCCGCATTCTCGTTAATGATTCCGTAGAAAAGGATTAGCGAATACGGCAGAATGTCCTCTTCTCGGAAGGTGGACTGTTTCGAGCCTTCTTTAGAAGCAAAGGCACCTGTTCCTTTGATATGCTTCATTGACACGCGGTGAAGCGATCTGCCCATCTTAAACTGAACCGGGCCTGTGTAGGTTATGGAATCCTCTTTTAGGGGAATTACTCCACCAAAGAGACGGATGTCGATGCACTCGCTCAGAATCTTGTTGGGGTCGTTGCCAAAATTGCCAGCCCTCATCTTTCCGTCCTGAACATGTCCCTGGTCGTCGTATGCGACTTCTCTAACAAAGATCTCCTGGCCCTTGAAGTTGTAAAGGTAGTCCCTGATTGTCCTTTTCAGCCGAACGTCAGTCACCAGGTTCACTCCAGTCTCTTCATCGATCCTGGGCTTGTTCTCATCCATTGGGTCGCCGTTCGGATTTCCATCACGAATGTCGTAAATAAAGAGAATTTCAGACCTATTTTTGACTTCCTCGCTCATTTTTATGCCTCCTCGCCTATCTGCTCTCTATCTTCCTTATCGTTCTTGAATAGCTTGTGCATATCCATCCCCAACACGAAGTAGAAACTCAGCTCATCATCGGTCTCCTTCCAGTTCTCTCCAGCTAAAATGAAGTGCTGCGCAATGATGGATTCCAGATCTCGATAGTAGTTTTTGCCGTATTCCTCCAGCTTGTTCTGAATCTCCGGGAGAAGCCTCTTGATAAGTGGCGGGTTCATCTTCAACCCGTGCAGCTTGGTTCTAAACGGCGTGGCCTTTTTATCCATCCACTGGATGTTGAGCAGCTTTTGAGCCAGGACGCCTTCCAGGAAGGTGGCTTTCTTGGCATCGCTTGTAAAGAACGATCCATTGGCCTCGAAAAATCTCTCAACTTTTTGTTCCATCGGGAGACCTTCAAGATCTTCGATTGATATCATTTTGCTCTTTTCGTCCATATCTTTCATCTCCTCCTTGTAGTCTCTCAAAAGATTGAGTTCATTCAGATAGTGCAGCAGCAGAAAGCCGTTCAGTGTGGCGATATTGGTGGGATATCCCTCGATGAAAGCTTCTCTTGCTCTTCTCATTATAAAATCCATCAACAAATAATAATCAATTTGGTCTCCGATGAAGGTCTTATTTACGATTTCCAGGAAAATCTTATCAAAGGTCCTGTTCTTTGACTCCTGCGGGAAAAATCTCCTCACCACTCCGAAGTTGAACTCCAGGTGGTTCTTCTCTTTCTGGCCATCGCTCAGGAGGAGATCACCATAGGCTTTGAACCGCTTATCAACTCTATCTTTTGCGTTGAAGAGCGTCCTTAGTCTGGACGGCAAGATTCCCTCGATCAGAAGGAGAATTCTATACGAGGACTGCTCCTTCTTATAGAATATCAAGCTGTTGCTGATGAAATCGTTCATCTCCTGGACCAGGTCCAGTATCTCTTCTTCATCCGAGGTTATGCTCTTCCTCACCTCGCCCGACAGCTTCTGCTTTCTCTTCTGATCTTTTCCGGCCAATATGCGAAGAATGTCCTGGAAGTCCCCTCCCAGTGCCATCTTCGGCACCAGCAAGTATCGAAAGCCGTAGAAGCTGAAGTCCAATCTCTCCTCAATGTATTTCTTGCCCAGCTCCAGACGTGTGGCGCAGTCGAAGCAGACCGGCGTATTTTTCCATGATTCCGAGACCTCGAATCCGCCGGCGATAAATCCAGGCTTGTCAAAGGTGTGAAAGGTCCAGGGGATGGCAAAGCCATAGACTTCGTCCTTTCGTTCCTTGCAGACAGAGCAGGTGGCGTCTCTGCCCCTTGATTCACCCTGAGACTTCTTTACAAAATACCGATCCTTTCCTTTTCGGAGCAAAATATTTCTGAAGACTGGAATTTCGCCCAGATAGCGTAGATCTCCGTTCTGCTCGATTCCAAGAGTGATGATGGCATTGTCTTTGGCACTCTTTAGCGAGAACTTCTCATGCAATCCAGCAAGGATTTTCTGTGACTGGCCATCAATCGCAGCTTTCATCTTTCTTAAAGTTTCTTTTTCATCTTCAGAGATATCATAGCTATTGCAGCTCTGGAACCATCCTTGAAATTTGTTATTGAAGGTCGTTTTCACATCTTTTGCGATCCTGCAGGTCGGTGTAGCATCTGCACCTTTTGATGATATTCTTTTATAGAGATATTTTTGGAATGCGTTGAATTCCTCCATCTCCACCCTGCTAAATGCATATTCCCCATTGTTCTCAGTTAATACTATTATTAACACAAATTTATATTTCCCATTGCTGTTTGGATTCTCGATGAAGGTGGAAAGAAGATCCTCTCCGCCGCTATTTCTTTGAACGTAATCTCCAATCCTGCTCACAGCCTCTATCACTAAGACCACCATCTATCAAACGCATATATTCCTGTACGTGCAGTCCACGCACCTGGCTTTTTGCTTTGTCCCATCGGGATAGTATCCTCTTTGAATTATCGTCAATATCTCGCGCACAATCTCTCTCGCTTTATCATAATCCTTTTGCCTGAAGTCTATCTCCACAACATAATTATTGCTCCTGGTGTAGCATACAAATCCCCGCCGAACGTCCACGCCAAAGTTCTCCATGATCAGGAGCCCGTAAAGTGCTGCCTGATACTTGTGCGTCCTGTAGACGGTGTCTTTCCACTCCGCATATTTGTAATCCATGGGCGCAGCAGTCCCGTCGCCCAGAAATAGGACCTCATCCACTTCTCCCTTGAAGTGATACCTTCGCGATGTCAAGTAAACGGAGACTTCCTTTCTAACACAATTGAGCCTCTTTCTCACGTAATCCCGGTTAACCTTCTCCCGTGTCTCGTGCAGCTCCCGGCCCTTCAGGACTTTGTAGCGTCGCTCCTCCCGCTGCGCAATCCCTAAGCAGTGCATGAAGAATATGAACCTCGGGCAGAACAGGAACTCCAGCGCATCCGATACGGTGACGAACACCTCCTGCTCTGGTACCTGCGAAAAGATAGCTCCGCTCTCCATTTTGCCCTCAGAACACCTTTGTGATCGTCACGCCTGCCACCAGCTCGCGGTCGAACCCGGCTCCTATCAGCTTGATCTTGTCAAAGCAGTCCTCGCACATGGGAAAGACAAAGACCGAGTCCGACTCCTCGATCATCGAATCGCACTCCAGGGCCAGGGAGTCTGCCTCGTTGCGGTTCAGGTCACCGAGAAAAGCGCTCTTTTGCACCCGAAAAAGCCCGTAGCCCTTGCAGATCTTGGCCACTCGGCTCCGGATTCTGTTCTCCGATATGTCGTAAATCACCCAAACGAGCATTTCAGCAGCTCCGTCCCTCGTCCGCCTTCAGGTCCTCCTCTTCCACCAGTACATCCCAGTCCTCTACATCAGGCTCCCTGCCTGGCCTGATGAGACTGTTGGCTATCCTGTGACACTCCATCTGAATTGTGTTTCGGGTCTTCACATTGCGGCCCCTGTAGAGCACTGTCTCTTCCAGCGACTTGTTCACAGCCTCGATCAGCGCCGCCTTGCCATCTTTGGACAGGCCCAGGCCCTGCTCCAGGGGCTCAAAGAACTCGTCCTTCACCATCCGCCTGGTGAAAAGATGAACGACTGTCTCATCGATGTAGATCCTGAACATCTCTATGATGTCATAGACCAGGGACATCTTATTGTAGGAGTCGGTATGCAAAAGCCCAACATAAGGATCGAGGCCCGCGATGATGCAGCCCTTCTCAACGAGCGAGTAGAGGATCCCGTAACCGTAATTGAGCAGGGCGTTGAACTCGTCCCTGGCCGGATTCCTGCTCCTTCCTGCGAACCTGTACCTCTCGGGCATTATGCTTGAGATGGCCTCGAAGTACGCCCTGGACGCCTTCCCCTCCAGCCCGAGCATCTCCTGCCTTCGGTCGTCGATGGTGCCCCGCAGGCACTTCATCTGCTCGCGTGATTTTTCGATCTCCTGGATGTAGCCATCGAGCACATCCCTCTTATCAGCCCTTGCCTTTTTCAGACGGCTCAAAAGCTCAATCTGATTGTCCAGCTTCTTGAGGCCCCACTCCAGGGCAAGATCGAGTCCGTCCATGCTCTCGTAAATCTCCAACTGTCTCCTTCGAATCAGAGTCGTGCTCCCAAGCTTTGGATGCCACACTCTTCCATAGGGATCCCCATGGGCGTCGAGAAAAACGATGTCTATGTTGTTGTCAACTGCAAGCTTGATGGCATCTGTTGTGACATAAGCAGCCGTTGTGATCAGGATGCTGTTAACCTTGGCTGCAGCCACCTCGAAGCTCTTCTCATCTCTTCTCACAAGAAAGCAGTTCCCGCTCTTTCGAAGATACGCGCCGTAGGTATTGATCACAAGCTGCATCTATTACCTCTAGCTGTCAATTACAAGGCGCATTGAAGAGATGCTGCGCCTTTGCTTGCGACAATGGGCTCCAAATCGAACTTGATCGATCCGGCTGAAAATCCCTTGATCTGTGGGTGGATCAACGCGAATAGTATTAATGCTGCAAATAACAATTTCGTCTCAGGACTTACATCAATCTGTTTTGATGTGGTCTTTGTAGTCTCCGTCTTTGTGGGATTTGTTCCCGTAGTCTCCTCGGTGGTTGTTACTTTGGTTTCGTTTGTGACTTTATTCGTTTTTGTGTCCACTATGAGTTTTGAGGACTTATTAAATCCTGAACTGATCGCTGGATTTACTTCTATGATTGGAGTTGTGATTACCACCGTTCTCTCCTCTGAATTGTTCAGGCTCCAATCAATTTTGGCATACGATGGTATAATGGCATTCAATGGTATAAACACAGTTATGATCACAGAGAGAAACATAAAGATCAAGATCAATCCAGTTATAAATTTGCCTCTTGATTGGCTATTGAACCACCAATCCCACCAATTAGCTGCCTTTTCTTTATCTTCTTTCAGCATCCTCAAATTCTCTTTAGCCTCTTTCAATCTCGGCTTGATCTCTAATGCATTTAGATAGCACTCTGTGGCCTTTACTTTATCACCTTTCTTAAAATATGTGTTGCCCAGGTTATTGTAGACCCTGGCCGACTCTAAATAGCGTAATGCGATGTTGAATTGCTCTCTTGCTTTGTCAATGCGATCTGTTTTATATAATAGTATACCAATATTATTATGCAGCGCAGAAATATTTCTCCACTCTTTATATTGACTCACCGTGGTTATTCCTGCATCAAAATAGGACTTTAGCTCGTCATATATCTCACGTGCCTCATTAAATCTATCCTCAGCAGGTAAATAATTCTCTCTATCAGTTTCAATTCTTCCGATGTTTGTAAGAATAGATGCTTTTGCTAACTTGAACTGCTCTAAGATCGAAGATAACGAAGCATTCTTCTGAAATTCTGTGAGATTGTCTCTGAGATTTTTTGACAGTTCAATTATGGCTTTGCATTTTTTGGTATCATTGAAGATCGTTATATCTCCTTTATCACAATTCATGATGATTGCCTTATTTTTATCAAAATCAACGATTTTTTTTATTTGGCCCTTTTCAAAATGTTTCTCAAAAGCATCCAGGGACCCTTTGAGCGTCTTTAAAGCGTCTATTCTATTCTTTGCTTCAATAAATAATTTTAATGATTCATTTAAATGGCCCAGGGCTTGAATTTGATCTTTGACTCGACCAATCTTTCGATCAAATATCTGCAGAGCGCTTTTCAGGAACCTGGCTGCTAAATCAAGGTCGCCTACTTGATAATACGCTAAGCCGCAATAAAATTGTGAATACCCATTTTCAGGATCTTCTTCAATTACACTATTGTATTGCTCTATTGCCTCATCATATTTTTCCCATTCAAAGTAAAGATATCCCAGGTCATTTAAGAACCAAGATATGGGAAACTCATTATCATCCTTTAAGCGCCTGGTCTCCTGTTCTGGTATGAGATTCAGCGTTCGAATAGATCTTTTAAAATTTTCTTCTGCAGAAAGGTAAGATTTTTCAATGAAATAAATATATCCAAGTTCATGATATGCCCAAGAAAGCTCAATGAGATTATCACTATTTTTCCTAGGAGATAATTTCGTTTTATCAATCTCATTATATTTTTTTATAACGGCTTTGAATTCATCCTTTGCGAGCTTGTACTCTTCTACAGCTTCCTCTGCAAGTTTTTGCCTATCTTTCAAAAAAGGGGCCACAATTGACTCCATCTCTTTTCTCTGGCCCAAATGGAGATGGTATCTTCCATCTTCTAAAGTCATTCATCACGTTTTAATCATTCTTAATATTTTAGACTTGCGCAATCAGTGTTTCGCCTTCTTTGTTACTGCTCGCAATTTTACCCAATCAGCCATCTGGGCTTTCACCTGAGTCACAGACCAGAGATGAGAAGCATTAAGACAGAATTGTGGCTGGTACTGGTACTGATTGCTCGGCTGGGTGAATGGATCGGCAGGAACGAGCTGGGACGGAACTGCATCCAGAGTGGATTCTAGCAGGCACCATGTCCCCATCTCGTTCTGGTAGACCACCCAGGCATGGCCAAAGGCTCCCTCCGGAGAATTGACTTTTCCCAAAACGACCCGCACACAGTGCTCTGATATCCCGCTTGCCAGCATTAGCGTTGCCAGGAGGAAAGAGGTATCCTCGCAGTCGCCCTTGTGCAGCATGAGCGTCTCCTCAGGGAAGAGCCAGAAGTCCTCAAGGCCTGAGGCCCTTTTGTCCGTGACGTACTCCACCGACCTGGCCACATAATCCCAAATCCGCCAGGCCCGAAGGTCGAATGAACCCGCCTCCCGAGCTGCAGGCAGGCCGATCTCCTGCAGGGTTCTTTGTATCACCTCGCTCTCAGTGGAAGATAACCACTGTCGGATATCAGTAGGGATGTAAACGCTGGAATAACCCAGGACGGCTCTCTTATTCCACATGACAGTATCTCTTACTATCGTATCTCCTGCCCAATTATAACCAGCTCCCATGAGACAACACTCCAATCAATATTAATAATTTTAGTTTGTTATATTTAAAGCTATCGATCTTATGATGAAATTGAAAAATGTTTATGACAAAGTATTTCTGCAATCAACGTATTTTTCAGTATCCTACGTTGAGAGATTGCGATGACATCCTGGCACACCCTTACCTCTGATGAGGCACTATCCGTCTTAGGATCTGGACCGTCCGGCTTGAGCTCTGAAAAAGCCAGAAGGCTACTGGAAGACCTTGGCCAAAACCTGCTGGAGGGCCCAAAGAAACCTCCGCTCTGGAAGGCATTCCTGAGCAAATTCAAAGAATATCTGGTCATAGTGCTGCTTTTTGCAGCGCTCATCTCTTTCATCGCCGGAGAGAGCGCCAATGCGTACGTTATCTTGGGAATAGTATTGCTCGTTGCTGTCATAGGGTTCCTTCAGGAGTACAAAGCAGAACGAGCAATGGAGGCCCTCAGAGATATGCAGGCACCGCAGGCCGATGTTTTCAGAGATGGCAAGATGGTATCACTGCCTGCTAGGGAACTTGTTCCAGGAGATGTTATTTTTCTTGAGGCCGGAGACAAGGTGCCAGCAGACTGCCGTATCTTAGACGAGACCCGTCTGGAGGTCATCGAAGCTCCTTTGACCGGCGAGTCTCTGCCGGTAAAGAAAGATCCAGCTCCTTTATCGGAGGCCACACCCCTGGCAGATAGGAGAAATATGATCTTCATGGGTACCACAGTCTCCTACGGCAACTGCAGAGCAGTGATCACAGCCACGGGCCGCAACACTGAGCTTGGCAGGATATCGAGCATGATCCTTCCAAGGCCTGTGGAGCCACCACTCAAGATGAAGCTCGAGCAGCTTGCCAAGAGACAGGCTATCCTTGTGCTTGTGGTCTCCCTGGCTGTGTTTGCACTGGGCGTGGCCAAAGGCTCTTCTATCATGGATACCCTGATAACAGCGATTGCTCTTGCTGTGGCAGGAGTTCCCGAGGCTCTTCCTTTCGTCGTAACGCTGGCCCTGGCCTTTGGAACCCAGGCCATGGCCAGGAAGAACGCCATAATCAGAAGCCTTCCTGCCGTCGAGACCCTGGGCTCGACCACGGTCATTTGTACGGACAAGACTGGCACCCTCACCACAGGCGAGATGACTGTCCGGGAGATTCACACTTATCGATCTGTGCAGGTGACGGGCTCAGGTTACGAACCTGAAGGGGAGTTCCTGCAGAATGGTTTGGCAATAGACCCGAGGAGCGAGGACATTGCCCAGCTCCTCAAGATCGGCGTCCTCTGCAACAATGCCGACTTGAACAATGACGGCTCCAAAGACCGCATCATAGGGGACCCGACTGAAGGAGCACTGATCGTTGTTGCCAAAAAAGGAAAGGTTTTGGAGGAGGCCAGGAACAGATATATCGAGATCGTCGAGTATCCCTTCGACTCAGACCGCAAAAGGATGACCACTGTCCACCGATCGGAGAATGGTGGATTGGAGGTCTCCATGAAAGGTGCGCCCGAAATGGTACTGGAAAGGTGCACCTTTATCGCGGGCTCCCAGGGAATAAAGCCAATGACTGAGGAGGACCGCATGAAGGTCCGGGCAGCATCTAACGATATGGCCAAGAGAGCCATGAGAGTCCTGGCTTTCGCCTGGAAGCATATGGAGGAGCACGAGCCACGGGAGATTGGATGGGTCGAATCCGATCTGATCTTCGCTGGGCTTGTGGGCATGATGGACCCGCCGAGAAGCGAAGCCAAGGAGGCCATTCGAATCTGCCAGAAAGCGGGCATCAGGCCGATCATGATCACTGGAGACCATCCGCTGACTGCAAAAGCAATCGGCAGGGAACTTGGAATCGGTCAGGACGAGGTGATTGAAGGCGTCCAGATCGAGGAGATGAGCGATGAGGCTCTTCAAAGCCGGATAAAAGACGTCTCGACCTTTGCCAGGGTCACTGCTGAGCACAAGGTGCGTATCGTCCAGGCCCTGAAGCTTCAGGGAAATGTCGTGGCCATGACTGGCGATGGAGTAAACGATGCACCGGCCCTGAAAGCTGCTGATATCGGGGTTGCCATGGGCAGGACTGGGACGGATGTCGCAAAAGAGGCATCGGACATGGTCATCACCGATGACAACTTCGCGACCATTGTCAGCGCAGTCGAAGAGGGCAGGAGGATATATGACAATATCCGGAAGGGTGCATCCTATCTCCTCTCAGTCAGCTTCGCAGAGCTTGGAACGATCTTCCTGGCGGTCATGATCGGTCTACCTGTTCCTCTGCTTGCGGTGCAAATTCTCTGGATAAATGTCATAGCTGAGGAGTTCCCGGCCATTGGACTGGCTGTGGAGCCTGCACATGATGGCATCATGAACAAAAAGCCTCGCAGCCCCAAAGAGCCAATGCCCTCCAGAAGCCTTATGATTTACACTCTTGGAATCTCAGGTGCAATCGTGATCGGCTCGTTGGGACTTTATGCTCTGGCCCTTGAAGCCGGCCAGGATCTTGACTACGCAAGGACTGTGGCCTTCATGGGCCTTGGATTATTCACAGTATGCAACGCCTATTGTAGCAGGTCCCTGGAGGTGTCAGTGCTCAAAATGAACCCATTGACTAACAAGAAACTAATACTGGGGATGGTGGCATCCACACTGGCGTTGCTGGCGGTCGCATATGTGCCTTTCATGCAGTCCATCTTCGGCACAACTGCCCTTGAGCATCAGAGCTGGTTTATGATATTGGCAGCGTCGTTGATTGTGGTAATGGTATCTGAAGCCCTCAAGAAGGCAGTTCCGATGTTACGACTTTAGACAAAAAATATAGAACCTGGCCTCGCCGAAGTTGACCAGCCGCCTGACAAAGCCAGGCATTTCGGCAACTTCGTTTTCCAGGGGCCGGATCAGTACATCGGCTCCTATTCTGGAAGCCAGATCGCCAATGGCAATTTGCAGCTCCAGCGGAGGCCGTATAGAGTAGATAAGGCTAGCACGCTGATAAAGTTCGAGATGGGGCGAGAAGATATCCTCCTTTTCCACCGCCAGATCCCCCAGGGTCCGAGCCTTCCTGTCTGTCAGGACCACGTCCATGCCATGAGCCCTCAGGCTTGCAGCGACTTCTGATAAATGGCCCACTCCGACCTCGACCACACGGCCGGAGTAGTTTTTGCGAATATATTCTGCCAGATCTGCAGCGCCCCGGAGGGTCGGCATTTTAGATTCCAAGATTTTCACAGACCAGTCGGGCAGCCTTCTCTCCAGAGAGGAGCATTCCTCCGAAGATGGGCCCCATCCTAGGTCCACCGAAGACAGTAGCTGCAGCCATGCCTGCAACGACGAGGCCTGGATGAACCTCTCGAGTAAACTCCACCACCGCCCTCTCACCCATCTCAGCCCACATGGATTTCTCGCCCCTGATGCCTTCTGCACCAATAATAGCTCCGGGAATCTTCTTTTGAACAATGCGACAGACCGCTGCCTCGTGACCGGTGCCGTCGATGACGAACTTGGCGCGGACTGAGAGGGGATCGACATGGATGCCAGCCATCTCAGCTGCCGTCCAGTTGATGACCAGGCCCACGACCCTGTCCTCCTCGCGGATCATCACATCCTCGGCTGTAACTAAGTTGATGATCTTCGCCCCAGCGTCGATGGCACCTGCAGTCAGCTTCGCCACGGTCTCGATGGCGTCGGCAACGAAGTAGCCCTCGCCGTGCTCGTGATACCATATCCTGCACTCATCCAAAATACGACAGGCCTCTTGCTGCACCACGATCATGGGGAACATCATGCCTCCACCCCAAAGACCGCCTCCCACGGAGAGTCTCTTCTCGAAGAGAACTGTCTTGACATCTGCCTCAGCGAGCCGTTTGGCGGCGACGAGATTGGCAGGACCGGCGCCTACCAGAGCCACATCCACATCAGTGACGCCAAGAAAGCTCTCCAGGTAGCTCTCCGCAATCGCCCTTGTGACCTTGACCTCATCCAGAACCATATCTGTCCTTGCTGGACGCGATTGATGATAAAGCTATCTCAATCGGATATCTCTGGGTGGAAACCCATATCTATACAAAGATCATTAAGGTAAGAACGATGTTCTGAGGAAAAAAAATTCCAGGAGGGATGCTATATCATGAACGAGCTTGTGTTTCAGATCATCGCACTGGCGCTCTCCGTGTTTCTGGGAGCGGCCACCATTTATAGCATACGCCTTTACCTGGAAATTTAAGTCAAATTCCTGGGCCCTATTACTCTCGCTGGCACCATCTTCCGCTCAGGCCTGCACAATGTCGTTAGGGGTGTTTCCAGTCACAGTGCCTCCGTTATTGATCACCTTACCTCCGTCGATATTGTAAATGCCACCGCCGCTCTTCGTTGCTGAGTTGCCGCTGATACTTGTACCGCCATTGAGGGTCGTGGTGCCATGGTCATTAAGAATGCCGGCACCCCATGTTGCTGTATTGCCGTTGATGCTGACTCCAGTCAAGGTCAGCTTGCTGGCATCATTGTAGATACCGCCGCCGCTGACAGCTTTGTTGTTCGATATCGAGACACCCGGGCCTAAGACTGCACTGCCCTGGTAGAGATAAAGTCCGCCACCTGAAGAGTCAATTGCTGTGGCAGAATTGCCTGTTATGGTACCTCCTGTCATTGTCAACAAGGAGCCAGAATCGATAAACACGCCGCCACCATCTTGAGTTGCCACGTTATTGGATATGGTGCCGCCTGTGATCAGTATTTTGTCATTCATGTCCACGAAAACTCCAGCGCCTTGCAGGGTAGCTGTGTTCCCGGTAATGAGTCCACCGTTAATCACCACTGTGTTTTTATCGGTGTTGACAACTCCACCACCAGACCCGAAACTGAAAATTCCACCACCTCTTATGGCAGAGTTACCAGAAATGACACCGTCATTTATGGTCAAAATGCTGCCCTCATCGTTGTAAATTCCTCCAGTACAAAATGAGGCCGTATTGCCAGAGACGGTTCCGCCATTCATTGTCACTGTACTATGATCGCTGTAAATGCCACCAGCAAACCCTCCAACAAACTGACCGTTGAGATTATCTGTAGTAACGTGAGTCGCTTTGTTATTTGTGATCGATGCTCCGCCATTTATATTTACAGTACCAAAATAACTGTAAATACCGCCTCCACCGGCAAACGCATTGTTATCAGCAACATTATTGGCAATTGAGGTACCTGAATTCAGGTTCAATGTGCCCTCATTGTAAATGCCGCCTCCTTGGAGGGTTGCTAGGTTCCCAGAGATGATACAATCAGTTGTCGTGAGCCTGCCGTAGTTCTGGATGCCTCCTCCAGATTGTGCTTTTCCATTCTGGATTGTCAGACCCGTCAGGGTAGTATCTATGTTCGGTTTATTGCTACCTATCGTCAATACAGAGCCTTTTTGCTGGCCATCGATGATGGTATTCGACGCGCCGCTGAGCCCTTTTAGTACAAGCGATTTATCGATTTTTATATTCTCTTTGTAGGTCCCAGCTGCGATATTTATCCAATCGCCGGTATTCGCTGCGTTCACAGCACCTTGGATTGTATTTGCAGGACTGACATAATAACCGAGGATGCCCAATACCGACGAACCTGATGCCGTCATATCCAGGTCGTAGTCAGTGCCATAATTCGATGTTCTTGTCAGGGTTTTGGATCCTGCGGTTATTGTGCTGGTAAATTTTCCGCTAACATGCTCCTTTTGAGTCACTTTATTAGCAGAAGATTGACTGTTCAAGTTACTAAATGTGGCTTTTCCACCTGATATGCCTGTTAATTGTGAATTAATTTTGCAATTAGTTCCATCGCCGTATATTTTGATCGAGTATGCTGAACCTGAAATAGCAGTCTGGCTTGCAGAAATGGATGATGCTGATGCAACCGCTTTGCCATTGTAACCACTTAGAGTGACATAGTCTCCAGCCAATGATCCCTTGGTCTCCTCTAAACCGACGTCTGTTTTAAGAGCGCCAGAGGATGCTGTCGCAGTACACTTGATGGAATCTGCCTTTGGGACTGTCAGCCACTGCTCCGCAGAGAGCGAAGTTTGAGCAGGCACAGTGCCTTCACCTGGAAGAACCTGTGAACCGTAAGTCAGGCCATTTGGGGCATTAACGACTTCTACGGATACACTAGCGCTTTTTGTGCCGTCTACAGTTCCGTGGGTCTCCTTAAATAATGGGGTTGCGCCAATGATGCGCGTAGCTGGCATTACGCTGGCTCCATTGATAGTCACTTCTCCATTTACAACACTATCAATGCTAGTTTGGATGTTTTGCGATACAACTCCCGAGCTGCTCCCAACGCGACCTGCTGCAGAGAATTGCAGCCCATTAACCTCCATAACCAAGGTCAATGTTATTAGCGCCGCCAAAATACTTATTCTACGTTTCATATCGATTGCTCCTGCTTTTTGATGCGCTATGTCTTCCGATGCTTGGAAGATATCTTCTCAATTACTGTATTCTAATGCTGCAAAACACGGATCCGTGAAAACGATCTTGTTTGGAATAGGAGAATCCATTGGGGATGAATAGGTCTTGGCATTGTTCTTCGATATCCGTGCCACAGATCTTTTAGCGTTGTAATTGATGCGTATTATGGAGTATTTGTTACGAATTCCGACATTCGACGACGTTCCTTTTAGAACGGCAGTTCCTCTATTTGCAGCAAAAGGTGTTCCAACAGAGAGCGCAATCAATGGTGCTATAGTTGGCCATTTTCGAATGCATTTCTCCAAACTGTACATTTGGTCCACACCCTCTGTTAATTGAGTGTTTCATAAATCTAATATTTAAATGTTTCGTAAAAATATCGTTTCTTGTCGATTTTAGACATCTATTGCATAAAGTCCAGCAAAAGCAATCGTAGAACCGACATTGGCCTGTCTACATCATCCAGGCCCACGTGGAGTGACCCTTCTGAACTTCCAAAGCTTATCCAGCCTCGCAGTAGCGTCCACCCCTATCTTGGCGCTGATCCCGTCGACGCTACGCGGGTCGAGAGTGCTTCCACGAACGCCTGCGTGGAGCACTATATCCTCGTCGCCGCGCATGCGTGTGGCGAGCGCGAACTCCAGGTCTCTGGGATCATATATATCGATGTCAGTGTCAACTACTATTACGTGCTTCAGGGATCCATGCGCCTGGAATGCAGCCTCTATGGCCCGTCTGGCATCCTCCTCTGTCTCCTTCTCGATCTGGACGACTCCATGAAAGTAGTTACACCCGCCCTCAGTTAGGATGACGTCCTTCACCTTTGCGACCTTGGACACAGCTTTGTAGATCAGCGGCTCATAGGGCACGCCCATGAGCATCTTGTGCTCGCCGCCCGCGGGCAACAGCCCGTGGTAGATGGGATCCTTGCAGGTCATCATCTTGGTAAGACGAATGACAGGCTCCTCGCGGATGAGATCGCAGGTGCCTGTGATGTCCACAAAGGGCCCTTCTTTGGCACGCTCACCGGTGATGTAGCCCTCCAGCACGATCTCTGCATGGGGCACAGGCACTCCGTTCTCCAGGCGCACCAGCTCCACTGGACTCCCGCGGAGCGCGGCTGCGTACTGAAACTCCATCTCGGGAGGAACGCGAGTTGATGCTGCGATCAGCACCACCGGATCGACGCCTATGGCGATAGCCACAGGCAGCTCCTGGCCTTCGGCCAATGCTGCCTGGTAAAACTGGTGGGTGTGACGCCCTGGGACCAGCCTCACTGCCAGCCGATCTTTGCCAAGAACCATCATGCGATGCACACAGGCATTTATGCGCTCTCCTAGCTTGGAGACGACTACTGCAGAGGTTATGTAGGGCCCACCATCGCCACAAAAATAAGTCATAATCGGCAGCTTCGAGAGGTCTGGCTCTGTTACAACTTCCTGAAAATGAGATCTGCTCACCTCCTTCACCTGGCCTTCGTACCCTATGCCGCTCAGGTGGCGAACCAATTCCTTCTTGGGTATTCTCAAGGCTCTGGCCAGCAGTTCACGGGTTCCGAGGATGTTCATGCAGCACTTATGTCCGGATACATCATCAAAGAATATTGGCCCTGCGCCCCAGGCACGTTCTGTAGCCTCTAAAAACGGATTTACAGGATCATGCACGTGCTTCATCAAACCTGCTCGGTCCAGCTCATCCAAGAAACTCCGAAATCCCATAGTCGTCTCCTCCGTCACATTCTTCTGGAAAAACCCTGGCTTGCATTCAATGCCCCTCATTCACAAGCTCCTTTACCGTCATACCAGCAACACGGCAATCAAACCGCTCAGGAAAACCCCATCGAAGGTTCCAGCCCCTCCGATGCTTGCCACGGGGGCACCCAAATCTCGAATCTTGTTGAGGTTGAGTATGTCCGCCCCGATCAGAGTTCCAAGTGTCCCTCCTGCGTAGGCGATGAGGAAGATGTACTGCGAAGGAGCGCCGAAGACATGTACCATCAAGATAGCTGCAAGCGCCGCGACAAGGGGCGGTAAAACAGCGGGAGTGACGATGCCAAGGCCCTTCACAGGCTTTGCAACACGATTGATTGCGATTGCAACCAGAACGATCCCAGCCAGAGCATAAGTCAGGGATGCAGGAAACCTATAGAGGAGCCCGATCGATATCATGACGGGAATAACAGCCCCGCCAAAGTTCACGGCCAGAAGGGTATTGCAGTTCACATTTTCCACCACGGGAATTCTGTAGGCGATGCCGAAAGCTCGAACATATCGCTCTGTGACCATGGGCGTGCTGCATTGCATGTTGGTTACAGGGATGTTTATGCCGCTGCCCAATAACGATGCAAGTAGGACAAATAGCGCCTGCCCCCATGTGAAGCCGATCTTGGTGAAAGCTGTCCTGGCCAGGTCCAAGAAGAGAACTCCCACCACTGCGAAGAGCAAAAATGCCAGCAAGAGCATGAACAAGATGCCTGCCGGACTGTAGAACATCCGATTTTCCATGGGGCTCTATTGGCTCCTTCGATTATAAATTTTTTCGACTGGATGTGAAGGCGGAACATCTCATGATCTTTAGCCGCTCAAAAGAGATTTGTAATGGCATGTTAAATTGTAGCATATGAAAGAGAAGTGGCTCATGGCCCAGGGGTCGTGGGCTGAGATCAAGCCCAGGATCACAACCGCTCTCGAGTCGGGCTTCGACTGCGTGCTCGTGGATAAGGAGAACATCGACCGCGTTCGGGAGCTGGGCGGGATCAAGGTGGCGTGCTTCGGCTCTGAGCGCGGTTCTGAGGATATTTTGGTCATCGGAAGAAATGGCGAAGGCGATGGATCCATTCCCCTTTCAAAGGACCAGAACAATTCCATTGACATCGCCCTGGCCAGGTCCATCTCCGGTGCGAAGGCTGGTTATGTGATCATAGCCAACAAGAAATACGAGCAATTTGCCGTAGAGCTGGGCAAGAATGTGGACTACCTAATCGTCATTGGTACCGATTGGAAGGTCATTCCTCTGGAAAATATGATCGCAGGGCTCCAGGGCGTGAAGGTCAAGATCATAAGCGGCGTGAAGACTGCACAGGAGGCAGCGCTTGCGCTGGCAACTCTCGAGCACGGATCGGACGGCGTTCTGCTCGATACCAATGATCTCTCGGAGATCAAGAGGGTATCACAGGCGGTCGAGCAGTCGCAGATGGGCCGCCTGGAGCTTATCCCTGGCATTGTCACAGCCGTCAGGCCAGTTGGCATGGGCGACAGAGTCTGCGTTGACACTGCCAGCATGATGACTCCAGGCGAGGGCATGCTCATTGGCTCTCAGGCCAAGGGCTTCTTCCTCGTGCACAGCGAATCCGAAGACAGCCCTTACGTCGCTGCCAGGCCCTTCAGGGTGAATGCTGGAGCGGTGCATGCATACATCCGCGTCGGAGAGAAGACACGCTACCTCTCGGAATTGAAATCAGGAGACGAAGTCACCATTGTGAACAAGGATGGTGTGGCCAGGAGCGCAATCGTTGGTCGGGCCAAGATAGAAAAGAGGCCCATGATCCTCATCGAGGCAGAGGCAAAAGACGAGAAGATCAGCACTTTGCTGCAGAACGCCGAGACTATCAAGCTTGTCAGTCCCCAGGGAAGACCAGTTTCAGTGACAGAGTTGAAAGCAGGCGATGAGGTGCTGGTTCATCTGGAGGAGAGCGCAAGGCACTTCGGCATGAAGATCGAGGAGAGCATCGTAGAGAAATGAGGATGGGCAACTATTATGATACTCAAGCCACGGCTGGTGGCAGTCCTGGGAAAAGAGGCTGCCAGAGATGTCATGGCGGCTGGGGACGCCGACATGGTCGAGGTCAGGCTTGACCTGGTTGCTGGAGATCCTCTGAAGGTCATAAGGGCGGTAAGAGATCTCACTTCACAGGCAATAATCGCCACAAACCGCATGCAAGCCGAGGGTGGGCAGTTCAAGGGCAGCGAAGAGGACAGGCTCGAGCTTCTTTTACAGGCCGCAGCTTTTGCCGATTACGTTGACATCGAGCTGCATTCTGACGCCAGATCCAAACTTATGAAGAAAGTAAAGAAACCCGTAATAGTGTCCTACCATAACTTCGTTTGCACACCCGCCCAAAAGGAGCTGCAAAAGATACGCGATGAGATGAAAGGCTGCGGGGCTGCCATCGCAAAGATCGCGGTCACTCCAACAAATCTGAAGGACAACTTGAATATCCTGAGTTTTCTGCTTGAGAACGATATGCCTATGTGCGTGATCGCGATGGGACCTATTGGAAGACACCTGCGGGCAATAGCTCCAATTTATGGCTCAGCTCTTGCTTACGGCTACATAACCGAGCCGACTGCTCCAGGACAGATGAGCGTGGCTGAGCTAAAACAGGTGCAAAGGCTGCTCGACCCTGCACAAATCCACTGATTTGCGTAAGACTTAACTGCCCAAAAATGATTATTCAATTTCCATGGAAGTGACTGTGGATGTTGGTGGCAGGCCCGGCCTTGATTGTGGTGGTTTTTGCAGCTTTTGTTATTTTAAAGGGCTTAAGAAAGTAGAGCCACTCGGATGCAAGAAATGTAAACCTCATAAGAAGAGCTGTGATTACTGCGGGAGGGCGGTGATTGAGATTGAACCAGGCTTCAAACCCCTTGAGCAGCTTATCTTTGAGGTAGCACAGCAGAGCTGCAACAGCACGCCAGACAGGATCATCGTCAAAGGAAATGGTGACCTCAGCTGCTACCCGGATATTCTTAAATTCGTGAGGACTGTCAGCGACGGAAAAGTGCCTGTATGTCTGGATTACACCAGTGGAAAGGGCTTTGTTCGAGGAGACGAGGCGGGTCCGCTCATCGATGCAGGGGTGCGTAGGGTCAGCTTTTCCATTTTCTCCACTGATGATGGGCTTCGCCGCAAATATGTGAACGATCAGCACCCAGAGGCCGTGCTGTCCAACCTGAGGATCTTTTGCGAGGAATGCGATGTTTATGGCATGATCGTTTTAATACCTGGGATCAACGACGGACCGGAGCTGGAGAAGACTGCCCGGGATTTGGAAGAGATGGGCGCAAAAGGCCTTATGCTTATGAGCTTCGCGAATACTCGGGAGCAGGGTCTCATCTTTGGCAATGACCCCATAATGCCGGGGATAATTCCTTATTCTGTGGAAAGCATCAAGAGGATTGCGATTAGGATCGACGAGGAGTATGATATGAGAGTCATTGGGACTCCGCTTATGGATCCTTACACCGGCGCACCCTTTGCCCTTGCCCATCACCAAAAAGAGCTGAAAAAACTTCCGGCAATAGAGAACAGTGCAACCATCATCACCAGCTCAGTAGCATACCCCTTGCTCTCATCGATATTTGAAGAGCTGGGTGGCGAGGTCAACGTTGTTTCAGTCAAAAAGGAGATTGGAAACCTCATGACGATAGAGGATTTCAATGAACTCGACCTTAAAAATGTAAAGGAGAGGGTTATTATTCCGGGAATGGTTCTGGCTCACGACAGAGAGATTCTCAAGGCTTTGAGGCGTGATGGCCAAAGGAGGCTGGCCTTCAGGGGTCCCGATGACCTCACAGTGGAATCGGAGAGAAGCATTTACATGACGCCACGGCAAGTTCTGGACAGGGAGATCGAGGCGTTCACGGGGCTCATTGAGGAGATAAATGATGTTGGAGTTGAGCCCGAGGGTCGTTTCACAGGCGTTGGATGCATTCAGGATGGCTACACATCTGCTAACAAGTTGAGAGGTTCTGCGTTCTCTTTCCCATGTTAGCCTTTTTCCAACCTACTCTTTACCTGCTCCTGCAATCTTTCCAGCGATCCCTTTGTGCACAGGCGTCTCTCGCATGGAGAAAAATCCTTTGGGCTGCAGCCCGCTAAAATCCCCATAACCCGATCCGCAATCTCATAGGCTCCCATCTCCTCCAGCCGGTCAAGGAAGATGGATGTACGGGAATTGAACTCCCGGCATTTCGCGGGATCTGACGCTCCGCGTTCATGCAGATCAGATAGTTCATTCAATTCTTTTAGAATTTCTGACCATCTAATTCGGTTCATCTGAACTCTGATGGGGCCACGGCGATTTGAACGCCGGTCACAGGACCCCCAGTCCTGTAGGATACCAGGCTACCCTATGGCCCCGCATAACTTAGCCTAGGATGAGGAATTGGCATATAAGGATTTCCCACCGCTCAAGGCAGATTGTAGGCTCCTAAAAGCCCGGCATTCTCTTTACAACCTCATGTCCAGTCTTTTGGCCAGGCTTACCAGGTCCAGCTTCAGGCTGCTCTCGCCTGCCTTTGTGCCGCCCCCCCGGTCTCAAGCTCGGCTGAGTATGCAAATTATCGTATTTGGCCTGCCTGCCTTCCAGTTCCTTTATACGTGATCTGAGCAGCTCAATTTCTTGCTTCAAATCTGCAATTATCTCCTAAGGTTGCCTAACGGTCTCGCCTTCACTCATGCTACTTCAGGCGTGATATATCATTGATTTTATATTTTTTTGGTCTCGTTGGCCTTCATGAAAATGGATTATCTTGGGAGGAGCTGAACACACACCTCCATTCTAATATTCCATATTTTTATCTATTTTCACATTTACAGACTTGCCCTATGCCCTC
>CAZRYL010000022.1:0-38440 GCA_964604285.1 uncultured Methanotrichaceae archaeon
CCCCAGAAGACGCAAAAGAGGCTCTCTTGAAGGCGCACGAGGTGCTGAGCGCCTGTAGGGAGCTCATAGGCTAGTACAGCCGTGCCTAATTAAGGCCATTAATGTGAGAAGACAATGTACCTTTATGAACGTCTGATTGTTCTTCGCGGCTTCGTGCCTTCGCGTGAGATTCATCCGGGTCCGGTTTCACGAGAAGGCGAGAATTGTACTAAACATGACGGAGGCTCTGAATGAATGATTTTACCTTCATATTACTTTCGTGGCACGTAGGGGAAAAGTTTAACGTATAAAAAGAAGTATCCGGAACCGGACTTTAGAAAATAAGAGATGAACGATAGTATTGATAAGGTGCAGGAGATGTTAAGATATACGGGGCATCCTTTGGTTGATGTAGGTGCTGCAACTATTCTAGCTTTCAGTCATAAACGCAAAATAGCTGAATTAACTAATTCTGATCTTGATAAAATGGCAGATTTTATATCAAGGGAGTACGTCATCAATCCACTGAAATCATTCTTAACTGTAGCTTTTCCAAATTCAGGTTTTACTCAACCGGCTTTTGAAAAGACTCCTGAAAAGAGACACGATTACGCCAAACGTGTTACGAGAAGCTTTTATGAGGCCGACTCTAACGAGAATCGTTGCGTATTCACAGGAGATCCAGCTACAAACACAGCTTTAAGTGATAAAGAAGGGTATCCTGTCGGAAGAGCTTTCCGGCAGCATGTACCTCTGATATTAGGTGAGAATCAAATTAACTTCTTCCCAAATGGAAACTCCGGCCTACCTATCTCTGGCAAAGCCCTTCTATGCATCCAGGCAATGCCTCTAGGCTGTGCTAAGTGCGGTGGAAAGCTCTTAGCGGTCCATTCGGATAACTCCGATATCATAGAAAAGTTTGCTAAAGAGTTCTTAGAAAGAAATAGAGAAGCAATATCTCTGGCGCATCAGAGTAATAATAGTAAACTTCCAGAATCCGGACCTGCAAAAACTGTGTTAGTGAAAACATTACTGCACGCTGATGAGGAACGCTACAATTCCGAAAAAGAGTATCAACCGGCATCATTAACCGCTTACCACTTCAGTAATAGCGGTCAATCGAATGCACTTGATGCTCGCAATCCACCACTCGAAATCTACCATTTACCTTTGGAGATCATGGATTTCTTGTGGGCCATTAATAATCCTGAATACAAATTTGAGTGGGAAGCAGTAACACAACGTGCATGGCAATTGTCCCAGCCCAAGAAAGGAAAGAAAAGTAAAGAAGTTTCCCATGAGGATGAAACAAAGCCACGACGCAACTATCTATATGAGGATATTTTCCGATTGCCTCATGAGGCACATCGGTTTATACGTTGTTATTTCTTGCGTATTCCAACCAAGAATACATCTAGCGATGATCCAAGGCGTGCCTATTCGCTGAAAGATGATGCAAGTTTAGTTTCGTGGAATCTTACTGAACTCTTCCTGGATAAGGTGATGCATGTGAAAGAAAGCCGAATAAATCGTATCCGTGAAATCGGCGATCAATTAGCTGATTACGTGAACGAAGAGAACGATAAAAAATTTTTCTCCACATTTTACGGCGAGCAAAGCCGTTATGATGTTGTTAGAAATGCTCTCATCCGAGTCAATCGCTCTAGGCTCAAGCAGGGCAAACCACCGATAATCAGGTTTGAACCGTTCATCGAAGTATTTGAAGAGCCAGACGAGAAGGGAAGATCCAATTGGCGTCTTTCACGAGATCTCGTGCTAATTCGAATGATCGAACGGCTTTACGATCTCAAGTGGATTGAAAAACACTCAGATGCGCTTCCAGAAGCAAATGAAGTCCTGTCAAAAGACGAATCGGATTCAGATTAAAAGGGGGAGTAATAATGGCTTTTGTAACTGGATTATTCTTGATTGATGCCAATGCATCGGCTTTGAACAATTTAGGATCAATAGAGGGCGAGCGCTATGATAATAGTACAGGGGTTAAGGTGATTCGCGCCAACGATGGTCTTTATCCCTATGTCTCTGCACAAGCGTTCAGGTACTGGTTGCGACAGACTTTGCAGCAGGGCAATTCTGGCTGGAGGTCAGCTCCAATTTATCGGGAAGAGAAGATAGCCTATACGGATGCAAATCCCATTGAGTGGTGGGATGATGATCTCTTCGGCTACATGCGTGCACCTTCTAAAAGAGAGTCTGCAAAGGCAAAACGAGAGGCTGACACTTCAAGGGCTGGCGAGACAGAGACAACAGATACTATTACTCGTGCGTCACCTTTCCGGGTGAGCACACTGGTCTCAATTGCTCCTTTGCGCCCAACAAATGATTTCGGCGTTATGTCCAGGCATGAAGGCGATCCTGTGCCGCATGAACATCAGTTCTATCGCACAACCCTCGAAGGGCTGTTCTCACTCAACTTAAGAGCTTGTGGTACTTTCTGGTACAAGCAGAAAACGGGTTTTCGCAATCTAGACGATGTTAGAATTAAGATCGCAAAAGCCAATGGTCTTGAGGAGTTGAAGGAGGAAAAAGCATATCGCTTGCCGAAAGAACAGCGTCTGAAGCGATTGATTACGTTGTTTGAAGGCATGTCACAGTTGGAGGGCGGAGCAAAGCAGACGCTTCATTATACCGATGTTTCGCCAGTAGTAGTAATCATGGCTGTTACAAAGGGCGGCAATCACATCTTCAGCCATGTGATCAGCGCAAATAGTGATGGACTGCCTCAGATCAATTTGGATGCGCTGAAAGAAACTTTATGCGTCTTTAAAGAGGAAATACTCTCTGATATTTTCATCGGATGGATTAAGGGATACGAAGAAACGGAACGAGCTAAACTTGATGCGTTTATTAAAACCCCAGAGGCTAAAACATCCGGAAAGATAATAAAAGTAAATCATCCTCGTGAGGCCTTCCGGGCATTTATCGATCAGATGAAAAAGCCTGAAAATGCTACCTGGCTTGATTAGAGGCGAACAGCAATGAGAGTGCTGAAAGTGATAGCGGAAGGCATAACTACATCTTTCCGTTATCCGCATTTCATGCTGGGCATCCATCCAACATTTGAGCTTCCGCCGCCAGCTACGATCTATGGGCATATCTGCAGCACGCTTGGTGATTGGGTAAATCCCGAAGGAGTGGAATTTGCATATCATTTCACGCATAACGGAGCTTTCGACGATGTTGAACATGTCCATGTTTTAGCCACTTCATCAGGTAAACTTCCGGGAACAAAACTGCCAAAGGTTCTAGAAGGAGCAGTAAACCCATTCAAGCGGAGGATGCTCTTTAAGCCAAAACTTGTACTGTATCTTAACAAACCTGAGTGGGAATCCGCTTTCAAGAGTCCATACTATCCTGTCGTTCTAGGACGCTCCCAGGACCTGTTTACTTATACCAAAGTTGAAGTGATCGAGCTAAAACGCAGCTCTCAGGCATACTTTGAAAATACGCTGGCACCATATCAGATGATGCTAAGAATGGGTCGCGGATATGCAGTACTAATGCCTCGCTATCTTGATTACTCCAATGAACGACAGCCAGCATTTGCCAGATACATAGTTCTGAACAGGCGCATAGAAAGTAACGACTTTATCAAATACGATCCAGAATTCAAAGAAATGGATTTCTGGGTAGATCCAACCTCACCAAAAATTGGAGATGCTCACTTAGGCTTGTGGTTCCATTCCTTCGTCGGAGAATATGATAATAACCCAAGTTTGGCCTGATAAGTTGGATAATGTTTGGGCAAAGAGCGCTTTAAAAGGCCAGGATGAAAAGCCAGAGACATTAGCACAGCATACATGGAGCGTGCTTGAGCGGTTAGGGGATATTATCCGCCTGCGACCTACTTTGCCTGAACAAATAGGATATCCTAAACTCTGGAACTGCCTCTTTTGGGCATGTTTCTTGCACGATTTTGGAAAAGCCTCCAGAGGCTTTCAGGATATGCTCAGAGGCGGTCTGCGCTACTCCCACCGCCATGAGGTATTCTCTTTGGCATTCCTCAATTGGATAGCTGGCCCACTATCGGAAGAGGAACGCATTTGGGTTGCTGCAGCAATTGTATCCCACCATAAAGATGCAAAAGAGATTCAGTTAGCATATAGCGAGAGGGGTGATCCCGATAATACAATCCTAGCCAAGAGATTGGCCGAAATAGATGAAGCCACGCTAAGAGCGCTATGGAATTGGATCGCTAAATGCCAGAAGAGATGGATTGAAGAGCTAAATCTTGGGGAAATGAGTATCGCGTCTGTCGAGCTAGTTCCGCAAGCCGAGGCAGTAAGCATTATCAGGAGTCAGGGCGCCACCAATATCAGGAGATGGCTGAATGAGTATCAGCGGTGGATCAAAAAGATAAACAAAAGCGAGGAGAAAGCTCTAATTATCGGCTCAATTGCACTTAGGGGACATATAATTTCATCCGATCATCTTGCTTCGGCTCATACTGGTGATCTTCCCTCCCCAAAATTATCCAGACCAGAAAGGTTGCTGGCGCGATGGAGATTAGCCGCAGATAAGCCCTATGACCCTTATGATCATCAAAGAAACTGCATGAACACTAAAGGCTCTGCAGTATTAATGGCTCCAACTGGCAGCGGCAAAACCGAAGCTTCATTACTTTGGGCTATGGCCCAGGCTGAAGAAGGTAGACGTATTCCAAGGCTTTACTACACACTGCCCTTTCAGGCAAGTATGAACGCCATGTATGATAGATTGAATAATGCTAAGTCAGGAGCTTTTCCTGGGCAGGTCGGCCTAGAACATAGCAGGAGCACTCTTGCGTATTATAGAAGCTTGCTTGAAGATGATAATGAAAGATCCGATCCTGAAAAAGCAGCTCGTTATGCCAAATGGCTAAGCAATTTGGCCCGTCTAAATTATTATCCGGTTCGTGTTCTGAGCCCATATCAGATTCTCAAGGGACCATATTGCTTGAAGGGCTATGAATCCTTGCTTTCGGATTGCTTTAATGCAGTATTCATTTTAGATGAAGTTCATGCCTATGAGGCCAAGCGATTGGCATTGATACTTGCAACTGTAAAATATTTACGAGAATTTTACGATGCAAGGTTCTTTGTGATGTCTGCTACTTTGCCGAAGTTACTGCGTGAGCGTTTGAAGGAGGCCCTCGGACATTATTCTTTATTACAGGCGACTTCTGATCTCTATTCTAAATTCCAGCGGCATCGCCTTTCGCTTAAAGACGGGGATTTGTTAAATCCAGAGCCTTTGCATGAAATCGCTCAGGTGGTCCAAGGAGGACAATCTGTCCTTGTATGCTGCAATACAGTAAGGAGAGCACAGGATGCATATCTCGATCTCAAGAGGAGATTGGGTTCAGGGTTTGAAGTTGTCTTGCTTCATGGTCGCTTTAATGGCAAGGACAGACTGGCAAAAGAGAAGACTGTACGTCTAGCTACTGGGTCGAACTCTAATCAGAGGAGACCTATTCTTCTGATTGCTACGCAAGTCATAGAAGTAAGCCTTGATATCGATCTCGATGTAATTTATACTGATCCAGCACCACTCGAAGCATTGCTTCAACGTTTCGGTAGGATAAACAGGAGGAGATCGAAGAAATGTGCTGATGTTTATGTGTTTAGAGAGCCTGCGGATGGGCAGAAGATTTACAGTGAAGATATCGTTCGAGCTTCTTTGGACGTTCTTGAGAAGAACAATGGCATGATGATAGATGAATCAAAGGTTTCCGATTGGTTAGATATGGTTTATATGGATGAAATAGCCAAAAAATGGACTAAAGAATACCAGGATTCATATGAAGAATTTTGGAACGGCGTAATTTTGAATATAAGGGCATTCAGATCCGATCAAAGTCTTGAAGAAGAATTTTACAAGGCATTTGATAGCTTGGAAGTTCTGCCGCAATGCCTTTGGGATGAGTACGTTGAATCTGTCGATTATAATCCGCTTGAGACTAATCAATTACTTGTTTCAATTCGGTGGAATCAATATGCTCAATTAGAAAGAACGGGTGCGGCGTATTTTGATAAAGATAAAAAAATAAGAGTTGTAAGCGCTCATTACGACTCTGAATTTGGGCTTGATCTACGACGAAGACAAGAGGAAATTGTCAAAATAATTTAATCAGATTATCCCGCATGGTAGATTTAGATCAGCAAAACCGGGTTCAATCCGGTGGATTAATGATAAATAAAAAAAATTATAAAAATATTCCAGAGAAAATTCCTGTATACCTGTATTCTTTGTGACAGCAATCCAAAAATACTCTCTTATATTCCAGTTCTGGCAGGCTACGCCCCACCTAATTGGTTGAAAAATAACCAAGCATTAGTTGCCCGTTATGGATCTTTGCTTTATGCCACTAATTAAATTGAAAACTTTCACCAAGCTGCTGCAAGAGGTGTGAAATGCCGCTTTCCCATGCTGAACTGAACGGCGTTTTGCAGAACGTTATGCTGCCGCAGCCCAGGAATCCCTCGGCCCCCTGCTCGTCTCCCTTGCCCTCTACGGCTCCGTAGCCCGCAGCCAAGGCTACCACCAGCTCCGACATCGATCTCTTCGTCGTCCTCCAGGAGGCGCCATCGGGAAGGCTGGCCCGGCGCCGCCCGCCCGCTCGCGCCCGAGCCTGCCTGAATGAGCAGCAGCCTGGACCGCGGCCTGCTACTCATTCTCTTGCCTGCAAGAGATTTTTAGCCTTTTTCGCCTCAAACCTCAATCTCATATAATCCATTCCCGAATGTTGCCATTTTCCCAACGTGTATCAGCCTTCCAAGCTCCAGGAGCGCCATGATCTCCCGCGAAAACTCGCCGTTATACGTTATCTCCCCTTTGAAGAAAGGCGGAAGCCGCTGCCTCTTGATGTTCTGCTTATGAAAGTACCTCTCGGCCCGGATCTCATGAGTATTGGCAGCAACCATGCTGATGGCCCGGCACTCTCCCAGCAAAGAGAGCACCTTATCGTTGTCATACAGCATTCCCGATCCGTAGAACTCCGCTAGCGCATTGGCCCGGAAGAGAAGCCTTGAGAGCAGGCCCCGAAATGCCGGGGCGGCCGTGAACCTGTCACCCTCCTTGATCTGCGTGGGCGTCAGAAAGCGCAATTTTAGGTCGCCCCTGTGTTGCTCAGAGCCTTTGAGCATCTCCAGGTAGCAAAGAGAGATGGCGCGGTTGAAGACGGTATCTCCTGAGAAGATATTGTTGCGGGTTCCATATCCAATAGAGTCCACGGCCTCTATGCGAAACTTTCCATAGCCGAGACGGTAGCCCCGACTCATTCCGCTCTCACCCAGGTTCCTCAAGGCCAGAAGAAAATAAGGCATGTATTCAATGCCGCGTCCGATGAGGGTAAATTTAAAGTCGGTAGCCGATCCGGCCGAATGCCTTCTTGAAACGGGCGGATCGAAGACAAATGGACGAGGAATGTCGGTTTGCTTTCGCAACACCTTTACACCTTCCGGAGGACGACTATTATAAAAATAATCGTAAACGCAAACCGATCGAAGGGGGCAATCCTCGCATTTTGCGGACTCCTGCCAGCCAACTCCCGCCCTTTGGGCACAAACCAGGGATCTGAGGTGGGCTCCAAAACCGCTGCGCAGTGTGTTTCCCGACCAATGAGAAAGATCGGCGTCGGACTCAAACTTTATCCTTGCTTCGAACTGAGACAGAGGAAGATCGCCCATGGTAGAGAGATGGATCGAAGGGAGCAAAAATGTTGCGATGGTAGATGAGATTGCTTATCCCAACTGCGATGCGTTCTCTTTCAGTTCCCTTTTCATCGGGATGAGCCTTGCGATAACGCCAGAAGGAAGAGAAGTTGCTCTCAATAGCACTTTCAGTTCCCTTTTCATCGGGATGAGCCTTGCGATACCTACAAGCTCAGCGATGAAAAAAGCCGTGACGATATCACTTTCAGTTCCCTTTTCATCGGGATGAGCCTTGCGATGTAATTATGGATATGTATAACCTCAGGCAAAATTATCTTTCAGTTCCCTTTTCATCGGGATGAGCCTTGCGATCCACTGAAGCCCTACAGCCCGTGGGAGATTCCAGACCTCTTTCAGTTCCCTTTTCATCGGGATGAGCCTTGCGATAGGCCATGAGAGCCTACGGGCTGCGTGGCTTTGCTGACTTTCAGTTCCCTTTTCATCGGGATGAGCCTTGCGATTATACGGACCGGCTCCTACTAACTCTTGTGCAAGCCTTTCAGTTCCCTTTTCATCGGGATGAGCCTTGCGATAGATAGGTTGCGAGATCTATCTTTACGATTACGAGAACTTTCAGTTCCCTTTTCATCGGGATGAGCCTTGCGATCTAGGCGAAGAATAGATTGAGAACCCCTCGCGCTCCAAACTTTCAGTTCCCTTTTCATCGGGATGAGCCTTGCGATTCTCGCAGATCAATATTTTCGATAGCCCGACGTGGCTTTCAGTTCCCTTTTCATCGGGATGAGCCTTGCGATTTTGCTGGCCCACCATCATCATTAGGTGGGGCAGTTGGTCTTTCAGTTCCCTTTTCATCGGGATGAGCCTTGCGATTGCAATCAGACCACAAACGTGAACAAGTCCTCATTCTCTTTCAGTTCCCTTTTCATCGGGATGAGCCTTGCGATTGCCACTCTCCTTTTAGGTTCGCGCCGCAACGGTCACCTTTCAGTTCCCTTTTCATCGGGATGAGCCTTGCGATAAAGAGAGAAAGGAGTGAGAAAAAATGAAATTTGTGATACTTTCAGTTCCCTTTTCATCGGGATGAGCCTTGCGATACTTGGCCGTTCATGTAGACTGGACGGATGGACCTACGGACTTTCAGTTCCCTTTTCATCGGGATGAGCCTTGCGATCGCATAGCGGCGTGCGTAGCACGCTATGTGCCGGCCATTCTTTCAGTTCCCTTTTCATCGGGATGAGCCTTGCGATCGGAGGTATATGAATGGGTAAGACGAAAAAGTCAGTGTCTTTCAGTTCCCTTTTCATCGGGATGAGCCTTGCGATAGGTATAAAAGACGTGGACAAAATCAGGAGCCAGCTCTTTCAGTTCCCTTTTCATCGGGATGAGCCTTGCGATTCTAAGGTAGGTCTCAAGAAGAGCACTACCAAGAAATGCTTTCAGTTCCCTTTTCATCGGGATGAGCCTTGCGATCTGTCGCCCCGGCCAGCACCAGTCGCCCAGCGTCCAGATCTTTCAGTTCCCTTTTCATCGGGATGAGCCTTGCGATCTGGACCGAGGAAGAGTGATAGAAGCCTGGCGAGAAGCCTTTCAGTTCCCTTTTCATCGGGATGAGCCTTGCGATACAAATTCTGCGCTTGAAAGAGCATCTATGTCCTTGAACTTTCAGTTCCCTTTTCATCGGGATGAGCCTTGCGATCATTTCCGAGTCGAATTAATCCCTTACCATAATCACTTTCAGTTCCCTTTTCATCGGGATGAGCCTTGCGATCCTCTTGTTTCCGTCCTTGAATGTTTGGTATTCAATCTTTCAGTTCCCTTTTCATCGGGATGAGCCTTGCGATTTTGCAAGTTTAGTCCATGTGTTTGTGCCACGAAACTTTCAGTTCCCTTTTCATCGGGATGAGCCTTGCGATGAAATAAAACCGGATAGTCCTCCTGGACGATGGGACTTTCAGTTCCCTTTTCATCGGGATGAGCCTTGCGATCATATTATAATAAAGCATACAATAGAAACCAATAGAAATCTTTCAGTTCCCTTTTCATCGGGATGAGCCTTGCGATTCGTAATTGTGCATATCCATCTTTTGCGCCAGTTAATCTTTCAGTTCCCTTTTCATCGGGATGAGCCTTGCGATAAGCTATCTGCTCTCTTCGGAGGTATGCTTTTCAACCTTTCAGTTCCCTTTTCATCGGGATGAGCCTTGCGATGACGATATAGTAACAAAATACAATTGTGATGTCGTCCTTTCAGTTCCCTTTTCATCGGGATGAGCCTTGCGATGGTGGACTAAATGGTAGGACCAATACCGAAGTTGACCTTTCAGTTCCCTTTTCATCGGGATGAGCCTTGCGATACATCAGCAATTATCAAACTTGGAACAGCCACGGGCGGCTTTCAGTTCCCTTTTCATCGGGATGAGCCTTGCGATTAACTTTTACAGTCACTGTATTCCAAAAATCGCTATCTTTCAGTTCCCTTTTCATCGGGATGAGCCTTGCGATAATGACACACCTATCAATAGGAGAATATCGTCAAAATTCTTTCAGTTCCCTTTTCATCGGGATGAGCCTTGCGATCCACTTGCACAATGCTCGATTCATCGTATAATTTCTTTCAGTTCCCTTTTCATCGGGATGAGCCTTGCGATGTGTTCTTCCACAAATGTTAGACGAAGTTCTCCAAAAGCTTTCAGTTCCCTTTTCATCGGGATGAGCCTTGCGATTGCAAGATCTCCTGTTGCGGTAGTGATCAAATCCCCTTTCAGTTCCCTTTTCATCGGGATGAGCCTTGCGATTCAATCGAGAAGCCGCTTGAAGGTTATCCTATTAACTTTCAGTTCCCTTTTCATCGGGATGAGCCTTGCGATTAACTTTTACAGTCACTGTATTCCAAAAATCGCTATCTTTCAGTTCCCTTTTCATCGGGATGAGCCTTGCGATAATGACACACCTATCAATAGGAGAATATCGTCAAAATTCTTTCAGTTCCCTTTTCATCGGGATGAGCCTTGCGATCCACTTGCACAATGCTCGATTCATCGTATAATTTCTTTCAGTTCCCTTTTCATCGGGATGAGCCTTGCGATGTGTTCTTCCACAAATGTTAGACGAAGTTCTCCAAAAGCTTTCAGTTCCCTTTTCATCGGGATGAGCCTTGCGATTGCAAGATCTCCTGTTGCGGTAGTGATCAAATCCCCTTTCAGTTCCCTTTTCATCGGGATGAGCCTTGCGATTCAATCGAGAAGCCGCTTGAAGGTTATCCTATTAACTTTCAGTTCCCTTTTCATCGGGATGAGCCTTGCGATGAGCTGTACCAACCATTCTTCAACTGTTCCACATTTCACTTTCAGTTCCCTTTTCATCGGGATGAGCCTTGCGATTCGGGGTCGTACGGCCTCTCCGCAAGGTGCTTCTGCATGACTTTCAGTTCCCTTTTCATCGGGATGAGCCTTGCGATGACATTAATACTCAGCCACCCACTTCTGTACCATCGGGCTTTCAGTTCCCTTTTCATCGGGATGAGCCTTGCGATAGATTCATGTAGATTAGTTCGAACGTGAAATACGGCTTTCAGTTCCCTTTTCATCGGGATGAGCCTTGCGATAAGACTGAACCAGCTAGCTCTTGAAATTGGCAAAATATCTTTCAGTTCCCTTTTCATCGGGATGAGCCTTGCGATTTTTCAGCGTGCCATCTCCCATAACCAGAGATGAACCGCTTTCAGTTCCCTTTTCATCGGGATGAGCCTTGCGATACTGAAGATCGACTGGACACAATGAGAAAGAACACTCTTTCAGTTCCCTTTTCATCGGGATGAGCCTTGCGATCCTATACGCGGATCAATTCGCTCGCCCCTTGGAAGTGCCTTTCAGTTCCCTTTTCATCGGGATGAGCCTTGCGATGGGTTACATGACCAGGATTAAAACAACTGCAGAGGCACTTTCAGTTCCCTTTTCATCGGGATGAGCCTTGCGATTCAAATTACCACAAACGTCTGGATCATACTTTATAACTTTCAGTTCCCTTTTCATCGGGATGAGCCTTGCGATCGATTGTCGCGTGATGATGCAATGAATTATCTTAAACTCTTTCAGTTCCCTTTTCATCGGGATGAGCCTTGCGATCATACCGAAGCAAACTGTCATACCGAAGCAAACCGTCTTTCAGTTCCCTTTTCATCGGGATGAGCCTTGCGATATCGATGAAGTGCAGTGAACGGGTTAAACAGATAGACTTTCAGTTCCCTTTTCATCGGGATGAGCCTTGCGATTACCTGCAATTAAATATGAACCACCGGCTTGTGATACTTTCAGTTCCCTTTTCATCGGGATGAGCCTTGCGATGGAGCTGAAGGAATGGATTTTGAATCTCGTACCTGCTTTCAGTTCCCTTTTCATCGGGATGAGCCTTGCGATAGCCACGTATTCTTGCAGTTTTCCAAGGCCATACATATCTTTCAGTTCCCTTTTCATCGGGATGAGCCTTGCGATATTGTTGGATGGGGTAGGCAAGGCATAAAAGGAGAAGACTTTCAGTTCCCTTTTCATCGGGATGAGCCTTGCGATTGTTCTTTTGACCATTCCATTATCTAGATAGTAATTGTCTTTCAGTTCCCTTTTCATCGGGATGAGCCTTGCGATTTAAAGGTATGTCCAATAAATGGTATATATTCAATTACCTTTCAGTTCCCTTTTCATCGGGATGAGCCTTGCGATTTCAAATTTCTTGACACACCAAGCAGCATGTGGAACGCTTTCAGTTCCCTTTTCATCGGGATGAGCCTTGCGATAATTACGTAACCACTGGCCAGGATTCCATTCTGAAAAGCTTTCAGTTCCCTTTTCATCGGGATGAGCCTTGCGATTTGCATTGAAGAAAATATCGCACTTGGTGTAGTTAGTCCTTTCAGTTCCCTTTTCATCGGGATGAGCCTTGCGATTATAGGGATGCCAATTGTGGGCGACGAGGGATTTAGATGCTTTCAGTTCCCTTTTCATCGGGATGAGCCTTGCGATGAATATCAAACCGTAGGCCAGAGCTCTATCCTGAAGAACTTTCAGTTCCCTTTTCATCGGGATGAGCCTTGCGATAACGTATCCAGTAGGATCTCCGTGTGAATCCAACTCCTTTCAGTTCCCTTTTCATCGGGATGAGCCTTGCGATATTATTATGTATGCTCCATTTGCTAAATATGATCTCCTTTCAGTTCCCTTTTCATCGGGATGAGCCTTGCGATAGAATTTTAGATACTATACTTGCCGATGGTGTGTCGTCTTTCAGTTCCCTTTTCATCGGGATGAGCCTTGCGATACATGGTTGGGGAACCAGTCCAATGGTTGCTCAAAAAGCTTTCAGTTCCCTTTTCATCGGGATGAGCCTTGCGATATGAAAGTTAATTGATAACCTTCTCCAAAAGGAGAAGGTCTTTCAGTTCCCTTTTCATCGGGATGAGCCTTGCGATTAATTGAATTCGAGCACCACCATCTACGCGAACACAATCCTTTCAGTTCCCTTTTCATCGGGATGAGCCTTGCGATCTGGCACGCGGGCCAATGTTTCCCGCGGACATCATGCCTTTCAGTTCCCTTTTCATCGGGATGAGCCTTGCGATAACTACGAGGGCGATGTCCAGTACGCAAAGAGCGTTCTTTCAGTTCCCTTTTCATCGGGATGAGCCTTGCGATTCGATATATCGAAAGGTATTCTTGCATTAGGATCTCTTTCAGTTCCCTTTTCATCGGGATGAGCCTTGCGATTCCAGGCAGAGAGAGGCATTGAGGGCCCTCCCAGTATCCTTTCAGTTCCCTTTTCATCGGGATGAGCCTTGCGATGTCATCAGTATGCTAGCTGTATAATATATATACTGCTTTCAGTTCCCTTTTCATCGGGATGAGCCTTGCGATCAGGCGGGCCGCTGCTTTCCGTCTCTCATCGTCTTCTTTCAGTTCCCTTTTCATCGGGATGAGCCTTGCGATTTACGATACCCCCTGCGCCCCCGCGAGGTGTCATGAACTTTCAGTTCCCTTTTCATCGGGATGAGCCTTGCGATTTCCCGGGCGTCCATGCCCAACGCCCGCATGATGTCCGCCTTTCAGTTCCCTTTTCATCGGGATGAGCCTTGCGATTCATCTGGCGACTCATATAGATGCTCATGACCACGACCTTTCAGTTCCCTTTTCATCGGGATGAGCCTTGCGATGATGATGGGCCGGCTGAGAGGCATGCGAACGCGGGACTTTCAGTTCCCTTTTCATCGGGATGAGCCTTGCGATCAACATCAGCGAGCTTCATTTTTTGCGGACTCCTCCACTTTCAGTTCCCTTTTCATCGGGATGAGCCTTGCGATTTCAACTGGCCATATGGTCTGCCCTCCGTCATCACCACTTTCAGTTCCCTTTTCATCGGGATGAGCCTTGCGATAAATCCTACGGCTGCATTTATCCCGTAATAGGTTCCAGTTCTTTCAGTTCCCTTTTCATCGGGATGAGCCTTGCGATTATCCCAGCCGCGCCCATCAACGCCGGCTTGATGTCTTTCAGTTCCCTTTTCATCGGGATGAGCCTTGCGATTTCCAGAGCAATTTTGGCAGGAATCTCCTGGGCTCTGGTCACAACTTTCAGTTCCCTTTTCATCGGGATGAGCCTTGCGATAATACGATCCGCCGGATCAATGGCCGGCGACAAGTCTTTCAGTTCCCTTTTCATCGGGATGAGCCTTGCGATACCGGTCGTCCCTGAACGGATAGGCCTCGCAATCTTCCTTTCAGTTCCCTTTTCATCGGGATGAGCCTTGCGATAAAGATGTCATGGAAACAGCAGGCAAAGAAGGACTCGAACTTTCAGTTCCCTTTTCATCGGGATGAGCCTTGCGATAGCCCCTTAAAAGACCTTATTTTGCTTAAATCTTGCGCATGAATGCTCCTTTGCAAAGAGCTTCTTCGCCAGCACTTAGGATGCAAATGGCTATTTAAACTCTGGCGAAAAAAAGTCCATTTTCAGATGTAATACCCCGCTAGCTTGCTGCTGGGGCGCGCGCCACCCTTTCACTGCTTTGATATCTTCATTATGCAGCCGTCTTCAGTATGCTCCACTTCCACAGTCATCTTGAGGTCTGAGAAGACCTTTTGCCAGTGGTTCTCCACGCAGGTCTTACAGTGCTCCTTGGCGATCAGGCTGGCCCCTACACGGGCGAACGACCTGGCACCCTCCATCAATCCACAGCGATGGCGATTGATCTTCACAGCGCCCTCCCCTTCGACCACCTCTACCTCCACCACGCTTCCAAAGAGGTTTTTGTCATTGGTTGCAATGGCCATGGCTACATCCTTGGGATCTGCCAGTCCCAGTTGCTTGAAGGTGGCAGCAACCTGGCGGGCTCCAATATCCTGGAATTCGCGAAGACCCTTCTTGCCAAGCTTGCGAGCAACATAGCCGCTGCTTCCGTAAAAGCTTCCCATCCACATGGCCACAACGCGCTGCTGGATCTGATCCAGAGGAATATCAGGGACTTCAGTCATGCTAGGTGGCACACTACTTAGTAGGATTTAACATTGGTGGAGAGGATTTCGTCCAGGAAGGCTGCTATGCCACCGCGATAATATACCTCAAGGGCATCGAGCTCTGCTATCTTACTTGGATCAAGGCCGTATGGTTTGAGATACCTTTTGAACCTGTCTCGATCCTCTTTTGACTCGATCCTTCCTGTGAGCATGGGGATCTTCAGCTCCACAACCTGTTCAGGCTTGAGCCCGATCCGTTTTACTAATATCTCAGCATTGCTTCCTGGCGGCTTTAATTTCCCAATATTTGTATACAGATCTGCGTCGAAGAACGCACCGCTTGGGCTCAGGTCTGTGAGGCAAAGTATGACCGTCCTGGAACTGCAGCGCCGGTACAGGGCCTTGATGGCCTCATCGGAAGCCCTGCCGCAGACAGAGACGAGCGTCACTTTATGCGTCTCACAGACAGGATGCAGCATGGGATTGAACGAAGACTTATTCAGCCAGACCTCGACAGAATCTTCTCTTCTCTTTACTCTTTGCGGCGAGAATACGTTCTCTCCTGGAATCTCATCAAGAATCGCATCCATTGGAATGAAACCGAGCTCTTTTGCCTTGCCAATCCATTTTGGCAGTTTCTCGCCGTCACACTCATGATACGGCCTGGTGATCCTTATCTCACCAACAAAACCACCACAAATTGGATAATCCGAAGAATTTCTTTTAAGAGCGTAGAGGAATAACGCCCTCTGTGTGGTCCTCGATCTGCCAAGCTCATTGACAAAATCGTTGTATAAATTTGCCACCCACAAGGACTTGGTCCTATCCGTTTCAGTATAAACCTCATTCATGCCGTCTTTTCCGTGACCACTACCTTGTGTGGAGGGTATTTTAGGCTTTGGCCACTATCAAGCGTTTCGTCATGAAGGCGCGCCATTGATAAAGTGGGAGCGTCATCTTCCAGAGGAGAGATGCACGATAATATCCTAAAAACGAGAGCGCTTTCTAGTAAAGCCTTGGTCCTCATCACATTGGCCTTGATAGCCCTGGCATCCATAGGCCCGGCCCGCAGCTACGATGAGTTCAACGGCACGCTTTACAGCCTAGGATTAAAAGAGGTTGTTGTCGAACAGCCAGTCAACGCCAGCAAATTGAACCTCACCCTATCGCAGAAGACTGAGAACATCACTTTGCTTGATCAGTCCGGAGCGAGAGTGGGATTCAACAGCAGCTATCTCTTCTGGCGGGGAGATCATATCTACAGCCTGAACTTCGATCGAAACGTCATAGGCAAGCTGATCTACACCATGCCTCAGCAGGGACAGCAGTTCATACTTCCGCTGAGAGGCGGAGAGCCAGTGCGCATAATACTCCCGCCTGGATACACAACCGGCAATCGAATCCTGGGAATTGCAAATCCCGGCCCCGATGACTTCCAGGAGGGAGATTCTGGAAGCGTATTAACCTGGTATAACACCTCCCAGATTCCGTATATCGAAGTGAGCTATTACAAGAATAATGCTCTGCAGGCTTTGACGAAGATCTTCGCCATCATGGCCCTGGCAGCCATTGTCCTGCTGGCAGAGTATTACTACAGCATCAGAAAACTTAGGTCCATTCGAAAGGATGTGGAGGAGAATGCCAGGCACAAGATCTAAGCTTTGGAGATCCAACCATCGATCATGACCAGAGCAAAAGCCATTTGTGATCGCGTTTATGCTGTGGGTGGCCCTGAACTCTCCGCCCCAGAGGATGCCTATGTGTATCTTGTTGACGCCAGTAGTGAGCTGGTGCTGATCGATTCAGGCGTAGGCTATGGCACTAAAAGAATTGAGGAGAACATCAGATCTCTTGGATTTGAGCCTGCGCAAGTATGGCATATAATTGCCACCCACTGTCATATCGACCATATAGGCGGCCTGTCTGCCCTGAAGGAGCGCTACGGCTCGAAGGTCATTGCTCATACGATGGACAGAGCCGGAATTGAGGGCGAGAATAATGATCTGACCGCCGCCAGAATGTACGGCGTTGACTACAAGCCCGTCAAGGTGGACACCCTTCTCAATGGCGAGCAGGAGCAGCTCATGCTGGGGGATCTCCTGTTCAATTTCCTGCACACTCCCGGCCACACCCCTGGAAGCATCTGCGTATACATCGACACAGATGACGGCAGGGTTCTCTTCGGTCAGGATATCCACGGGCCTTTCTCGCCTCAGTGGGGCTCCGACCTGGCCATGTGGAGGCGATCGATGCAAAAACTGCTGGCACTGCAGGCGGACGTGCTATGCGAAGGGCACGCAGGAATTTATAAAGGAGATAGGATAAAAAAGTATATCGAATCGTATTTGAAGAGGTACAGTTCAGTATGATCCCTGGCCGTCCTAAAGGGCTTCGAACTTCGTGATATCTCCCGCAAATAAAGAGATCTTTCTTTCCAGAAAGTGCCCTGCAGTCCATATATTCGTCATTGCATGCTGTGAGACCTTGCGAGCGGTGTAGCTGCCTCCCGCAAGGGCCAGATAAGGAATAAGCTGATCTGCCAGATGAATGTCAACTGCTGACATGGACTCAAGCTCCATGATGAGATCCTCTGCAGCCTTTTGTCCCACCTTTTCCGCAGGCAGGCCTCGCTCGCCAAGACAGCTTGCTCCAACGAAGCCTGACCAGAGGGTTATGCCGCTGCCCATGGACGGCAAACGATGCGATTCTGTGGCAACCTCAGCTGCAAAGCCAGCCTGCTCCAGCAACTTGACTGCTGACTCTGCCTGTCTTTGGGCCACATGCTCTGGCAGGTTTCCGGAATGTGAGATTCCATGCACCAGCGCTTTGGGCGCAGCTGAAAGGTGCGCAGATCTAAGAGCACCAGGTTCGACCCGCAAGATAACTAAGCCCTGGCCTCTGGGATAGTACCCTCTCTGCCTGAGATCGAGGCTTGCTTTAACACCGAAGCATCTGAGCGCAGGCAAAAACACATGCCTGAAATAGTCCACCGTTGGAGACCACTGAACATCTGTGCCTCCATGTACATCCAAAACTACAGGTTCCTCGGCCTTCAGCAGGGCAGGCATGAGGCATTGCATGAGAAGGGTGACGCTCCCGGCAGTTCCTATCTCCACCCTGTAGCTGCCGCCGCGAATCTTTCCGGGAGCGAAGGTGATCTGCATGGACCCCGGCTCAATTCCGGAGGTTTTTGCACCGCATATGCCTGCTAGCGCTGTGATCGCCCGAACATGCTGCGGAGCCAGCCCGGGCTTTGGGCGACCCTGCCGGATTCTTTTAATGCAGACCGGCTTGCCAGTCACAGCCGAGAGCGCCACAGCCGTCCTTACGATCTGGCCACCGCCTTCACCGTAAGAGCCGTCAATCTCAATCATTTTCCTGGCCTCACGAAAACTATCATCACTGACACATTTGATGCTATATAAATAATCATTTTCGAGGCGCTTAGATCAACTATATCTACCTTCATGTTAATCTGCATTGGGTGGCACGTCCTCTGGAGCGCACTAGCGTTGTGCTGCGACTGTGTCGACAGCATCCTCGATGTAATCGAGGCACATTCAAGCCTGTGGAGAAAGCGAAGCTTTTCCATGATGCTCCGCCCTCCAAGGCCGGTGAAGACGTCGCCGTTTTCGCCACTACCATGGTGATTTAGATGGCACAGATAGGCTACTCCAAGAAGGTCATGGACCACTTCCTGAACCCCAGGAATGTGGGTGTGATAGATAACCCGGATGGCTATGGCAAGGTCGGCAATCCGGTCTGCGGCGATCTAATGGAGATATTTATCAAAGTCAAGGACGACCGGATTGATGATATCAAGTTCAGAACCTATGGCTGCGGCTCGGCAATAGCTGTCTCCAGCATGGTCACTGAGATGGCAAAGAAAAAGACGCTGGAGGAGGCCATGTCCATCACCCGAGAAAATGTGGCGGACGAGCTTGATGGTCTGCCGCCACAGAAGATGCACTGCTCAAATCTGGGTGCAGATGCACTACATGCAGCCATCAAAGACTACTGGGTCAAGATCGGGAAGATAAAGCCAGAGTGAGGTGTGATTGTGCATCTAGGTAGTATGCCTTCATTGAGCTGACTTGAGTTTTGTGAACCTCAAAGCCGGCACAAAAGAGGTCGATCGCATCAAATTGCCGTCTCATACAATTCATCTGGCCCATATCGTCCCTTGATGCAGTCTTTGTGCACAACAACTCGATAAAGGTACACTACCATCCGATATCCCTGATCCATCCATATCAACGCAAACCAAACCAATTAGTCGTATCTTGGCCGCTGGCTGCGCAGGCCGTTCTCCAGACATGCAATGGCTTCCCGGAGAATGTAAGCCTTATGTTCAGGAGCCATATTAAGCCGGGCCATTCTCAAAAATCCCAGGCTCATGAAAAAGGGCAGGACGCGGGTGATATAATAGAACTCCTGCTCATTGCGGCTATATCGCCATAGATAATGACCAATAAAGGGCTCTGCCATGCTCCCGTTTGCTCTATGAATGGCAAAATAATGCTTAAGCTCAGCTGCGAGAAGCCCCAGGTCATGGATGAAATGGGCATGCGTCTTTGAACTTTCTAGGTCTAATACAATGACTCTGTTATTTTTAAACAAATAGTTCATTGGATTTGCATCACCGTGCACCATGCAGCCAAAGGGGCGGTCAAGCAGTGAACTGTACCACCACTCTCCTAGAAGGCGATTGTATTTCAACCTGGTTGAGGGATCCATATTTAGCTGATCCAGGACTCTATGGAACTTTGCAAACACCCTGTCCTTCCTGTAATCTGATCTCGTCTGATCATGCAGCCTTCTTTGCACTCCTGCAACAGCTGTGAGTTTGTCGTACAGTCCGTCATCTCTCTGCATGCATCTATAAAGTGATATTCCATCTACATATTCGGTCAGCAGAGCACAGTGGAAGTCTTTGTGTATGGCCAGTGGCCTTGGAATATCGATGATCTGCTCGAGCCTCTTAAGCGTATTGAACTCTTTCTCCAAAGCATGAACGGGATCGTAATTCTTTTTCCAGCCTAAAGGCTCACCATAGAACTTGGCCACCACGCTAAATCCTTGATCAGGAAATTCGTAGCGACACACGGTATGAGAGGATGGTTTTATTTTGTAAACTTTAATGGGGCAGTTTTGGTCGTTTATTTTCTGGGCGAGGACATCCATCAGCCACTTCCGGAAAGGATCTCCGGGGGCTAAACTGCCAACACGCTTTTCCCTTGCCATTTCTAAGCCATCTTTACACTTTGCAGGTTTTTTTGCCAAACAGTTCTTTTTATAATCGGATTCTCTCTGAAGGTGGATCTGTATCTGATATTAGTATCTGATATTATAATGCACGTGAGGACGTCATAATACACCGAAGAGCCGCCAGGCTTCCTCGATATGCATGGCCTTCATACCCAGCCGAGAAGAGGGGACTATGTCGTTGTCGAAGTTATCGCCGATGCACATAACCTCTTCGGGCTCCAAGCCCATCAGCTTTGCTCCTTCGAGGAGGATTCTTGGATCTGGCTTCTTATGGCCGAAATCTGAGGAGAAGACCACGTGAGAGAACTTATCGTAAAGGCCGAGATACCTCATTTCCAGCTCGGAGAAGGCCCTTTGTCCATTGGAAACTATGACCTTCGGATACCTCTCTAGCTCTTCTATGAGACGAAGGCTTTGAGGAAATACTTGCAGCCGCCTTAAAGACCCCGCCCGAAAGGCGCGAGAGGCCTCAGTGCCCAACCTGGACTCATCGATATTCCATAAAGCATGACTTTTGCATATTTTGATGAAGACCTGTTCCACCCGGATTTCAGGATACTTTTCCCATTTTCTCTCCATTTCCTCTTTGACCAAATGCCTGTACTCATTCTTCAGATCGTCTGCTGAGATCTTTACGCCCTGGTAGATAAGCCATTTGCTGACCAGTTCATAGGTGCTAATGCTTTCCTCATCGGTTCTTATATCGATCAAGGTGTTGTAAAGATCGAAGATCACTCCCTTGATTCCAATGATTCCCTTTTCCTCTAGCTTTATCATTGCTGCAATGCCTCCTGATATGGTGATCTGTCGAGCCCTTAACAAAAGCAGGACTATTGGGCGGCGTGATATCCACAGCTCTGCCCTTACTTCAAAATGAAGAGCACAGCCCTCGACAACCTCAAAGGCATGTTGGATGCGGTTTTTGGCTTAGTTTCCTCTTTTGCCATACTACAATCACTGGCTCTAATGGTTGTATGGCCTTGCATCCTCCTTGATTTTGTAAGCTAACTCAGGATACAGGGCTATATTAAATCTTGCAGATGATCAGAATGATGCTACTATCAAAGCATCATCCTATACTTTGCCAGGATTATTACTACTATTTTACATCAATTTCGAGACACTACGATCTCGGATGTATTTAGCTTCCCGTATTAGAGCTACAATGGTATTCATGGCAGTATTAGCTGTTGATTATACCTTCGTACTCCTCCTGGGATAGTTTCTCTGGGGCGTATTCAAATCCCCGTCTTTCCAAGTTATTAACGAAGGCGCGCAGATGGTTCTCTGATCCGCGTTTGAGATTGGAATAAACCAGCAAAATGTCCTCCTTTTCCGTCTGTGCCATGCGCTCTTCCAGGTCTTGTATATCTATCTCCTCAATAGCCGCTCCAACCTTTAAAGCATCTTCAACCGAAAGGTTCCCTCGATTAACAAGATCATCGTATAGCCTCTGAAGGGTCGCATTGGAAAACTCTCCAGCAGATCTTACGGGACTGGCTAGCGAATATCTCTCCAAGAGGGTCTGTACAGCGTCTTCGTGAGTTAGCTCTGCACGGCCAATATTATCAAAGACTCGCAGATTCCATTTATCGTTGAGGGCAAAATAAACATCTGCAGCAAGCTTCTCCTCCTCAACCATATAAAGCAGCCCCTCCCTCTCCAGGTTTGTCAGCTCTCCAGCAGGCTCTCCAGCTAAAGCAAGGCTCAGTGCGCTTTCGTTCACCACAGTAGTTCGGTTATCATCCACCATCATCAGATCCTGGTCAGAAGCATATACCGTGCTTATGGCTGCCATTAGCAGCAATACGAGACTCAAGAGCAATACCTTCACTCTTCTCACCAGGTCTATTATTAGGCAAGATGGCTTAATAATGTTAGCATTACAGAACCTGGATTAAATCCCACTTTTGGCCAGCCAAGAGACAGCCTGTCGAGCAGTCCGACTAAGTACTCATCCGTTAGCTTCTCCACGAACGCCATTGACAAGGAGCAAGGCAATAGCAGGAGTGCGAGAGCTTGAAGATTGGCCAAGCCCGCAACAACATTATTCCCAGGTGGCCAATCGATGGCTTCATACAAGCCCCTTCAATCCCTTTAGCTATTCAAAATCTTTTTCCCGCTTTACATCGAAATTATCCTTTCAGGACCTCTGCAGCCTCCTTTGCCTTTTTGCCTTTGTTGACTATAGCCGCAATCGCCATGGTCATCTTCACAGGGTCTTCATGCTGAAAGACATTCCTGCCTATTGCTACTCCGCGCGCTCCAGCCTGCATGGCTCCTTCGATCATCTGCAGAAACTCCATGTCGGTCTCGGTCTTGGGACCTCCGGCGATGACCACCGGCACAGGACAGCCCTCTACCACACGCCTGAAGGAGTCAGGATCTCCCGTATAGTTGGTCTTGATGATGTCAGCGCCAAGCTCCGCTCCAGCACGGGCTGCGTGGGCCACGACCTCCACATCATTTGGATTTGTGATTCCTTTGCCCCGAGGGTACATCATGGCAACCAGTGGCATGCCCCAGAAGTCACATCTTTCGCTGACGCAGCCGAGGATGTTGAGCTGATCCGACTCAGTCTCAGAGCCGATGTTGATGTGGACTGATACTGCGTCGGCCCCCATCTTCAGGCATTCTTCCACCTGACAGACCTGAACCTTGTTGTTGGGATCAGGGCCAAGCGATGTGGAGGCGCTCATGTGTACAATCAGGCCCACGTCCCTGCCGTAGCCGCGGTGGCCGTGTCTGACCATTCCCTTCTGCTGCAAGACGGCATTTGCCCCGCCTTTGGCGACCTTATTCACCATCTCGGGAAGGTTGACAAGACCTTTGATTGGACCGACTGAGATGCCATGGTCCAGAGGAATTATGACAGTATTTTGGCTTTCTCTGTCCATTATTCTTTCAATTCTCACTCTTTTGCCTATTTCGCTCAAATTTTACCATCTCACAAATGCTAACATGATTCATGGTAGCATATATCATATTTAAGCGTTGCGCTGTTTTCTGCTTCAGAGAACGCCACTTATAGATAAGCAAGCAGAAGATACCTTCCATTCAACTGAGGTCTTGGAAACTCGAAAAGTTAAGAGGAGCTACGACGTAGTCGTAACAGTATAAATGCCGCGCACTTCCCGACCAACTATCACTTTCGCGCTGCGCTCATCAGCTATATCTTCTCAATGCCAGAATAAACATTCGCACCCTCGGACTGAGAAAAAAACCTGCGAAGCTGTAAGAGCACTGAATCTATGAAGCAGGAAGCGCCTGTTCCCTTTGGGGGCAAGGGAGGAAGTCAACATGGCTGAAATTGGAAGGCTAAGGAAGAACGATACTACAGAGATCGTGGTTCAGAAGACGGAATTCCGCGGCTCTATGGGAATCGACATCCGTGAATATGTGACCTCGGATCGGTACACTGGCTGGTCCAAGAATGGGATTAGGATCCCAGTCGAGAAGTGGAAGGACTTCAAGGAGATCCTAGATAAGGTGGACAGCGCCGAGCAATAAGAGATCCGAACAGGATTTTAGGCACTTGGTATGGCTCATTTCCAGGACTGTTGCGCAGAGGCCGCAGCCCTGATGGCATATGACTGAGCCATGAAGTATTTATATAGAGATCTCCATCAACCTTTGGTCATTACAATCATCAAGGAGATTTCAATTTGGCAAAATCCGAGATCAAATCAGATTCAAAGAGCGAGGCTAAAAAGCCTGTAGCCAAAAAACCAGAGGTTAACATTGGAATGGTGGGCCATGTTGATCACGGCAAAACTACCCTTGTAAAGGCTCTCTCGGGGGTTTGGACCGATCAGCACAGCGAGGAGGTCAAGAGGGGAATCTCCATTCGCCTGGGGTATGCAGATGCAACCTTCCGAAAGTGCCCAAAATGCCCAGAGCCTGATGCCTATACTGTAGAAGAGAGATGCCCTCACTGCGGCACAGAATCGGAGATCTTGCGAACTGTCTCATTCGTTGACTCACCAGGTCATGAGACTCTGATGGCCACCATGCTATGTGGGGCTGCCATCATGGATGGAGCAGTACTGGTCATCTCTGCCAATGAGCCCTGCCCGCAGCCGCAGACCAAGGAGCACCTCATGGCCCTGAACATCACAGGCATCGATAGGATCGTGATAGTGCAAAACAAGATCGATCTCATGTCACGTGAGCAGGTTATGGTGCACTATCAGCAAATCAAGGATTTCGTAAAGGGAACGGTAGCCGAGAACGCACCCATAGTACCTATTTCTGCCCAGCAAAATATAAACATCGATATGGTCATAGAGGCCATTGAGAATACCATACCCACTCCCCCAAGGGACGTTTCCAAGCCAGCATTGCTTAAAATTGCCAGGTCATTCGATGTCAACCGACCGGGAACTACGCCCGATAGCCTGAAAGGCGGCGTCATTGGCGGATCTCTCTCACAAGGGAGGCTTAGAGTTGGCGATAAGATTGAGATTTGTCCTGGTCGGCATGTGGATTTCGAGGGGCGCAAGCAATGGATCCCCATTCAGACCAAAGTAATAAGCTTGCTGGCCGGCTCACATGTTCAGGATGAGATCACACCTGGCGGCCTGGTGGGCGTGGGCACTCAGCTTGATCCCGCCATGACCAAGAGCGATGCGCTGGTTGGCCAGGTGGCTGGCGAGCCCGGCAAGCTCCCAAAAGTTCTTAATGCCTTTACCATGAACATGCAGCTCCTGGATAGGGTGGTAGGTGTCACGGATGAGTCGACTGTTGAGCCGATTCATTCCAGCGAGCCGCTGATGCTCAACGTCGGAACGGCAACGACCGTAGGAGTTGTCAATAGCGCTCGTGAGGGAGGTGTTGTCCAGGTGCAGCTCAAAAGGCCCGTGTGCGCGGACATTGGCGACAGCGTGGCCGTTAGCAGACGCATCGGTGCGCGCTGGCGCTTGATTGGCGTTGGCACCATAATCGAGTAGCATGAAGGTCATCCTGGATACAAATGCCCTAATGGTGCCTGAGCAGTTTGGTGTGGATATATTCAGCGAGCTTGAGCGCCTGGGATATGTACAGTGGCTTGTTCCGTCCTCCGTCGTTGGAGAGCTTCGCTCTCTGGCGAGGAGTGCTGACAGAGGGAAAGACAAGATCGCTGCTCGTGTAGCGCTGGAGCTAGCCAGGCGATGTGTCGTAATTGGTGAAAACATTCCTGATGCCGATCTGGCAATCGAGAGGCTTGCGATTGCAAAAGATGCTGCAGTCTTCACCAACGATAAGCCTTTGAAGAAAAGGTTATTTAGTAGCGGCATCACGGTAATATACCTGCGCCAGGGGCGATATCTAGAGGCAACGAAGAAGGAGTACTGATGTATAAAAAGATGAAGCTTGAGGGCGTGGCCAAGATAGAACCAGATCATCTGGGAGATCCCCTCGAAGCTGCAGTGAATAGGTCACTGCGTGATAAATACGAGGCGGTAGTGGACAAGACGCTTGGGACCATCGTGGCCGTGCTGGGAGCGGATCAGATCGGAGAAGGGCACATCCTGGCAGGTGATGGATCCATATATTACAATGTCATCTTTGATGCCCTCGTCTTCAAACCCGAGATGCAGGAGATCGTCGAAGGGGAGGTCGTGGAGATCGTCAAATTCGGCGCATTCATCTCCATGGGGCCTTTCGATGGCCTTTTGCATGTCAGCCAGATCACCAATGAGTATATATCTTATGATGAAAAGAACGCGCGGCTGGTCAGCAAAGAGTCGAACAAGTCCTTGGGCGAGGGGGACAAGGTTCGAGCGAGGGTCATAGCAGTGAGCCTGAATGAAAAAGAGCCCCGGGAGAGCAAGATAGGGCTCACAATGAGGCAGACGGGGCTGGGAAGGCTTGAGTGGCTCGAGGCTAACCACAAGGAACAAACTGGTGTAGAAGCAGAGGCTAAATGACAGAGCAGGCTTGCAGAGAATGTCGCAGAATAATTGAAGGTCAGATCTGTCCCATCTGTAATTCAGCCTCGCTCAGCAAGGACTGGAGCGGTTATGTTGTGATCATCGATCCAAAAGAGTCGATCATCGCGAAGAAGCTGGAGATAACTCTCCCTGGAAAATATGCTTTGAAGGTGCGATAGATTGAGCAGACTCCTTTTGCCAGAAGAGCTGCGCTCTATGCTGAAGAGCCCTCTAGGGCAGCTGTGCAAAGGGGATGGCCTGGAATGCGTGCAGGCAATGGAGCATGAGCTTCGGGCAGCCAAAAAAGTTGCGGCTGTAGGCGACATGACTGCATTTTATCTCTTAAAGGCATCAATTGTGCCCGATCTTGCGATTGTGGACAACAAGACCAAGAGAATGCCTGTGCCTGACCACGTGGTCCAGAGCCTGGATCACGACAGCTATAAAACAATTGATGTGAAGAACCCAGCAGCGACCCTTACAAGCGAGCTCATCGATCTTATCAGAACCACTCTGAAGGGCGATGAGCACGTGAAAATAATAGTTGAGGGTGAGGAGGATCTGGCAACTCTTCCTGCCATCATATATGCGCCAATGGGCTCCGTTGTTGTCTACGGCCAGCCCAACGAGGGAAGCGTTCTGGTTAAGGTTACCCCTGATAAGAAGAAGCAAATTGAAGAATTGATGAAGCAAATGATTGTGGAGGAATGAAGTTTGGACATACAGGTTATAGAGGAGACGAACAACCCCTTGCTGAACCGCAGAGAGGTTGTTTTCAAGGTTATTCACGATGAGTCCACGCCCTCGAGAAAGGATGTTGTGGAGAGGCTTGCAGCGACCATGAACTCGAAGATGGGACTGGTATTCGTGGACAGCCTGAAGACTGAATTTGGGAAACGTGAGACCATTGGCTATGCCAAGATCTATGAGACTGCAGATAGAGCCAAGCAGGTGGAGAGGCCTCATATCATAGAGAGGAACACCTTCGTCAAGGCTGAGGAAGCAAAGCCGGAGGCGAGCTAGATGGCAGCAGCCAAAAAGGGAGAGGTCCGTGGAGTGCCTAAATATTATGAGATAAGCGGAGACTCAATTAAGTCCAAGAAGCCGGTCTGCCCAAGATGTGGAAATGGCGTATTCCTGGCTGAGCATGCCAACCGTAATAGTTGCGGCAAATGCGGGTATACCGAGTTCAAGAAATAGACTTACTTTGTTCAACAGTCAGTGCAGGGTAGCTATTTAAGATATGAGAGCCATTTGTATTTGGTGTCAATGTGGCTCAATTTGATTTAGCTACCCTAATAGCTCTGCTGGTAGTTTTCGTAATTCTCTCACAGGCCATCAAGATCGTTCGAGAGTACGAGCGGGTTGTGATATTCCGCCTGGGACGCTTCAGCGGAGTGAAGGGGCCGGGTATATTCTTTATAATTCCAATCATCGATCGGGTAATTCTGCTCGACCTGAGAGTGTTCACCATAGATGTGGCCAAACAAGTGGTAATCACCCGTGATAACGTCAGCGTTGAGGTGGATGCAGTAATCTACTACCGCGTTGTCGATCCCTCCAGGGCCGTAATCCAGGTGGAGAACTACAAGCTGGCAACGTCCTTGCTGGCGCAGACGACCTTGAGGGATGTCCTCGGTCAGATCGAATTGGACGACCTGCTCTCCAAGCGCGATGAGCTGAACAAGAAGCTACAGGAGATCTTGGATCGCCATACAGATCCCTGGGGAATCAAGGTGACTGCCGTCACTTTGAGGGATGTGGCTCTGCCAGAATCGATGCGCAGGGCGATTGCCAAGCAGGCTGAGTCGGAGAGGGAGAAGAGGTCGCGCATCATCCTCGCGGACGGCGAGTTCCAGGCCTCTAAGACCATGACGGACGCAGCCAGGCTTTATGAGGAAGTTCCGGCTGCGCTGAAGCTCAGGGAGCTGCAGACCCTTGTGGATATCGCCAGAGAAAAGACGCTCATTGTGGTGACCCCAAGTGGCGATCTTTCAACTGGATCGATGGCAGGCATTACTGCCGCCCTCAACCGGGAGCTCACTGAAAGGGAAGCCTCCAGGCTTGATGAGGCACGAAGAGAGGCGTCCAGAAGCAGCCGATGATCTGGAGCAATTCCATGCGCCTGCAAAATCCAGTCTTTTTTTTGGTTTTAATATCATTGATATTGGTTGTCTCATCCTCATCTGCTGCTAGCAGTCCTGTCCTGGCCGTACAGATCGACGACGCAATCACACCAGCCAGCGACGATATATTCCGGGCGGCAGTGCAAGAAGCAGAGGCCGGCGATTACCAGGCCTTGATTCTTCTTTTGGACACACCTGGTGGCGGCCTGACTGAGACCACTTCAATTATCAAGCAGATAGAGGAGACGAGGCTTCCCGTGATCGCCTATGTTTTTCCAAAGGGCGCAACGGCTTGGTCAGCTGGAACTCTAATCTTGCAAGGCTCGGACTTGGCTGCCATGGCACCGCACACGATCATTGGATCTGCTCAGCCTGTTCAGCTTTCACCTTTGGGCGGCACAGAGCCCATCAATGACAGTAAGACCACAAATGCCATTGTAGCCTTGATCGAGGAGAAGGCTCGCATGCACGGGCGAAATACAACCGCAGCAAAGGAGTTCGTGCTCTCAAATCTAAACCTGAACGCAGATGACGCCAAAAAATGGGGCGTCGTCGAGTACATCAGCCCCACGCCCGAAGATCTGCTAAATCAGATCAATGGCAGCAAAGTAAAAAAAATTACACTGAACACATCAGGCTCTAGTGTGGACTATTTCGAGCCACCCCTTAACTTGCAGTTCTTGAAGATACTTTCCGACCCTACCATTGCAGGGCTTTTGATGCTGGTCGGACTGTATGCTCTCATCTTTGGCCTCTCCAGCCCAGGAGTAGGCGCGGAAGCATTTGGCGTTGTTGCTCTTGCCATGGGTTTGATTGGTCTGGGTTTCAATGTGAACCTGGGAGCCATTTTCCTGCTCTTGCTCGGGGTCGGCCTTATCCTGGCAGAGCTGCACAGCCATTCTTTTGGAATTTTAGCTGTGGCCGGGCTGATCTGCGTTGTGGTTGGAAGCATTCTCTTTGTGCCCACCAGCTTTCCGCAGTGGTATGTTCCTGGAAGCTACCAGCAGTCAATGGCCTTTGCAATCATCCTTCCATCGCTGATCCTGGGTGGGTTTCTGGCCTTTGCACTCTACAAAGTAGCTGAGGCCAGGTTTGCCCCGCCTGTACTGGGACAGGTGATTGGCGAGGAGGCGGAAGTCCTCGATAGGCTGGATCCCGGGGGCTACGTCCTCTTGAAAGGTGAGTACTGGCAGGCTGAGGCAGATGAGACGGTGGAGAAAGGCGAGAAGGTGAAGATAGTGGCCAAGGATGGATCGAAGCTGCTTGTTAGAAGGAAGTGATCCTAAGATCAACTGTACTTGCCGCTAACCATTTTTGCGAAACCTATCTATAATGATAAGCCTCACAAAATTAAGAGATGGAAGTTGAAAATAAAGACATATTTGAAGGAACAAGCGCCAGGTTTTTCCGCGGCAAAGTCGTCGGGGGCCTTGGAGAGGGACAGTACTACATCTCGCAAAAGGGCTACCGCAGCCAGTTCCTCCAGCAGCTCGGCTTTGAGCCATTTCCAGGGACATTGAACATAATGCTTGATGAGCCTTTTGCAGCCTCGAAATTGCAAGAGATCAGGATCGAAGGCTTCAGGGATGAGGGCAGGATCTTCGGCGGGTGCAGGTGCTACAAGATCAAGGTCAATGGCATCGAGGCTGCGATAGTGCGACCTGAGAAGAGCAGCTATCCTGCAAATATGGTGGAGATCGTATCTCCAGTTCGCCTGAGAGATGCTCTTCGCCTGTCTGATGGAGACTATGTTGAGGTGGCTTTGGAATGACAGATGAGGCTTCACCGTGCGTTGTGATTTTGGTTGCTTTGATCCTCGCCATCCTCAATTCTTCTTCGGCTCAAGAAGACATCTCCTACTGGCTGCAAAAAGGCCAAGACTCATTTAAGAGCGGCAGTCTCCAAGAGGCGCAAGGCTGCTATGATCGCGTCCTCAAAATCGATCCTGAAAATGCTTCGGCGTTGATGGGCAAAGGCGAGGCACTTGCAATGCTTGGCCGGTATAAGATGGCAGAGCTGTGCTTCGATCTTGCCCTGAAGAGCAGCCCCAAGGACGCAAGACTCTGGCTGGAAAAAGCCATGGTCAACGAAAAAGACGGAGATTATATCCAGGCGGCTGTCAGCTACGATAAGGCCCTGGCTCTTGATAATCATCTGGCAGAGGCATGGCTGGGAAAGGGCAATATCTCCTTGAAAATGGGCGACTATAATGAGTCTCTCTCTTGCTACCAGAATGCATCCAGGCTCGGCGCGGAGGCTCTGGCAAGGGCAGGATTGATGAAAACATGGCTAGACAGGGGGATGTCTCTTTTTAAACAGGAGATGTTCGAGGCAGCTTTGAACAGCTACGACGAGGCTCTTTTGATAAACCCCCTGGATCAAGAGGCAAGGAGGGGAAAGGCTGCAGTTCTCGCGGCAATGGGCCAGAAGCTATTGGCGGATGGCAGAATCTATGATGCCTCCAGGATATTTGAAAATGCGTCTTTGCTTGATCCGGAAAATCAGGATGCTATTTCGGGAAGGGTAAGGGTGCTGGTCGCGAATGGCAATGCGCTATTGAATCTCAGCCAATTCTCAGAGGCTTTGGATGAATATGAAGCAGCTCTGTCTCTCTCGCCTACAAACTCCGATGCTCTAGCCGGGAAGGAGATGGTGCAGGCTGCCCTGCAAGCTGAAAGGCCCAAGGTTATTGCCGGATTGCAGGCAACGCCAAAAATCGATTACAAATATTATCTTGACCGGGGCATGGAGGAGATGCGCAATGGATCTTATGCAAAGGCCCTGGAAAATTTCAACAAATCCATTGTATTGAATGGTGGGCAAGCCGATGCGTGGTTTTGCAAAGGGCAGGCCCTCTTCCATCTGGACAGGCTCCAGGAGGCTGCAGCATCTCTGGACAAGGCCCTGGAAAAAAATCAATCCCATGTAGAAGCATGGGCATTAAAAGGTACCATCCAGGTCAGAATGGGAAGATACAGAATGGCTGCGTTATGCTTTGACTCTGCCCTGCGGCTGGATCCGAACAACTCCACCCTCTGGGTCAGCAAAGCAAAAGTTCAAAGCGAATTGGAGGACTATGTGGCTTCTTTGCAAAGCTTTGAACAAGCTGCACGGCTTGATGCAAATAACACTGCAGCGCTGCTTGGAAAAGGCAATCTCCTGCTTGAACTTGAGCGCTACCATGAGGCGCAAGAATGCTTTGAAGCCGTTTTGAGCCTTGATGAGACGAATGTGACTGCTTTGAGGGGGATTGGCGATGCCAGTTATTCCCTTGAGGACTACGATCGGGCACTCAAATCCTATGAGGCGGCACAAAACCACAGCCCACGAGATGTCGGATCGCTTCTGGGAAAGGCCCAAACGCTTTATGCCCTTCATGATAATGCCTCGTCCTTGCAGGCCTTCAACTGTGTCCTGGAAATATCTCCTCAAGATGTCCGTGCATTGGTTGGTAGGGGTGATGTGCTCATGGCGTTGAACGATTACGTTTCTGCTCTCTCCTCCTACGAAGACGCACTTGCCCACGATTCCGGAAATATCAGGGCACTGGTGGGAAAAGGCGAGGCTTTGAGACTTCAAGGCCGAACCGATAGAGCTGCTCAGTGCTACGAGATGGCTCTAGCCAAGCAGCCTGATGACCTCATAGCCCTTTTGGGAAAGGCCGATATCCTGTCGCTTCAAAACGATCTCGACAGTGCCTTAATTGCCTACGACCGGGTCCTATCAATTGATGCGAAAAGCGTTCGAGCTCTGACTGGCAAGGGTGATATCCTGCTATTCGATGATCGCCCAGGCGAGGCTCTGGACTGTTATGAAAAAGCTCTCGCCATTGATGGCAAGAACTTTCGGGCCCTGTTGGGAGAAGGAATGGCCCATCTATCTCTATGCGATTACAGTTCAGCCCTAAAATCCTTCGAGGATGCTCTGGACCTGCAATCGAATAATTCCCGAGCATGGACGGGCAAGGGCGATGCACTCTTCGGCCTGAAGGATCTTTTGCAGGCCAGGAGATGTTATGAGAGGGCCCTTGCCCTTGACTCGAACAGCTCCGAGGCTTCTTGTGGAATGGGCGACGTGCTTTGTGCAGGAGGAGACTGTAGCGCAGCGCTTCCATATTATGAGAGAGCCATCGACCTTGACCCGAGGAACGCAAGGGCGTATCTGGGCGAGGGAAATGCTCTTTGTGCAGCCAAAGAATACAACAGGTCCCTGCAGTTCTTTGCCAGCTGCTTGAACCTGGAGCCAAAGAGCATCGATGCATTGCTGGGCAAGGGCCTGGCTTTGGCTGCTCTTGGAGATAATAGCGAAGCTCTGTTGTGCTTTGATAAGATCATCGCCCTGGATCCTGAAAACTTTGCGGCCTGGTCCAATAAAGGATGCCTGCTGGCGACATTAGGAAATTACAAGGATGCTGCATTCTGTCTGCAGAGGGCTCTGGAGCAGAACAGATCCGATGAGACTGTGTGGTACAATTTGGGCATGGTCGACTACTCGCTGGGCGAATATAACCAGTCGGCAAGCTGTTATGAGAATGCCACAAAACTTCGTCCAGATGATGCTGAGGCCTGGCTTGGCAAGGGGTTGGCATTGAACCGGACTGGTCTCTTTCGCGAGGCTCTTGAGAGCTTTGAGAAAGCCATTTTGCTTCAGCCGCAGAACATCTATGCATGGTACAATAAAGGCCTGGTTCTTGTTTCACAAAACCGATTTCAGGAGGCTCTTGTAGCTTTTCAGACCGTATTGGATATCGATCCTCGAAATTCCGTCGCCAACTACAGCCTGAACCTGACCCGTGGATACCTCAACGACACGATGTAATGCGTCTTAGGTTATGCTACCATCTGCCTTCAGCTCTTCGTTTTTCATAAGCATTTTGGCGCTGGACATTCTGCTGCGCGATCATCCCTGGCTCGGCCTTTTCGACCAATCTGTACTGCCTGTTGTTTCTATTGCCCCGTCTATCCAGCAGGCCGTCACGATTCATGCGTGAGAGATAGGTGGAAACTGTGCTGAGCTTGATATCATCAGCCACAGTCTCATATCTTTCTCTAAGCTCTTGGGTTGTGAACCAGGTGTCGGAAAACTCATATCGTATGAAGTTCGCCAGACGCTCCATCAAGGTCCCGCTGCTGTTGTAGTCATGAACAGGTGCAGTTGCATGCTCAGCTGTGCTCTCGAAGATCCCGGAGGTCGACAGAAAGCCTAAGATCATCTCTTTTAAGGCCTCTCCACCCATGTTCTCCGATTCGAACTCATGGTAAGACCTGAGTCCTTTGTTCTCTACCTCTATCCGGATCTTCATGCTATCACTTCTTCATCTTGCCGTTAACAATCCACAGCGTGAATGCATAACCGGTAGATGCAAATGCAGTCCTGTAGGAGCCAGAGCAGGTGTTATCTGCGGTTTTTTCACCCCTGCACTCTCTGGATTCATTTGCAGCATGAACAGCTTGATGTCTCCTCTCATCTTCCCTCTTCAATTTCACATTCATTTTGGTTGTCTTCAGCCAGATCGGAGCTGGCACAAATTTGGCAATTTATGCCGGCTCCGATCTTATATATTTTTCTGTGCCATCCCTTGCAACTCACAGACTGGCGTTGGGCAGTGCCGAACCGGTCTCCCTTAAATCCCCTTCCGAATCGTTTCTCCCTGCCCTTCACGAGCCTGTGCCCCTCGATTCGTACCATCCATCCCGGCTACCCCTTCAGACGTCCACTGCCGTCCCTTTCCAGCAGCGAGCCTTTTGCATTAGCCGAACGCAATCCTGCGCTATATCTGGACGTACGCTATTTTGCTACATGTTTCGTGCCATCCCTTCTAAGAAGCGTTTTTTGAGACGTATTTACAATGGCCAACGGTGAGTTCATCCAATCCCCTTCATTGCTACTCCCTCGTGCCATCCCCTCTTGGTGACATACATTTTTAAATAAAGCCTCCAGATACGTTCACCATACGCTCCTACTACAGTTTGGAGATATTGTGAAGGTTAATCCATCCCCTCTGATGAATAGCCCTTCTAGTCATCCCCTCGTGATGTGATCAGACAGGTTTTTTACCTGTCCTGGCACAGTATTAAGCTTGTTTTTGTTGTATATAAACTTTTCTAATAGTTGAACGTTGTAGTTACTAGATAAAAACACTTAATTTCGTTTATTTTTAGAAATAAAGCCTTCATAGTAGTCAGAATAGTATTTCACAAGAGATAGATAGACTCAGAAATTGTATTATAATGTAATGTGAAAAGAATTTTCGGGCGGTTACTATTATGATAATAGCTATCAAGGGAGCTCTTTTTTCTATTCGCATTGGTGTTTTGCTGTTGTGAATCCATTTCACAAAGCTCTACTGATATTGAATTATTGAAAAATTGAGCCCAAACTTAGCTCAAAAATCAATGGAATTTAGAGGATGTTGTGCGCAGAAAAATTTACTGTGAGATGCCCAAGAGGTGAGATGTCAAGGGTCCTTGCGCGGCGCAGAGGGGGCGAACTCCTCTCCGGCCAGAAGGCCAAAGTTCGCACCCATATCAGACGATCTTATAAATCCTGATTTGACAGTTATCGAATTTTTTCGAAAATCCTTCAATGCTTTTGCCACTGACCATTTTGGTATAGATGGTCTCCAATTTCAGGTTTGATCTTATATCGAATTTGCCTGCACCTGGATTTTTCGGAACCGTTACATAGTCGCTGAAGTTCTTCCCAGAAGCCAACAATTCGGCGAAATATTTGCTCAAATCTTCTGACATTACGAGCGCATAGTCTGCACCAAACTTTCGGGAGATCTCCTTAGCAGACGTTGCGTTCTCTGATATGAAGAAAGAAGCCACATCTCTGACCTTCTCGTCGGGCTCATAGGGATACCATAGAGCATATTCCAGCGAGTGCTGCGAGCTTCAATTTTTTTTTGGTAAATCAATCTATGCAATCACAGGAGACAGGACAGATCCTTTAGATGCCGGCATTTTCGCGGCGTTCTAGAGACGTACAATCCGATAGCAAGTTTTATTGGCAGGGGGCGAGCTCAAGTTTATCCGATCATAATGAAGTCGTCTAACTCGGCTTTTGGTGGACTTGGCCCAGAACAGATAGATCCCTTCGATATCAGTGACTCCAACCTCTGGAGGAAGGCAGAGTATCTGGGACGCTACCTTTTTGCAGCCGATTTTTTAAGGCGATATCGACCAGGCATCGTGGCCGACATCTCTTGCGGCATTGGATACGGCACAAAAGAGCTCAGGAGGACAGCCAGAAATGTTATAGGGGTTGACTGCAGCCAGGAATTGATCGATATCGCATCCATGCGGTACAGGAATTCTGGCGTCAGATTTCTTAAAAAAGACCTCAACTGCGAAGACCTGACCCCGGATGTGGCATACAGCTCTGTGGACGCAGTGGTCAGCTTTGAGACAATAGAGCATCTGACCGACTCGCATCGAGCTGTATCTCAGTTCGCTCAAGTCCTGCAGCCTGGCGGCCTTTTAATCTGCTCTGTCCCTAACGCGCTATACGAATCTGGCGATGATGCAGGCCTTCCCCGGAACAAATCCCATAAACAGTGGTTTTCATTCGGGTCTTTGAGCAGAATCGTACAGAGCCACGACATGCAAGTGTTGTACCGACTGGGGCAATCCTGGTCCAGAGCACTCTTTCGCAGAGAACAGCAGCTGTCACACGCCAGGTGCCTGACAAAAAAGCTCTCAGAAGAGCCGATCATGCACACTCCGGAGATGATCCGGTGGCTGGCGTACGTTGCTGCATATCCCACAGTCGAAGATGTAGATGGATCTTACTCCATTATCATTGTTGCCCAGAAGAAATAATGGAATATTAAATCATAAAATATTCGTCATCTTCCTTTTATCGATAAAGGCTTTATCCAATCCGGACAACAAAGGTGTCGATGACAAGAGCATCACTTTATCTGGCAGCCAGCATTCTTATGCTGGGAATTGCTGCAGCCACAGTTACTTCGGCTGCAGCGCAGGGCAACTCGACCAAGGTTCTTCTGGAGACCAGCATGGGCAACATCACATTGCAGCTCTACAGCGATATGCCCATCACAGTCGGCAATTTTGAGAAGCTTGTGAAGACCGGCTTTTATGATGGCACAATATTTCACAGAGTGATCGACGGCTTCATGATTCAGGGCGGAGACCCAGAAGGGACTGGAATGGGCGGCCCAGGATACACAATCAAGGATGAGTTCACCAGCCACAACAGGAACGATCGCGGCACCATCGCCATGGCCAACGCAGGACCAAATACGGGCGGCAGCCAATTCTTCATCAACCTTGTGGACAACAACTATCTTGACACAGCTCACCCGGTCTTCGGAAAAGTGATCGATGGCATGGACGTGGTGGATGCCATCGGAAAAGTCAAGACCGACGCCCTTGACAAGCCGCTACAGGATGTATCAATAGTCCACGCCAAAATCATTTCTTAAATTTAAGGAGAGACAAAGCAATGGCAGAAGACACTCCGCAGGCAGGCAAAACTAGGATATCTTTGAAGACCAGCATGGGCGACATCACATTGCAGCTCTACGAGGATATGCCTCTGACTGCCGGCAACTTCAGAAAGCTCGTTGAGAAAGGATTTTACGACGGCACAATCTTTCACCGCATCATCCGCGACTTCATGATCCAGGGTGGAGACCCAACAGGCACAGGCAGGGGTGGACCTGGATACACCATCAAGGATGAGTTCACCAGCCACAACAGGAATGATCGCGGCACCATCGCCATGGCCAATGCAGGACCAAACACTGGCGGCAGCCAGTTCTTCATCAACCTGGTGGACAACAACTATCTGGACAAAGCCCACCCGGCATTTGGCAAGGTGGTTGAGGGCATGGATGTGGTGGATGCTATCGGAAAAGTCAAAACCAACTCCATGGATAGGCCGCTAAAGGAGGTCAAGATACTTAGCGCGAAGATCATCGCTTAAATTTTATTTTTCGCTGTTGGCTGACTTTCAAAAAAGCTTCAATGGCCGAGATTGCCATCTTGTCCACCCTCAATTGGCCCGGCGTCCTCGTATCCCTGACGCTGACCGGTACCGGCAAGCCTCGTCAGCTTCTCAGGATAAAATAATAATCTGACCACGTTTTGAGCATGTTCGTATGTCCTCCGTTCCGCGAGCCATGCAAGTGTCTTTTCATCAGGAGCTTCATCCTCGTGAACGAAGACCTCAATGATATGTTTGTTTGTCATGAGCTGGGCAGCGATAAGACCCAGGGATGCTTCGTGAGCGCACATCTTGTCCTTTTGCGCAGAACCCGGCATTCCCAGAGCCATGACCACGTCACAGTTATCCTCCACAAGGAGCTTCTTTGCAGCCACAGGCAGGTCCTTGATGCCGGGCACAGTGTAGCGAACTATCTCCACAGATGCCTCCTTTTTGATCGCTAAAATCGCGGTCCGGGCCATGTCACAACGGGCAAAGGTGGTGTCGGCGATGCCGATTCGTTTCATGAAAGGATAGATGAACTGGAGAAGCTTTAGGATTGTCGGTCATGCCCCATTTCCTGCTGCCTCTAAGGTAGCTTCAACCGACATCGTTAATAAGGAGAAACTAAACCCTGATGGTTTATGGCCTGGGGCGGTTTTTTCAATACAATCTCCCTACCTTTACCTTTTAGCCGCCTCAGGCCCATTCCTCCTTCCATCCACGATACGGACGAACAGGATGTAAAAAACTATACCAACCAAAGCTCATTAAGTTGTCGGATGGAGCTCATTTCACTGGAGTAATCCTGAAGAAAGTTAAGGCTGGATATTAATTAAGACTCCAGATACTGTAATTGAGAAACGCGGCAAAGCATACCCACAGAAGGTAAGGGATGAGAAGCAGTGCAGCCTCTCTTGAGACCGCCCAAAACTTCAAGATGGTCAGCGCAATCAAGAACCAGAGCACGGCAATTGTTGCAAGTCCTCCCATCGGCCAGCGCAGGCCGAAGAAGACCATCGACCAGAGCAC
>CAZRYL010000023.1:0-37450 GCA_964604285.1 uncultured Methanotrichaceae archaeon
CTATGTAGATCTCGCACTTTGAGGGATCGTTGTCGGAGCAGTCTGCCAGCTTGCCAGGCAGGCCCCCAGAGCCCAAGGCGTTCTTTCTCCTGGTCAGCTCCTTGGCTTTGCGGGCTGCCTCTCGAGCACGCAGCGCCTCGGCAGCCTTCTCAACGATGGTCGTGGCAACCAGAGGGTTCTCCTCGAAGTATTCAGCCAGGCCCTCCGAAACCATCGACTCGACGATTCCCCGAATGGAGCTATTTCCGAGCCTCGTCTTGGTCTGGCCCTCGAACTGCGGATCGGGAAGCTTCACGCTGATGACCGCAACCAGCCCCTCGCGCAGATCCTCGCCTCCGAGCTTTGCCTCGTTCTTGATCAACTTATTTTCACGTGCATACTCATTCACAGTCTTTGTCAGGGCCGCACGAAAGCCCATGAGGTGGGTGCCGCCCTCGCGTGTATTGATGTTGTTGGCATAGGAGAAGATGTTCTCATTGTAGGAGTTGTTGTACTGCAGAGCAACCTCCACCTGCGTTCCATTCTTGCTGCGGGAAAAGTATAGGGGAGGCTTATGCAGTGCCTCTTTGTTTGCATTTAGATACTCTACAAAGGAGATTATGCCACCTTCATAGCAGAAGTCGTTCTCTTTGTCAGTTCGCTCATCCTTCAAGGAGATCCTGAGGCCGCGGTTGAGGAAAGCCAGCTCCCTCAGCCGGGAAGAGAGCGTATCGAAGTTGTATTCTGTGTCCTCGAAGATTGCACCATCCGGCTTAAAGGTAACAGTGGTACCTGTACTGTCCGAAGTTCCCTTGACCTGGACATCGGAGACAACGTTGCCGTGCTCATATCGCTGCCAATAAACCTTACCGTTTCTCCTGACCTCAACCTCAAGCCACTCGGAAAGAGCGTTGACCACTGAGACTCCTACGCCGTGCAGGCCGCCGGAGACGCTGTAGGATTCGTGGTTGAACTTGCCGCCTGCATGCAGAACGGTCATGACGATCTCAAGAGCCGGACGGTTATATTGAGGATGATTGTCCACAGGTATTCCGCGGCCATCATCGTTGACGGATACACTGCCGTCCTTGTGAACTGTTACGTTTATCTCCTTGCAGTAGCCGCCCAGGGCCTCGTCCACGCTGTTGTCCACTACCTCGTAGACCAGGTGGTGCAGCCCCAGTGTATCCGTACTGCCGATGTACATGGAAGGCCTGCGCCTAACTGCCTCAAGACCTTCAAGGACCTGGATTTGGCTTGCGTCGTAGCCCGTTGAATCGCTCAAAACTGATTAAGCCCCCTGAATAATTAGGACCGTAATCAAATAACTTGAGAAGATATAAGCCTTTCCCTTAAATATATCAGTCGATTTTATTTTTATTTTACGCGAAGGGAATGCCCAGAAGGGCGCATTCGAACTTTGCTATCACCATCGCCAAAGCCAAGGTCCGGATTCGAACCGGAGTGGTAATGCTCTGCAGGCATTTGCGTAGCCGCTCCGCCACCTTGGCATTATTATTCTGCGCGTCTCAGACTAACTCAACTCAATCCTTAAACCTTTTACGGTCAGGGGCCACCCATCAGTTCAGATTGAGCGCCAAAAAAGCTAAGGTCGAAGCCACAATGAGAAAATAGAGATAAACCTCACAGGATTATCTCTATATCCAGCTCTTCCGCCAGCTCTTTGTAGCGGTTCCTGATGGTGACTTCCGTCACTCCCGCGACATCTGCCACCTCCCTCTGGGTGCGCCGGTCTCCGCATAGGATTGACGCGATGTAGATTGCGGCTGCTGCCACGCCCGTCGGGCCACGGCCGGAGGTTAACTCTTTTTCAGCTGCCTGCCTCAAGATCTCTATCCCCTTGGCCTGCACCTCCCCTTTCAGGTTCAGGCCTGAGCAAAACCTGGGAATGTAGTCGATCGGGCTTGTGGGCATGAGCTTCAATGCCAGCTCACGGGAGACGAACCTGTAGGTTCTGCCGATCTCCTTTCTGGAGACCCTGGAGACTTCTGCGATCTCGTCCAGCGTTCGAGGAACATTGCACTGACGGCATGCCGCATAAAGTGCTGCCGCAGCAACACCCTCAATGCTCCTGCCACGAATGAGGTTTTTGTCCACTGCTTTGCGGTAGACAACGGCGGCAGTCTCCCGCACGTTTCTGGACAGACCCAGGGCAGATGCCATCCTGTCCAGCTCCGAGAGTGCGAAGGCAAGGTTGCGCTCCGTAGCATTGCTGACCCGGATTCGCCGCTGCCATTTCCTCAGCCTGTATAGCTGAGCTCTGTTCTTTGAGGAGATGGTCTTGCCATAGGAATCTCTGTTTCTCCAGTCGATCATGGTGGAAAGGCCCTTATCGTGGATGGTGTAAGTCATGGGCGCACCAACCCTCGACCTCTTCATGCGCTGGTCATGATCAAAGGCCCGCCACTCCGGCCCCTGGTCGATGAAGTTCTCGTCGATAACAAGACCGCAATCTGAACAGACAAGCTCCGCTCGTTCATAGTCGCGCACCAGGGTGTGGCTCCCGCACTCTGGGCACTCCACAGTGAACTTTTCGAACTCGTCTACTTTCTCCTTCTCTCGCTTGAGCCGGGTTCTCTCCTTTAGCTTCTCCGGCTCGACTCTTTCTATCTCTCTCAGCTTCTCAATCTCTTCCACTTTCTATCTCTCCCCGACGCCTCGTCGACATAGAGCTTCTTTCCGACGTGGGCAGCGGCATCCAATCCTCTAATTGGTCGAACGATGATATACGGATGCAAAATTGGGCCGAATATATCGAAAACTTTTCCGACCCGGGTTCTCTTCTGATCCACAACCCAGGAGTTTATTCTGGGGATGCTGGCCTCGCTTCCATCAATTTGTTCGCCGCGAACAATCAGCCTCTTCTGCACTACATGAAGCGCGGTGCCTAATCTCTTCAACAGGCCACCTCATCTATATAGATATTGAAGTACTATTTAAGCCTTCCGAAAACATTTTATTTAGCAACTATTCCGATGCGGCCTAAAGATTTATCTGCCATTGCCGGTAACTTATGGTTAATGTTTGAGCAGCTTCCTACTGTGCCCACCTCGCAAGAGCTTTTGGACAAAGCATTCAGGCGTGCATCCCGTGCTGAGGACAACGAGTCCATGGTCCAAAATGCTGGCAATATAATCTCCGACAACCTGGCCAACCTGGTGCGGAAATTTCCATCGTTCGAGAGCCTGCCTCCGTTCTACAGGGAGATGGCAGACATAATTGTGGGCGTCGATGCCATGAGAATCAGCCTCTCTCGCCTGGCCTGGGCATCGAAGCAAGCCAGACAGATCACCAGGGAGTACGTGGGCAAGATGAAGCGCTCAAGGGTCCAAGACAGCACCCCACTAAGAAAGGCGGCCTTCGGGCGCATCTCATCGGTCATGAAGTCCATTGAGAAAGACCTGTTATTCCTAAATGACGCAAGAAATATGCTCCGCAAGATGCCGAGCATAGATCCCGCGCTGCCAACAGTCCTCATAGCAGGTTACCCAAACGTCGGCAAGTCGAGCTTCATTGCCCAGGTCACCGGCGCACGACCTGAGATCGCCAGCTATCCTTTCACTACACGAGGGATTTATGTGGGACACTTTTATAGAGGTGATCAGAAATATCAGGTTGTGGACACGCCCGGGCTGCTTGACCGCCCTTTTGAGGAGCGAAACGAAATAGAACGCCAGACAATGGCTGCACTTAACCATCTGCCGGGAGTTGTGCTCTACATCCTCGACCCAAGCGGCCACTGCGGTTATCCTCTGCAATCCCAGCTTGGGCTGGCTGAAGATCTTAAGAACTCACTTAAGCTTCCGATTGTGATAGTAGCCAATAAAGCAGATATTCTTAGATACGAAAGCGTTCCAGGGATGTCCACTGAAACTGGCCAGGGTGTGAATGAAGTATTGGAAATGCTTGTTTCTCTGTTGAGGAGGAAAAGCCAGACAAATCTTGAATAGATGTCTGAGCATATATTTCGCCCTAAGATCTCTGCTTGACGAGATACTTTACCAGCTCTGGAGATAGCTTGCTCTCTCTTGAGATGGTGATGGCAATCTCATTGTCACTGGCACCACCTGCGCTAAGGGCCGATATCTTCTCCAAAATAGTTTCATCGATGCTGTAATACTCATCGATGTCCTTTCTGTGTCCCCAGACGTCCCCTTCTATGAGTTCAACGCCTTGAAGCGCCAAGAACATCTCGCAGGCCTTGGAGAGAGTCTTGAGATATGATGAAGGAACCTGAATTGCTCTGACGCGAGGACAGTTCTGCACAAGCTTGAATATATCGGTGTTTGCAGCTCTGAAAGCCAGATGAATCATCTGCTCGTTCCTGTTGAGATCATTTATCTCGTTCTTAGAACTGACTACCCTAATTCTCATAATTCATCACCTTCATGTATACTTCAAACACTGTCGCAAGGCTCGCTCTATTTTCATACATATAAGGCTATGCGCTGAGGGCAATAATGCTCAATTAAAGCAAGATGACTTTATCGGCCAAGGATAGCGATTCACTGATTTGCAATTCATATTTGCAAAGAATTTGAAAAGCAATTTGATTTGACTTGGTGATTGTGCGCGACCTCAAGCCTGAGCACATGAAGCAGCTCAAAAAAGCATCGGCCTCTGGCAACTTCTCTAACATCCAGCCCCATGGCCTCTGCCATGCTTCGCACCTCATGCAATCCTGTCAGGCTGGATATCAGGAGAAGCGCTCTTCCCCCTGGACAAAGATGGCCCGAAAGTTCCTTTAAAAATCTGCAAATTGTCTTTCGTCCGTCCTCGCCTCCATCGAGCGCAAAGTTGATCCATTGCTCTGTCCTCTCCAGGTCAGTCGTGGGGAGGTAAGGCGGGTTGAAGAGGATGAGGTCGAACTTTCCTCGCAGGCCCGAAAACAGGTCGGCTCTAACAACCTCAATTCCCTTCGCCTTCGCCATCCTGACTGCATGAGGATTTATGTCAGTGGCCAGTATGCTTTTTACCCTTGGAGCCACTTCCTGAGAGATAAGACCACTGCCACAGCCAATTTCGAGCGCCACGTCATCTGGCCCTGCCTCTTTCAGGGCAGCTCTGAGGAGGAGGTAGGTATCTTCTTGTGGCGAATATACCTCATCAATTTGATACTCGAAGGTCATCGACAAAGGCGCATATCTCCTTGAGAATTGCAGGGTCCCTCAACCAGATGCCTGCTTCGTAGTTGTCATCGAGGCCGCCTTTGGTGAGGTTGGCTGAGGTTATAATGGCCTCCTTGCGGTCTACCAGATAGATCTTGGCATGAAGCTTCCCTACCGGTACGATTTCTCCGCCAAGGGTCGCAACCTCTTCATGAATATCATCGCTCATGCCATTGCTATAATCTATCTCACAGTCGCGCATAAATACCTTCAGCCTTCCTCCTCGACGGGAGAACTTGTGCAAAGGAGCTTTTATGCGGTTCCAGGTCTGCATCTTAATCCAGGGAGATACTATGATTATTTCAAACTCTGCCCGCTCCAGCATATGAAGGAGACTGTCTTCAAATGTGTGTACACCTCGTGAGGGAACAGTGACAAGGAAGCAGGCATTGTGGCTGATCTTTGGGGATGAAATACAGTCCTCCAGGAACTGCAGCCGCTGAGCTGAAAAGTATCTTTCCTTCTGCTTTGCTGCACAAAGCTCCTTCTCCAGCTCAATGGCTCGATCTCTCCATTTTAGCAATTGAGCAAAATCGTGCTGGAGACGATCCATGCTCTGCGTTCTATCTCTCAGACTGTCATGCAACCTTTGAGCCTCGATCTGCATTTGATGGCGATCCAATTCCAGTCTTCTGTTGCGGCTGATCTGGAGCTGTATGATGCTGAGAGACACTATCGCAAGTGTCAGAAAAGCCAGCCATATCTGATACCCCTCCATCACACCATCTCTTCATTGAAATGCGCCAAAAAACTAAAAAAAAAGATCGAGCAAAGAGCTTGCCCAAGCTCTTTAGTACATTCCAGGCATTCCCATTCCGGGCATGCCACCCATTCCAGGCATGCCGCCCATGCCGCCGGGCATTCCGCCTGCACCTGGTGCCCTTTCTGGAGGCTTTTTGGTCGAGGAGAGCACATCGTCGATGCGCAGAATCAGAGATGCAGCATCTGTTGCCGACTGGATAGCCTGGACCTTGACCCGCAGTGGTTCCACCACGCCCAAAGCGTACATGTCCCCTATCTCGCCAGTGTAGGAATTGAAGCCTGCGTTCTTGTCCTTTTCGTGCCTATTCTTCAGCTCTGCAAGCTTATCGATGGCATCGAAGCCCGCATTATCTGCCAGGGTCTTGGGAATGATCTCCAATGCCTCGGCGAACTTTATGACTGCCAGTTGCTCACGGCCCTTGAGAGTTGCTGCATATTCCCTGAGGCGCATTGCAAGCTCAATCTCAGGAGCACCGCCGCCTGCCACCAGCTTTCCGTCCTCAATCACATCGGCAACTGCATGCAGGGCATCGTCGAGCGCCCTCTCCAGCTCGTTGAGGACCTGCTGGGTCCCGCCCCTGAGCAACAATGTCACTGCATAATTCTTTGTGCCTAAAATGAATGTCATGATGCCATTTCCTACATGCCTCTCCTCGACCAAAGCCGCAGTCCCAAGGTCGCTTGGCCGGAGCTCATCGAGGCTTGTGACGACATTGGCACCTGTTGCCTTGGAGAGCTTGTCCAGATCCTTCTTTATCACGCGTCGGAGGGCAAGCACTCCGGCATTGGCCAGGTAGTGCTGGGCGAGATCATCGATGCCCTTCTGGCAAAAGACCACATTAGCGCCACTGGCAATCACTTTATCTGCAGCTTCCTTGACCTTCTTCTTCTCATGCTCCATGAAAAGCTGGAACTGAGTCGATGAGGTGATCTGCAACTCTGCCTTGGTCTCAGTATCCTTAGCCTCTATGGGCGTCGAAAGCAGAGCGATCTTAGCGTTTTCGACCCTGCGGGGCATGTTCTGGTGTACGATCTCCTTGTCGATGACAACGCCCTGGACCATCTCCGAATCTATGGTGCTCTCCCCGACTTTCTTTTCAACGTTGACCTTGTCCATGTCAAACTTAATTTTTCCGTTGTAGTCCTCTGTTGCATTGAGGGCCAAGTCCACCGCGTACTTGGCGATCTTGTTGTCTGGGGAGTCGGCCAGCTTGCCGGTCATGGCAGTCTCGGCGATCTTCTGCAGGAGGTCTTTATCCTTCATAGATACATCAAGGGATGTGGCCTTCAAGATCTCGATGGCCTTCTCGGCGGCCATTCTGTAGCCCTGCACTATCACTGTTGGGTGTACCTTCTGTTCCAAGAGGGCCTCGGCCTTTTTGAGAAGCTCCCCTGCCAAAACTGCCACTGTGGTGGTGCCGTCGCCAACCTCCTTGTCCTGGGTCTTGGCGGCCTCGATGAGCATCTTCGCTGCTGGATGCTGCACGTCCATCTCCTTGAGGATGGTCACGCCGTCGTTGGTAATAGTCACATCTCCAATGGAGTCAACCAGCAGCTTGTCCATGCCCTTGGGGCCTAAGGTACTGCGCACAGCGTTGGCCACTGCCCGGGCAGCCATGATGTTGTTCGAGATGGCGTCTTTCCCTGTCTCTCTGCGGGTGTCCTTTAGAATTATAACTGGTGTTCCGCCCATTCCTGCCATATGATGATCCTCCGATAAGATACGTGAATTCTCAGGTTCACAGTATTTGAGCTTCTATAAAATGATTTCCCTAGATGTGTGCGCACACGGTATCCTCATGGTTGACAAAGCTTAAATAAAGCCAAAACTTCATGAAAGTACTATAGCAAGAATAAGGGAAACTTATTAATACTCGTCCTGCACAGTAAATGGTACGTAAGATAAGTAAGATTGGAGGGAAACAGTGTTATCATCAATGTTAAGCACAGTGAGCAGCACTATGAGTACTACAAGTACTCTGAGTACCACGAGCACTCTGAGCACTACATCTTCAGTGGTCAGCATGTTCTCGGTGGTGGGCGTGTCAGAGATCAGCGTCATTTCTGTCGTCTGCTTAATTGCCCTGCTCAGTGCATCTGAGATTCTATCAGCCTCCTCGCTCTGGAACAAACGCCTATCTACTATGCTGAATTTGGCCATCCTTCCGCTGGTATTGACGTTCTTCCTGATCGTGGGTTACAAAGTGGTTGATGTACTAAACCACTGATCATATTGTCTTTTAATATCTCTTTGCGGTTTTAAGCTGATCTAAGTGCCTAGCGCTCTCGACTTATCCCTTTCAGGGGCTCGATCTTCTTTGGCAGCTTTTTGAAAATAGCAGCGTACAGCAAGAACATAATTGCAGGAACGCCGATCAAATAAACCAGGATCTCTGAGCGCAGAGGTGCAACAAGAAATAGCGAGATATTGGTAACACCGTGCGCTATGGCGATGATGGGCAGGCTCCGGGTCATCCAGAATAGTAGACCGAAGACCACTCCGGCGAATGATACGAACAGGATCTCCATTGGAATGTGATAACCACTGTGCATGACTCCGAATGTGAAGCTGGTAACCAGGAGCCCGGGTATTGCTCCCAGCCGCTCTTCCATTACCGTCTGCAAAACAGATCTGAATACAAACTCCTCTACAATGCCCACGAAAAGGATCATCGTCAAAGAGAGGATTAGGATGTTCTTTGGGCTCATGTCTGGTATGAGCACTTCTGTATGCAGAACATTGTACTCACCAAAACCCAGGGCAAAACCAACTGCTACGGCGAGTGGAAGGTAAAACCAAAACCCCTTCGCCGTCAACCCGACCTCTGATCGGCTGAATATGGCGTCCTTCAGGATGAAGATGACGGGAATGAACATAGGCGCGTATACCAGCGAATATGAGTAAATGGTCAGTTGAAAAAAAACAGGCATGGCAACGTTTAGCAGCCTGAAAAGAGGCAGGAGCATTAACGCGGGATAAATTCTGTTATCGATATAGATGGAAGATAAGACCAAAAGCATTAGGGTCAGAGCGTGGACTATCATGGCCCCCTTCATATTTCCCAGAAAGATGAGCATCTCTCCCAAAATTATCAGGGACAGGGGCAGTACAAGATCCAGGCCGCTCTTGCTCAAATCCTCAAGCTTCATATCGGACCCATTTTCGCCAGATTCGATCAGGTATGGTAGATGAAATAAATAACTTCCCCTTGCCGAGCGATTCCTTGCGAAAAACATAAATGTCTGAAAAATAAAATTTCAGATACGATAGGCGTGATGGATTTGCTGTTTGCATATCACCTCTGGTAGCCTTGGCAGAAGAACTGGCATCGGAGGCTCACATCAGCGAATTTGATGATTTTTGGCAAGGCACTGCCAGGTTCGAGAAAACTTTCCTGTTGGGGTCGTAGCAAAGAGACGGGTTACCTGCGAGTAGGTTGGGAAATTTCGCCTGCAGAGCAACAGGATAAAAAGCAGGGAAAGACCGGAAAAGAAAAGTCTTATCAACATGATATTCGACTGTATTTGGCAACCGTTTGGCATGCACACAGGGGGTTGAGAGCTATAAAAGAGAGAATGGCGATGATGGCAGCGGACCTGCAGGCTGCAGTAGTGCTGGCCTTGGCGACGTTGATCTTCACTTTAACGCCCCTTGCAGATCTTCCTGTGCGCGTACCCCTGGGGCTTTTAATGGTGTTGTTTGTGCCAGGCTATGTCCTCATTGCCGCCCTCTTTCCAAAAAAAGGCGATCTGGATGGCATAGAGAGGGTCGCCCTGAGCTTCGGCCTGAGCATCGCAGTGGTGCCACTCATCGGCCTCGGCCTGAACTACACACCATGGGGAATTCGGCTGACTCCCGTAGTAGTCTCACTTGCAGTATTCACAATTGCCATGGCTGCTGCCGCTAACTGGCGAAGAGCGAGCCTGGCCCCAGAGGAAAGGTTTCAAGTTCGATTTCAGGAAGGCTTCAACAATGTTAAGAAAGAGATACTGGAAGCCGATAAGAGCCGGCTGGATAAAGCCCTGACAATAATATTAATAATAACTATAATTATGTCAATCGCAGCCCTTGTTTACGTAATAGTAACCCCTAAACAGGGAGAGAAGTTCACCGAGTTTTACATCCTCGGGCCAGGCGGGAAAGCCTATGACTATCCCACGCAGGTGGTGGCTGGCAACAAAAGCACTGTAATCGTGGGTGTGGTCAACCACGAGTATGCGCTGGTGAACTATACCATGCGACTGGTCCTGGATAATGTTTCAATCTATGATCGGAATTTGTCGCTGATGCATAACCAGACGTGGGAGCAGCCCGTCAGCTATATCCTCAATAAAACTGGAGACGAGCAGAAGCTGCAGTTCCTGCTTTATAAGGAAGAGAATTTCACGGGACCCTACCGGGACCTCCACCTCTGGGTGAACGTTACCCATAATTGATCCAACTGGAGGGAATGAAACTGCATGAAAGACCTAAGACGCAAGGCTGCGCAGTTGGTATCCCAAGAGGAGATCTTCCGGGCGCTGAACTATGCCAGTTTGAAGGCCAGGGCAGGAAGGTTGACGCCGGGCGAGATAATACGAATTGGAGAATTCGAGCTTGTGGTGGCCGAAGACGATGTTGGTGAGAGCGTCGCTGTGCAAATCATCGAAAAGAGAGCCCTCGTTGAAGATCTTGCCATTGCCAAAGCGCGCGAGCTAGGCCTGGCTCCTGAGAAGTGGGAAGAGAACGAACGCATGGAATGGATGGCCTCGTTTTTTATTGAACTGCGCGATAACTTGAGGAGATGGCAGAACATCGAAACGCATCAGGGTCCAGGCGAGAATCTAACATTTGAAAAAGCAGTGTACAAGCAAGCAAGATATGACTCCAGACAGCTCTGAAGAGCCCCCAGGGCATGAGGAAAGCCAGGGTTCGCTTCTTACTGAGAGGCAGCTCAAGGTGCTGAAGCTGCGATTGCAAGGCCTCTCTCAGGCGGAAGTAGCAGAGATGCTGGGAACGACCCGATCCAACATCAGCATCCTTGAGAAGAGAGCGCACCAGAATATAGCTCGTGCAGAGCGCACCTTGCAGCAGTGGATGATGATTCGAGCTCCTATCTCCCTGCAAGTTAAGGCCGGCATAGATGTATTCGATCTGCCAGGCAAGATCTTCGAGGCAGCCGACAAGAGATCTCTGCGACTGCCAGTCACCTCAATGGATATCATCGTACAACTGAGGCGCAAAGCGCCTCGGATCTTCAAGAAGAGGGTTCTCGAGCGGGATGCGCAGATATTTGTAACGGAGGATGGAGAGATCCTGGTAGAAGTCATCAGGTGATGATGCAATTGAGTGAGATTTCCTGCATAAGTAGTCGCGGTTTGAATTTATCTACTATCGTTTTAGCTTTTTTGCTTTTGACGTTGCTTGTCATGCAAAACACCACATCCGCCCGAGATATTGGCAGGAGCACCGAGGATCTGATAGGAGCCTTCTCCCTGCAAAAGACCATAAGGCTCGCCAGCAGCAGCGAATGCTTTTTGGGGGAAGCGGAGGCCGACCCGTTGAGCCCACCTCAAAGCCTGGAGTCCAATGCCATGAGAGACGACCAGCCACCATGCCTGGCAGGCTTTGGGTTTGACCCCAAAACCGTCTCTGCAGGGTCAGATCGTGCGATCAATTTCAGCGCACACTTCATCGACGACCAGAGCGGCCTTTGGGCATCTGCAGCTTATTTTCACAGCCCATCAGGAAACCAAACTGCAGTGGTGCTCTTCAAGATGCAAGATCTCACATCAGGCAGCACAAAGAACGGGGTTTACACCTCCACATTGTCAATTTCGAATGGATTTGAACGCGGCGACTGGCAGATGGAAAACATAACTCTCGTTGACAGGGAAGGCAACCGCAGGGTTTTGCAAAGAGAGGATTTAATGCGCGATGGACTGCCAACAGCTTTTCAGGTGACCTAAAAGAACTTATTTATTGCTTGCCGGGCAAATCTATTTTCGATGATATACTACGCAACAGTCAAGCGTATTCTGATAATAATATTTATACTAAACATATCCATAGCCCTTGTGAAGGGCGGCTACGGAATTTTTACCAACTCTTTGAGCATGACCACTGACGGATTGCACTCTTTATTTGACAGCACATCCAATATAATCGGTCTGGTGGGCATCTCACTGGCCTCCCGTCCGCCTGACGAGGAACACCCATATGGCCATTCAAAGTTCGAGATCTTCTCATCTCTGGGCATAGCAGTGCTTTTGTTCGCCAGTTGCTTTCAGATAGTATTAGCCGCAATAAACCGGATCTTAAACCCGACCGCCCCAGAGATAACAGAGCTTAGCTTCGGCATTATGCTCGTGACATTATCGCTCAACGTAGGCATCTCTGCTTACGAGTATATCCTTGGCAAAAGACTGAATAGCAGCATCCTGGTGGCCGATTCCATGCATACTCGCAGCGATATTTACGCCTCCCTCGGAGTGATCTTGGGATTTGTGGCAGTCAAGATGGGCTATCCTCTGGCAGACCCAATCATAGCGCTATTGATAGCAGGGCTGATCATTCTGACCGGGCTGGAAATTATGAAAGATAGCTCCCGGATACTGCTGGACAGGGCGTTGATCGAGGAGGGCGTGATCAGAGAACTGGCCGAGTCCGTTGAAGGGGTGCGCAACTGCCACCGCGTCAGGACTCGCGGAATGCCTGGTGAGATGTTCGTTGACCTGCATATCTGCGTTGACTCGTCTCTTTCCATCGAGGCGGCCCACAAAGTGGCAGGGGACGTTGAAGAAACTATCAAAAGTTCCATTGAGGGTATCAAGGACGTGGTGGTGCATGTTGAGCCAAAGGAATACTGCGAATTTACAGGGCCGAAGAGGAGGATTGGCGAATGAGTCAAAATATAATAATCTCAGTTTCTGAGGCAGGAAGTCCAGCATCGAGGACTTTTGCGTTTAAGATAGCAGCTGGCAAGGAGATCCTGGTGGAGCAAAAGCTCACCCCGGTCGAATCCAGCCAGGTTCGCGAGATGGCAGGGCAGTACATCTCCATGTTCCATGAAAGCTGCAAGGGCAATGCGGCTCAGGATTACCTTTCCATCCTGGGAGACGGCCTCTTTCACATTTTCTTTGAAACCTGCTGGCAGGATTTTGGCGGCAAGATTCTGGAGGGTGGGACTCTGATCATCGCCTCAGAGATCCCTGAAGTGCTCCAGTTGCCGTGGGAGTACCTCAGGCTTGCTGGCTTGGTGGTAGGATTTGATGACAGATTTAGCATAATTCGCATGCCAATGGCGGCCGACGGTCTTCCTGCATCCCAGGCGAAGATAGCCCCAGGACCATTGCGTGTGCTCTTTGTTGCCTGCGAACCTCTGGACCATGAAAAGGAGGAGCAATGGATGCTTCAGGCAGCAGAAGGCCAGGATATGGTGCTTCAGATATGCGATGAAGGAACGCTTGAGGAGCTCAAAGAAACGGCCAGGACCTTCCAGCCTCATCTGGTACATCTCGCAGTTCAGGGAACAGTGAAAGGAGGTCAGGCATTCTTTTCAATGCTCGATGGCAAAGCAAGGCGGAGCCTTCATTCCCCCGAGGAGCTTGCAGATGCCCTGAAGGGATCAGGAACGCAATGCGTCGTCTTTGGCGGCTGTCAGACAGAGGCGCCTTCGTCTCTGTACCTGCTTTCCCAGGTTGTGGTGAGGTATCTTCCCATTGCAGTGCTCTGGAATGGCAAGACAAGCTTAGCCTTTGCATTTTACCGTTCCCTGGCTGAAGGCCGATCAATGAATGACGCTCTCTGCGCTGCTCGCCGTGAGATGCAAACGGCTTGCTTCAAGGATGGCGAGGTTTTCTCAATTCCGATTTTTTTTGCTGCAAGCGATCAACAGATGATATTCGATGCACAAAAGCGATCCGACTCAGCCGTCGCTCCCGGGATTATGAAAAAGACTCTTCATCCCTTGCCGGGTTTGTCAGAGGGATATGCCCATGGATTTGTGGACCGCAGGTTGGATCTGCAGCGCCTCACTTCTGCCTTGCTGGAGGGCACTGCTCGTACGCTGATCATCACGGGTCCAAGGGGCGTAGGCAAGAGCGCACTTGCCACCATGCTTGCCAAGCGGCTGGCATCTTTTGGCTATATTCTCTTGCCAGTCTACAGCTCACAAAATAATCCCATCAGTGCGACACGGCTTCTGGAGTCTTTCGTCAGCCTCTTGGCCAAAAGCGGACAGGTTGAGGCAGCTCAGAGGCTCAGGGATGCCAGCAGATCTGCAGCAGATCGGCAAAAAAGCATGCTGGACGTGCTCAACCATGGAAAATTTTTGATCTTATTGGACGGCCTCGATCCTGATGAAAAGACTGGCAAGATCGATGACCCAGACCTGACCGAGTTTTGCCTGCAAGCGCTAAGGGAACTGGATACAAGCAGGATGATCATCACATCTCGATCTCTAAGTGCCGATGTCCTGCCTCTGTCAAAGCGAGCATGGGAGTGGCCCCTGACCGGCCTTTCCAATGCCGCATTCATAAAATACCTTCTGCAGGACGAGATCGTGGCAGAGCGGTACCGCAGAGGCGAGGCACATTACGAGGACCTCCAGAGGCTTTGCTCCTCTGCAGCTGGAAGCCCAGCATGTCTTGCCCAGATGACAGTGGCCTTGAGGACTGCTGACAGGATTGGAAATTGCGAGGAAGTCCTGGAGAAGATATCTACTCTCTTGAGTTCAAAATCGCGTTCTTCTCTCAGCATGGCAGCGGCATTTGGCATAGCCATAAATCTTGCCGCTCTTACTGCCGTTTCCGGAGGACAGGAAAAAGAGGTCCTCGAATTTGTTGGAAACTGGAAGCAGCTCAACCTGATATACCAGGCAGGGGGGCTTTGGGCTGTACCCTCATACATTCGCGACAAGCTACTGGCAGTCTTAAAGCCGGAGGAGCGCCGCACGGCTCAAAAAGCCGCAGGCGATTTCATGAGGGTTCTTGCAGAAGAGGGAAAAGCAGCAGAGATTGAGCTCTCCCGGCTTGATTTGATGCTGGAAGCGCGAGGCCACTACATCGCTGCAGATGATCTGTTGGCAGCAAGGGTTGTGAGCGGTCGCATCAGCAGCTACCTGGAGAGGCGTGGCTACCACTCACAGTTGATACGGCTAAACCAGGAGCTTTTGAAATTGGAGAAGCATGCTGAGACCATGAACTGGATCGCGCGAGGATACCTCGGCCTGGGCGATTACATAAATGCTCAGGAATGGTACGGGCGCGCACTGGAGATGGGCCCTGATGCGGCTGCCTGTCTGGGCCTTGGCACGATCCATCTTTGCCAGGGCAGGGATGAACAAGCTTGGGAAACGCTGCAGAAGGCCCAAAAGCTGCAGGAGACGCTTGGGGATTTAAGAGGTCAAGCTGAAACTCTGCAGACAATGGCATTGCTCGATCTACGCCGCGGCGATCACGAGACAGCGCGCGCAAGGATCGTGAAAGCTCTGGAGATGGTGCAGCATACAGGCGACAGGGCTGGTTTTGCTGAGGCACAATACAACCTGGCAGCCATCGACATGGAGAGAGGCGATCTTCAGCTTGCACGCGAGGAGTTTCAAAAAGCTCTGAAGCTCAAGCGCGAGATTGGCGAGCGCAGGGGTGAGGCAGCAGTCCTGCATAATCTGGGGCAGATAGAGTCCCAAGGTAAAGACAAAGAAGCTGCTGTGAAGAATTTTAGCGAAGCTTTGCGTATCTATCAAGAGCTGGCCGACAAGCCCGGCGAGGCTGGGGCCTTTTTCCAACTTGGAGCGCTTGCGGTGCAGAAAGATAAAATTCCCGAAGGGCTGAGGCTGATGGCGCTTGCGGCCGTTGTCCTGAGAAGCATCAAGAGCGATGAAGTCAAGAACGTGGAACCGTTGGTGGAGCGTCTGGCAGCACAGCTCGCCTACAGCCAAGAGCAGTTCATGGTTATGGTGCAGGAGGTATTGCAAAACTATGTAACTGAAAGGGGTTGGGGGCTGGTAAAGAGGGCTTTTGCGGAAAAATAAGGAAGCGTTAGATGGCTTACTCGAAAACTAAAAAAACCGTGAAACGGCGTGATATCCAGCTCAGCTAACATGGAAGAGAGACCAAAATGCTTGAGATTAAACCAAATAATTAGGGGAAAGAATAGATCAAATAAGGCAATCATCGGTCCAAATTGATCTATCCTGGATTTAGCTATCTGACATTGATATTTATATGTTTTGAGACGATTTCGATAGCGAAATGTGATATAACAAAGGTCCTTAAAATAACTGGACATTTTCTATTGCGTAAGGATTTATAATGTTTCAGAATCCCCTTTGAGTGAAATTGACACACCACTGGTTTTTAAAACCTCGTTATATATTGTCTCTTCCAGCAATTCCACCTGATTGAGCTTTTGACCCAGGTTTCTTAGCAGAAAGAACTTATGTATTCCAACAATCATAATAACTAGACATACCACAACCAGAACAGAAATCAACGCGAAATAATCGTCAATTAGACTTCCTTTCTGATTAGAACCTGCCATGAAGATGAAGGCATTAATGCCCAAGCCTGGAAGCGATGTTAAAAGACAGCCAAGCATAATATACATTAGCTGCTTTTTTCTCTTTTCTGCCTTCTCAATTGCTTGATACGCGGAATCAGTAAACGTCATGTCAGACATATATCTCACTGCTCCATCTCATCACCTGACACAAAGAGTTCATCATTTATCCTCCTGAACCAATTGAATCTTTCCCGTCCCAAAGAAGTCATTTCGTATACGATGACTTCCCGTTCTCCCCAATTTTCCCTCTTCTCTTCGATGTAACCTGCATCTTTTAGCATTTTTATGTATTTTTCTGCAGAGGTCGTCTTCAGGTTGGCGCACTGGATCACGTGTGTCTTTAATGCACGACCCTTGGCTTGATTTTTGGATATGCATTCAAGAATTTTAAGGACGATCTTGATTGCAGGTCTATACTTTGCCACATCTATCTATTCTCCCTTCTTTTTAGTCTTAAAAGGCTTCTATACCATTAGTACATCACAATTAGAAAGAGATTGTTATGCAAAACAATATTAATACTTATCGGAAATAACATAGTACAGGTTTGATAATTCTGACTGCATTTCTGCTATGCACCAATATTTGTAAATATTAATCTCTGCTTTTGTCTAAAGGATGGTTACAAATGTGAAATTCGTCTTCAACCCCAAGCCATGATTTGCGCTTAGCATTGCGATTTTTTAATGGAGATGTCAGTTGCATTGCGCTTTAATGCCTAAGCAGTCGGCAAAGATGCGATAAACTTATATGTTTTGCAAACTTACAGCAACATTGCTGAATTAAAAAAATATAGCTCTTCAAAGTCAAAATAGCTCTCATTACGCATGAGCTAAAAGCTTAGAGAAAGTGAAATATGATGAAGAGAAGCAAAGACACCATAATCTCCCAAATCCTGGATATTTGCGTCGGCGGTGCAAGCAAGACCAAGATAGTTTATCAGGCTAACCTAAACTTCAGGACGGTAATTCCGTATATTGAACTTCTGATAAGAAATGATCTTTTAGAGATGACAAGGAGCTCTGTTATCATGTATCAGACCACTCCAAAAGGGGTCAAATTATTAAATGAATTTAAATGTATTCAGAGCTTGCTGCCTGAAATGTACAGCTTCGAGGAGAAGGCCTAAGGGATGGACCAGAGCTCAGATGGTCGTTATGCCTTCATGGCATCTTGCAAATGAGCATCCTTGCTATCTCTTTAGCTATGAATTTTCGCTATGAATTCACCACCTCACCCAAAGTGAGAACTTTTGGTGTGACACCAAAATATCCCTGATCCTTAAAGAACAGCCTGTTGTACCTGGTAGGAATATATGAACTCCATGGATAGCACAGAGGCTTCCTGAAATCATCCCATGGCGTGATATAGCGTTTTTCCTGGCCGCAAGCATCACAGATGTGTATGTCATTGGCGTTCTCTTCCGGATAGCTAATTTGAATATTGCTAGCTGCGCTGCCAATGATTTCCAGGTTCACGGGTTCTCCATAGTTTGAGATGATAGTAGTATTGTTCGCCTTGCTACCTATAAGATCTATGCTAAGCGTTCCCGTGCTGCCAAAGCCATACGATGCGAGTTCCAATAGTACCAGCATCGATACCAATGTGATTGCTACCCTCGACATTTTACCCCCAATTCATGATTTATTCTATTAAAGATCCTGAAAGTAGAAAAACTTTTTTATTAGGCCTAACACAAACTATTAAATCCCTTTTAGATCAGTTACGAACCATGAAACTCATCTATGTGGCGGGCAAAGGTGGCGTAGGAAAGAGCGTAACATCATCAGCAACAGGCATCTGGACCTCAAACCTTGGCATGGATACACTTACATTCTCCATGGACCCAGCTCATTCATTGTCTGACATTTTTGATATTGAACTTGGAAGCCAGCCCAAGAGCATCCGCGATCATCTCTTTGCCTATGAGCCTGACTTGACCGAGGAAGCCAAGGGCTTCTTCCGCAGATATAAAAATATCCTCACCGCCCTATTTGGGCTCTTTGAGGTGGAGGTCAAGCCTGAGGACTTTGGAAATATGCCGGGCGTCTCTGAGCTCATCTTCATGGACAAGCTAAACGACATCTTCGTGGAGAAAAAATACGACTACGTGGTCATAGATTCTGCGCCCACTGCCATGGTCCTGCCGCTGCTGCAGCTTCCATCCATCACCACTGGCTTTGTCACAAGAGTTCTGGGCATGAGGAATAAGTGGATTGGGGTGCTCAACCTTCTTGAATCGGGTTTTGGAGACTCGATCCTAAAAGAGATCAGAACCATGCGAGTCAAGGCTGAGACCATGAGAAATGCTCTTATCGATCCAAAGATCGCAACAATAACTGCTGTCACAATACCAGAAAAGGCAGCAGTTGAGGAGACGAGACGGCTGATTGAAACAGTGGAGTCTCATGGTGTGCATGTCTCCTCCATCGTCATCAATCATGTAATGAAAGAGTGCGACTGTCAGTTCTGCCAGCGCAAGATGACATCTCAAAGATCTTACATCCAGAGCCTCCAGGCCCGGTATTCAGACAAAAGGATCGCCATTTTGCCGGACTATGGTGCAGAGGTAAAGGGCGATGCCCTCCAGCAGGTTGCTCAGGACCTTTATGGAAAGGGCCAGATAGAGATATAAATGCTCGAAAACATCACTAAATTGATATATTTAGGATACAGTACATTCAGAGATGATAATGATGTTTGAAAAAGTGCTTGTCCCAACCGACTTCTCCAGGTACGCTCTCAAGATGTTGGATTGCATTGGCGAGATTCCGGGTCTAAAAGAGGTCGTGCTTCTTAATGTAGTGGATGCTAGCAATCCAATGATGCTGGAGAGAAAAGGCTGGAGCTACAGCTCTCTGATAGACGATGCAAAAGCCGACTTAAAGGAGATGGCAGATCACCTGGAACGACTGGAGAAACAGAAGGGCTTGAAAGTTAAACCGGTTCTGAAAGTGATAGTGGAACCAATGAGCGGAGCCGATGGAGTTAATTTGAAAAGGCCAGAGCCGATATCCGGCGTAGAGTTCATAGAAGGTGGCACCATCGGAGAAGCGATACAAAAAGCAGCCGATGAGGAGAAGGTATCGCTCATCGTCATGGGTGCGCATGGCAAGGGACTTATGGAGGGAATCCTGCTCGGAAGCGTCTCAACTGAGGTTCTGCGCAGCGGCAAGACTGATCTGCTGATAATACGCCACCAGCTTCTGGTGGGATCAGAAAAGTTCTGTCATGACATCTTCTCAAGGGTGTTGATAACCACAGACTTCTCAGAGGCTGCAAAAGATGCCATAGCCCTCGTAAAAGGCATTGAAGGAGTGCATGAGATCCTTTTGGCGCACGTAGTCTCCGAGAAGAAGGGCATCGAGGAGCCTGCGAAGAAGCTCAACCTCTTGCGAGAGGAGCTCTCTGGCAGGGTGAGCGTTCACGTGCTGGAAGGCCATGCTGCCAAAGAGATCCTCGCTTTGGCGGAAAAGCATGATGCATCCCTTATAATCATGAGCTCTCGGGGAAAGGGCTGGCTGAGGCAAATTGGGGTCGGAAGCACGACCTTCGACGTGGCTCGCAGGGCGAAGCAGCCTGTGCTGGTTGTCAGGCCAAAACTTCCTGCTTGAATCTCTCGAAGCTTATCTCATCGATGAACTCGCCCAGGCGTTGCTTCTTAGCGTGGTCCTTGTAGTAACTTATGATCTTATCGATGAGCTTTAGCGCCTCTTCATCGGATAAATTTTCAGCCAGCATCTGGCCAAGCCGTGGCTTGATGCCGCTGCTTCCACCTACAAGAAGCCTCCAGCCCTTGGGGGTCCCGATCAAGCCGATGTCCTTTACAGCTGGCTCGGCACAGGAGTTGGCACATCCCGACACACCCATCTTGAACTTCCAGGGCAGTTGCATGCCGTGGTAAATCTCATCAAGCTTCAGGCCTACACCCACCGAGTCCTGCTGGCCGCGTTTGCAGAAGGTGGTTCCAGGACAGATCTTGACGCTGCGAACACATAGACCTATGGCGGCACCATGCTTCATTCCCAGGTCATTCCAGGCGCTGTCGATGTCTTCGGGACCAATTCCCACAATGGCGATCCTCTGGGCTGAAGTGAGCTTGAGAGCTTTTGCATTATACTTCTCAGCAACATCCGCTATCCTTCGAAGGTCTGCCGGACTTATTATACCTCCGGGTATGTGCGGAGCGATGGCAAAAGTCTCCCTGTCCCTCTGAACAATAGCACCCTTCTCCAAAATATCTTTCGACATGTTCCTTGAATCCTCCTTTTATGTGAGTGTTATCATTTTTTGAATATAAAACGATGACTCCGGTTCTTTAAAGATGATTGAAGCGTGCGGCAGCTAGAGAGAGAACGCCTTCTGTATCTTCTCTTTGAGCCTCAACTCGTCCTTTGCAGTGAATGGTACCTTGGCAGACATGCCGCACCTCTGGGGCATAGGAATGAGTTCGCTCTCCAAAAGATCGTAGTAGGCTTCATCAATGCCTATTTCTCCTGCCGCGTATCTCTTGAGGATGGCTTTGATATCCTCCTGATTCTGCTTGCTTGCTGAGCCAATCCTCTCCAAGGCCTGCTCTATCTGCGCGTACACGAGAGGATATGTCGCGTGAGATTCGTATTTATGCCTTATCATTTCTCGCGGAGAGGGTCACGTAGGCCTGCCACCTGCACAGTGTGCAGAAGAGCGGCTTTACAAAAAATGATTTATACGATCAGGCTATTGCTTTTTGCCACATGGGACATGTATTCATAAGTCCTCTTAACTGGGGTTTAGGCCACTCCACTCGTGACATTCCGATCATCAATGAGCTCTTAAGTCATGGCCATGAGGTGACGATAGGCACCAGCGGAAACGCCCTGGCCTTGCTAAAGAGGGAATGCCCTGAATGCAACTTCATACTCTTCAAAGACTATCCTGCGCCGTACAGCGCATCAAGGTTCTTCCTGCCAAAATTCGTGGCAAGTATTCCCATTCTCCTGAGGGCCTTGGCAAGGGAGAGAAAAAAGCTGGATCAAATCCTTGCGGATAACAAGTTCGACCTGATCATCAGCGACAATCGGATGGGCGTTTACTCCAATAAGATCCCTAGCTATTTTATCACCCACCAGCTCCGCTTCAGCCTGCCTTCATACCTTTATCCCTTTGAGATGCTGACGATTCCTGTCAACAGCTTCTTTCACATCAAGTATGATGGTGTCATAGTGCCAGATGTAGCGCCCAATGGCAACAATCTCTCCGGAAAGCTGTGCCGCTCCAACCTGGATGCCACAAATCAGAGGGTCTACTACGCTGGAATCCTCACCAGCGCAAAGAAGATGCGGGTTGATGAGGATTTGGATTACCTGATAATAGTATCCGGACCCGAGCCGCAGAGGACAAAGCTGGAGGAGATCATCCTCAAGCAGGTGCAAAAGCTGCCCGGCGAGAAGGTGGTGCTGCTGGGAAGCCCGCAAAAGGAGCGCCACGAAAAGCTTGACGAGCACACTACAGTTCACTCTTATATCTCTACAGAGGAGAAAGCGGAACTGATGAACCGGGCAAGGTTCATGATCGCCAGGTCCGGTTATACTACCATGATGGAGATAGCGGAGCTGGACAAGAAGCACGGCCTGTTCACACCAACGCCTGGCCAGACTGAACAGGAGTACCTATCCCGCTACTATGCCCGGCAAGGATGGTTCTTATCTCGCAGCCAGTACAGGATTAAGCTTCCAGAGGACACGCATGCTGCCATGCAATATCGCGGCTTCCCGCAAATGAGCAAGACCCGAGAAAATGTTGCGAGGCTTTATCAGGATGTGCTGAGGCAACACTTGACGTGATTTTCAATCAGATTCTTAAATCTTATTAGTATCAAAAATCTATTTATAAAGTTGGCGATCGAGATGAAAGACTGAAAAGTACAAGACACAACAAGGCATTCGATAAGTTTATATTTAGCATATTTGCTATACCATAACAGCATTTATTGACATTGGTTTAACAAAGGAAAGATTGGAGCATATTTGATGAAGCTATGGCATCTAACACTCGTAATCTCACTGACAATTATTTCGAGTGCTAGTGCCGCTTTCTGGCAGTGCAGCATAGGCACAAATTCTTCTTCGTGGAGCATATACCGCCATAGCGGAAACATCACCTTCACACAATCAGGCTTGATTGAAGGCAAGATAGCGCCAGTAGAATATCATGACACCCTACTGAAGCCTTACAGTTCCTACTACTCAGAAATTGGGTACAATGATATCCAGCTCAGAGAAAGGACGAGTGCGCTGGAAGGAGACTACAGATCTGAAGATGAGATGAGCCTGTCGTCGGTCGTAGAGGAGGAAATTACCATCGACTACGTCAAGCCTTACGGAACCGATTCCTATACATTTACCTTCAATGAGAAATGGCCCGTGTCGTTAGCTTCAAAAAGAACCCTGCAATATTCAGGCAGTCAAATAAATGACAGGGACTTCGAGGGAAATAACAGAGACTTTGCTGGTTCGAACCTTCTCTATAATCGTGAGCTTTCTAAAGACAGGCTAACTGTGATGTGGCTTGAGAGCATGAACGCCACCGTTTTGGCAAATGACATATCGATCATCAGAGCACAGTTAATGCCCACGAGGTATTTGGGATACAAGATTCTGGCAAATACGACTGGCATTGCTGATTTAAGGTTTAAGCATGCAGGATCCCAGTATGACGTCAAAAGATACGATTATCCTCCACTGAGCGAGAGCAACGAGAGATATTATGGAACATATGCTCTAGCACGTAAAATCGAAATGAGGTCTCAGTACCCCAATTACAATGATACAAATGACTGGTTGCCATGCTGTGGTTTCTCTGACCTCAACTCGATTGATGAACCAAGCGTCGATACCGTATTCAATTGTTCTAACCGGTGCGGCATCATATTTTAGGAGAAAAACCAGGCTAAACCAGCCATTTAATACACGTACAGCTCATTCTTATCCATCATAATAATTACAGTTTGCGATCTTCAATACGTATACATCCATCCTATAGGATATCCTAAATACGATTTCTTGTTCAGTTTTATGCGAAAAGGGCAGAGTAGTGTAATATTGTTCTGCCAAATTGTCCGCCCCCATAATCATGCCTCAATTCGGCAGGAGACTTTGAGCAATCGGAGGGGTTATTCGTTATGAAGTCCTCGCAAGAGAGCACTGTATGCGCACCCATAGAAGGGCATCTATTCCCAGAACCTTTCAATCACGATGATAAAATGTACAATGGGCTAATGGAGGAGAATTGTTGGGTTAGTCCATCAGAATATCAAAAGAAATTGGATAATTATGAGACAGAGATATCGATTGTAGGCCTGGGGTACGTTGGCCTCCCACTGGCCACGATGTTTGCCCATAAGGGATTTCATGTTGTAGGTTATGATTTAGACCAGGTAAAGGTCGATTGCATAAAGGCGAGGAGAAACTACCTTGTAGAAGAGGAGTGGTTGATCGAATATATTAAGGCTGCACAGTCACTAGACGCTTCCACAGATATAGCAAATGCTGGGGATGCTGATTTTATTGCTGTCTGCGTTCCTACCCCTGCGGATCCGAGAAGCGGAGCTCCGGATTACAGGTTTGTTGAGGCCAGTGCCGAGAGTGTTGGAAAGAGACTTCGGAAGGGCGCTCTTGTCTGCCTTGAATCAACAGTTGGCCCAGGGACGACTGTCGGTAGATTTAAGCGCATCCTCCAAGAAGAATCTGGACTTTGTGCGGGATCTGACTTTGGACTTATATTTTCACCTGAGAGGATAAATCCGGGTGACAAGGAACACACGATAAACAAGGTTCCAAAAGTCGTTGGCGGAATAGACGCATTGAGCACTCAACTTGGCGCCAGACTGTACGAGAAGATAGTTCCTTATGTTTACACAGTGAACAATCCTACAGAAGCTGAACTTGTCAAGCTTCTCGAGAATTCCATGAGGGCAGTTAAAATAGCATTCATGAATGAGTTTGCCATCAGCTGTGATGCATTAGGCGGAGTGGACGTCAAGAGAATAATCAAAGCTGCCTCGACAAAATGGAACTTCGAACCGATATATCCTGGCTGTGGTGTGGGAGGCCATTGCATTCCGGAAGACGCATATTTCTTTGCAGAAGAGGTTAAAAAACACGGCTACAATCCTAAATTGACCCTGGCTGCAATGCGAATGAACGAAAGTATGCCAGGCTATGCAGTAGAAAAAGCCGAAAAATTGCTTGAAGCTCAGGGAAAGAGCCTCAAAGATTCGAGTGTGGGTATACTTGGTATAGCGTATAAGGAGAATACAGCAGATCCTCGCCACACACCGACGGAGAGCATAGTCAGGGAATTGAAAGAGCGTGGTGTAAAGGAGATCCGCGTACACGACCCATACATATCGCACCTCAATGGCATCAACTCTACACAATACCTGCCAGATCTGATCTCGAAATCAAATGTATTGATACTTGCAACAGCTCACGCCGAGTATGAAAATATCGACTTAGCCACAGTTATGCAGCTTCGTCCGGATTTGGTGGTAGTGGATGGCAGAAATATGTACGATCCAATTACAATGGGCCCATATATCGGCCGATACGCTGGCATAGGCAGATAATTTCCAAATTATCATCTGGCCTGATTATGAAGTAATTCTCAGGCAGATCCATTTTTTGTAAATAAATCATTCCAATAGAGCTCTTCAAAGGTTGTTGGGGTGCCTCTCTCTTTGGATATTTTAATCATCTCGCCCAGTATGTCAATGTAGGCTTGATTTACGCTGCCATCATCGTTCATGAAGCTCTGAGGTTCGATAGTCACTACAGCAAACCCCCAGTCATTGAATGCAATGTTGATGTTATTCGTAAAGACGCTTATTGGCAGCATGCCATCGTAGCTACTGCTATTGGGATCCCAAAGATTTACACTGATGACAGCAGGGAGCCTGTACAAGCCACGATTTGGATCGGACTTGCCCAAATAATCCACTGGTTCGACCGAAGGGTATGGTTCTGACATCTTCTGGGAACTGAATATTTTAAAGCCCGAATCGCGAACTGCATTGAACCCGGCCTCATCGAAGACGTCATATGGCACAGAAAATGAGACAGGCCTCTTTCCAAAATACTTTTCTATGGACGCAACGGATGCATTCAGCCCATCTGAAAGCTCCTTCTCAGTTCTATTCGAATAACCTGCATCAAACTCGTTTATCAGGTGATCATAGCCATGAATGCTCAGGCCGATGAGCCCCTTTTGTACATATGGTTTTATAAAAGGGATTATGTATGAATCTTGGCCCATTTCGTGTGGAATAATACCGACATCTAATGAAGTCCCACTCTTGTCAAAAAGGCCTAGTATTTCCTGAACTGCAGGCAGACTCGATCTCGCAGCAGATACATCGTCGAGCCGAAAGATGACTTTATTACCATTTAAATGGCTGCCAATCAGATCATTATTAATGTATCTGTTGTAATCATCGCCATCCAATCTCTTCTGAGTGTTATAATTCATACTATCATCAGTCGCAAAAACATTTAAAATTTGAAGAGTCAACGCAATTATTATAAACCATTTAAATCCCAAATTTTTTTTGTTTTTGCCAGAGATCTTTTTGAAATTGCACAGGTTATGGGCAAGTAAATCGTGATCGATGCAGGTATCCACTTTATATTTATCAGGTGTGAGAATATAAATCACCACATAACTAAAATTAATTAGAATTTTAATTCATAATCAGACATTTTATAGTTGTAGAGATAGATCCCAAAATTCTTGGCCCCATTCTCCCTTGCCGCACTCAGAGCCAAATTTACCTCGTCATTTTGCAATTTATGATCATTGCTCCAATCAGTTCCCTGTATTTTTAATATGACCTTATCAGAACCGACCTTTTGTATGGCATCTTTTGTAACAATACCAACCCATCCAACTGGATGAATTGGATCTAGTTTGTGATAAGCCATGACAGCGACATAATCTGTACTATTAGCAATGTCATTGAAGTTAGTACATATATCATTACTCGGCTCCAGCGTGACGGTCTCTGGATACACATTTACTGCTACCACCAATCTCGGATCTATGGCCTTCACCTCTGATGTTATGTCTCTGACCAAACCAGTTAGCTGCCTTGCCTTCCAATCACAAAAAATACCCGCATCGGAATCTGATTGCAGTATGTCACCTGTCAGTTTTTTTCCAAAAGAACGCTCAAATACCGTTTGGGACGCATTATCGAAGCCTTCATCATAGCTTAGATATAGATCGTCCTGCAATAAAAATCCGTCAATATGATACCTTTGAGCGATCTCCTTGTACAGGCTTTTTATGAACTCAATATTATCATCCGCGAAGGGACTGACCCTCCTGTACCACCCTGTATCATCAGTGTATCTTCCATTTAGATAAGCTTTGACCCGCCATTCAGGATGTGACTCATAAACCATAGGTATATCGAGCGTAACCATCCACGCCCAAACGCTGAGATTTTTTTCATGGGCTCTGTCTATGAAGGTGCCAAGCAGATCTCTCTTTGTAGGCAACAGGCTTGAGTTCCAATAAACTCCATCTTCTCCCTCGTCAGGGAAAACCTGCAAGGCAACTGTATTTATTCCTCCCTCGATCAGATCATCTATCACGGATTGGCTGCCATGGCCAATTACCGTCTGGGCATCGATCTGTGCTAGATAGACGGGCCTTACAAAAGGCTCTGCGCTGCATACATTTATACGACCTGCGGCAATAGCACAAATTATAAGAAGACCACAAATCACCATTGGATCTCCTTTCACGTTCTCTTTCACCCAAGCCCATTCAAAGATCATTGTCGCCTTTTTCTTCAGCTAAAAAGCAGATTCATAGGTATGCTTTATAGTACTCGATTGTCCTGATCAGCCCTTCTTTTAATCCAACACTCGGCTCCCAACCAAGCATTTTCTTTATTTTGCTTGGGTCAGAATATTTATCCTGCAAATCAGTCGGTCTCCTTTTCGGAATATACGCTATCTCTGATTTTGAATCGCATAGACCGATAATAAGGTCCGCTAAATCATTCATGTTGATTGATCTTCCAGTCCCGATGTTGAAGACCTCTCCGCCATATCCACCGTCACAGATCCTGATGGTTGCATCCACTGTATCGTCTATATATGTGAAATCTCTTATCTGCTTTCCGTTGCCATGGATTTCAATGGGTTTATTTCTTAGTGCGGCATGGATCATATGAGGAATTGCATATCCGTTTAACGACTGTCGTGGGCCGTAAACGTTGAAATACCTGGCGGAAGAGGTCCTAAGTCCATAGTCTTCATAATATCTCTTGCACAGCATCTCGGCACGATACTTCGCTCGTCCATATTCTGTGTCTGATGAGAAATCGTCATCCTCTGACATAGGTAACTTTTCCTGCGGATAGTGACCATAAACCTCAGAGCTCGAAGCAAAAAATAATTTACTAACGCCAGAATCTTTACAAGCTTCGAGTAATGTTTTGGTTCCATTTAGGTCTACATCCACAGTTTCGCTATCTGGCAGCTTAGTGACTACATTGACGCCGACTATTGCCGCCATATGATAAATTGTGCCAACGCCATCTAGGCATTTATCGATGGCCGTTCTATCTCGTATGTCTCCTTCAAAGCATTCTATCTGATCGATTACGCCACTGAGATTGGACTTCCTGCCAGCGCTAAAATCATCGAAGACCACTACATCATCGCCGCGCTTCAATAAGCATTCAGTAAGGTGCGAGCCTATAAATCCTGCTCCACCTGTAATCAATACTTTTTCGCTCATTGTAACCAACTTATAAGCTTCTTCTACAAAGGATAAATACCTTTAGAGGTTTTTCGATAGTCATCACAAGACCTTAAGCGTCGAACTTTATTTTCTCCAATTCCTTTCACCTCGTGCTATGTCGTAGACAAACTTTCCTAACATATAAATATCGAGAGACAGGCTCAGCAGTCTGATGATCTCGGAGAGAAAAAGACTTGATATGAGGCCTTCCTTTTCATCATCTGGCACCGATGCATAAGTGGTAATCGAATATACGCCAAACTCAGCCAATATCATCGCTATCGCATACTCAGGCAAAAGGAAAGCCAGATATATCAGAATCAAAGGATAGGTTATTTTTTCGAACATTGGCGGTGCGATACACCAGCCGAGAGGTTGCCTGTAATTATTTTCCACGTCCAAATTTGTTGATGAAGAAATTGCCTCGTATTTTCCCTCTGACTTATCCTTAGATTGCGGAAGTGCAGCTAGCTTGAGATCTTTTTTCCTAAAGCTCTTTGTCAAACTCCCAAAATAGTATGCGCTCTGAATAAAGGAAGAGCCCCACAGTATTGACTGATGTGGTAAGCGCTTGATGTGAGGCTCTGTTGTGACCATAAATGTATCCTTTACCTGGGCATTTACCAGACCCTTGTTACAAAATCCAAACCCCACGAAGATATCTTCAGATGTGGTCAGGTTATCTCCAAGGGCTCTCTCAAAATCATCGAAGATCGTTTTTAGTTTCTCTCTGTCATACATGACCCCACAGCCGACAGGAAAAAGCGTTGTTCCAAACAGTCTGAGCTGACTGTCTCGCATGAAGTACTGGTCGGAGGTGTACAGGCCATGGCGGTACTTCTCTACAAGCCATTTGGTGGAATAGTACCTCAAACTCTCTTTAAACCCAATCTTCACATCAAGCTCGTCGAGCAAAGATTTTTCGTCTTGAGTGCAGGATTTCTGCAATCGCATAACGAGTGGCTCGATCTGCGATCTGTAGAATGCAAATTTCCGTTTCCTCGTGAGAGGCCGTACAATTCCAAAGGAGCTGGCAACCTTTTCGCTGTAGTGTGGAGTCCTCACTCTTTCAATATAATTTGGCGCAAGAATTGTATCTTCATCGAAGACGAACAATTTTTCTGATTTTCCCCTTCTTGCAATCTGCTTGATGGAAGGTGTCTTGCCCTGGGATCTCTCCCTCCTGATAATTTCTAAGTCCAAACCAAGCTCTTCCCCAAACAGCTTTGCAGCATCTGAAGTCCTGTCCGTAGACCCATCATCGACAATTGTAATTTTTCCGATATTGCTGTATGTTTGCTCTGCTAAAGAAGCCAGAGCGTATGGGATTCGTTTAGCTGCACCGAATGCGGGTATGACAACGTCCACCTCTGGCATATAGTTCGCTGGGCATTCGTATCTAACAGGATCTCTTTTCAGCTTTGCATATGCGCCCAATACCGCCTGGGACCCTATGGCAGGAATAACAACTGGAAAGCCCATATTAAAATGAGTCCCCAACCTATCGGCTATAAAGGTTTGCCAGAGGTAAATTTTTTGCAATTTTCTGGGATATAAAGCAGGCCCTTATCCGAACATGGCGCTGATACTAACTTGAAATTTTTTTGATTTTGTTGAATAAAACTGAATAATAATATTACTAAGATGGACTCGTTGTATTTAGAAAGTCTGTGGAACTATGGATCAAATGTCAGAATTCCACTGCATAGCAGCACTGCACGGGAACGCTGAAGACTGCCGCCTGGATTTTCCGGTGATGCGGATAGATCTGCTGACTGCCTACGGGGCCTTTTTGCTCTATTAATCAGTATTTCTATTATGGATCGCGCATCCTGATAGAATACACTTAGATCTTTATAAATTTTGTGTGCGTAAATTATGGTGTACCTTTGGACCGCTTTATACGTCCTTTAATAACAGGAGGGTTTTTAGTGAAAGAAAAAGCGCGATTGATCGCGTGCATTATGTTGGCGGTAATCTTTCTTGCGCCATGCGCCTACTCTGTCACTTTATCCGTTAGTAGTGATAAAGGAAGCTATACCACGAAGCTTGGGGCGGGTGTGAATGACGTAGTCAAAGGCTTTACCACCATCGATAAATGGGGCCTGACGCACTCGGTTTCGAGCACTGCAAAGGGAACCGGAACTGTTAGCCTGACAGATAGCCACAGTGTCGGCAACAAGGCAGGATCTTACGTCGAAGTGGGTGTAAATATACAGAGAGCAAAGGGATATTCATACACCTACAGCCTGTATCCAGGGGAGGGCACCTCATTCGCAGCAAATACCGATCCAGTCCTCGCAGGTGAAGCCTTGGATGTCAATTCAGCGAAGTCCATCAAGGCGTATGCGAAGGCATGCAATGGAGCGGGATACGATGTGGGGGTTAGCACAAGTGTTACTAACGGAAACCTTCTCGGATACCATAATCTCGCCGAGGCTTCTGTAAGCGGAGTGTGCGCCTTCCAGTCGTTTGACGGAGCCACCGGCACAATTCAACTTGATTCAAGTGCCCGCCAGGTGCCAGCCGCAGTATCAAGGACCAAGTGGAGTCTGAATAATGTAGAGCTAACCAACTCGCCTATTGCATCCATAAGCACCAAGGCCACTGGCACAGTGACTGGCCTAATTGAAGGTGCTGCGATGAAGCAGGATAATACTCAGCTTGAGCAGGATGCCCATATCGTTGGAACTTATAGCAGCACATCGAAAGCATCAGGTGCGACTCCTGTGACACTTGCATCTACATCCAGCACTACCGTCGACCTGGTCAGGAGAGCTGGAATAGTGAGCGGCACAGGTTCTGTAGACTTGGCAAACTACGTACCCCCAGCTACAACTACCACGACTGCTAGCAATGTCAAGAAAGTCATCATAAGGGCAGATGACACCTGGTGGAGTTCTGCAGGATTTGACTGGATGAAGAATATCGCAACTTCTCAGACGGGCTCAACGAAGCTTGCAGCAACGTTTGCTGTTGTGCCAGTCACAGTCCCCGATGCGACTAAGGGAGCGAACCTGGCAAATTGGGAGCTATACTACATCAACTGGCTACAGAATCTCGATCCAAATTACGTCGAAATTGCCCAGCATGGATATCAGCACACGACATTTAAGGGAGAGAGTTACACACAGCAATTTGGTGATATGCAAACAGGCATGGAAATATTGAAAGCTGCTATTGGGACATCAGTTCCAACCGCTGAAGGCGCAACAGCATCGACGGCAAATCCCAATTGGCGGCCTTATACCTTCGTTCCTCCGTATGATGAGGCCGATAAGAACACAGTTCTCGCAGCCAAAAACCTAGGCTTCCATTCGATATCAGGAGAAGCTGTAACTGGAGCTGACACATCAATCGAGCAATTCGTTCCCAGCTACTATTGGGAAGACTGGACTGATGATGGACAATTCTTGGGATACAATGACATAGATGCGGAATTTAAACCAGCATTCAATGCATTTCTGTCATCCAGCAACAACTATTTCCTGATTGAGATCCATCCAAATACATTCTATTCAGGGCCGTATGACGAGAACGGCAATTGGGTTGGGTTCTATCAGACGGAGCAACAAAAGAAAGACTCTGCAGCATTTGAAGCCGCGATCCAATGGATGATAAGCACTGGAGGAAACCAGATACAGTTCACAACCATCGAACAAGCCTATCAGGCAGACCATGCTAAGACATAAAACAACGGCTTCCAAGACAATTATCCAGGATGAAAAGCTCATCCTGGATGTATTTTATTTCAATTCCCAGATTGGCGCTCTCCTTTAAACGGCTTATATTTTCCTATGTTTTCTATCAGCTCTTTATGCCTGATCCATAAAATGACGATAGTCGCGAGCGATGCTACCAGCCAGAAGGCAAACCACAGCTTAAAATAGCCAAGAGTCGCATTCGGTTGAGACCTGATGAAGACTGCCGCACCCACTGTCACTATTATTGAAAAAAACATATTGGCAGACGGAGCCAGGCCGTCTCGATACTCTGTGCAAAATTGCTCCCATTCACGTTCAGCATCTCCTGCAGAGGAGATGGGATGCTTTCCAAGGAAGATGCCTATGCGCTTTATTCTCGAATCAGCAGACATGATGTAAAGATCGTAGCTGATGGCCACGAGTGGAACGAAGTAGAGAAGCCAACATATATCTGAAATTATAATTTTAGGGTTTACTGAGCTCAGGCCGAACAGGACTGTGATGAAAGCCAGCTTTCTGGTGACAAGCTCTGCTCGCTCATTCTGGGTGCGAATCTTCTCTTCATGCAGAGCGCGTAAGAATTCCTGGTCGTTCTCCTCCATTGAAAGCTCCCCTGAAAAACAGGCATCAAACCTATTAATAATTTTTGTCTGTTATAAGTTCTATTTGTACATGGAAAACGGATTTATCCTAATTCAACTGAAAGACTGGGGTGATGAAATCCATGGACCAGGTACTAAAAACAGCAGAAAAGATCAGCAGCATGCAAATCAGAGGTGCAGGCAGGATTGCCACTGCAGCGGCTGCCTCTTTGAGGGATTTTTCCCTTGGCCTGCAAGTCCAGACCCTCGAAGAGTTCAACTCAGAGGTTCGGCGAGCCGCCGACGTGCTTGTTAAAACCAGGCCCACAGCAGTCTCTCTCTCCAACGCCATACGCATGGTTACAAAATACCAAGCCAGCGACCTGGAATCCGCCCGCCAGGCAGTGATAGAAAATGCAGATCGCTTCATTGAGAATTCCAGGAAAGCTGTGGAAAAGATAGGTCAGATCGGTAGCCGCAGGATTAGAGACGGCGACACTGTGCTAACTCACTGCAACTCCCAGGCTGCTCTTTCAGTCATAAGCACTGCACATAAGGCAGGAAAGAAGATCAAAGTCATAGCAACAGAGTCGAGGCCCAGGTTTCAGGGCATCACTACAATCGGCATGCTGGACAAGATCGGAGTCGAGACAGAGCTGATCGTCGACTCGGCGGTTAGAAGCGTCATGAACGAGGTCGACCTGGTGGTGGTGGGTGCGGATGTGATCACTGCCAATGGTACACTGGTCAATAAAATCGGCACCGCCCAAATAGCGCTCTCTGCCCGAGAGGCCAGGACGAGCTTCATGGTGGCGGCAGAAACTTATAAGTTCAGCCCCAAGACGATTCTGGGAGAGCTGGTCACAATCGAAGAGCGAGAACCTGAGGAGGTCTTGCCTGACATCTCCAAATACAAGCACGTGAAGGTGAGAAATCCTGCGTTCGACGTCACGCCCCACCAGTACATAGACCTGATCTGCACCGAGGCCGGGGCGATACCGCCGGAGATGAGCTACTTGATAATAAGAGAGCGACTTGGGTGGGAGCTGGAGGAAGAGGGCTAGGAGAGGCCTCTGGCAGCCTTCAGTGGGGATCTTGCGTTATGCTCAAAATTACACCATACCTTGGAATCATAGTCCTGATAGTTTCCATTGGCGGGGTCTTCTATCCCAAGCTTGGCTATTTTCTCTTGCTTATTTTTGCCAGCTTGATGATCATCGCTCCCTTTCGGGGCAGGTGGTTTTGCGGCAACCTCTGCCCCAGAGGAAGCTTCGTGGACTTCTGGATTGCACCAGTAAGCCGCAAAGCCAAGATCCCGCCAACTTTTAGAAGCATGTGGATTAGGACTTTGATATTCTTCGCCCTCATGGGATTCATGGTTTTTCGCATAATTCAGACGCAGGGCGTTGTGGATAAAGTTGGAATGGTCTTAGTTACCATGTGCATCCTGACCACGTCAGCCTCAATCCTTTTCGGAGTGGCGTTTGCACCCAGGGCGTGGTGCTCCTTTTGCCCAATGGGAACGCTGCAAAGAGCCATTGGAGGAAGCAAGCACCCGCTTGTGGTAGATAGGCAGAAGTGCATCGAATGCGGCAAGTGCCAGAAGGTCTGCCCCATGCAGCTGCCTGTGAAAGAAATCCAAGAGATGCCCGACTGCATCAAATGCGGGCGTTGCGTTGAGGCATGCCCCAAGGATGCGCTGAGCTTCTAGTTTGCATATTCATAATGCCTGTATCCCTGGTTATCTATTTTCACCAGCGCAAACTCTCTGGAGGGAGCGATGATGCTCTTCTCCATTTTGCCTTCATGCAGCTTCTCGTAATCCTGCAGCGATATTTGCACTCTCTCTTCCAGCATCTTGCAAATTTGCCTCAAAGGGACATGCGTCGCGCTGCTCTGAACGATTCCAGAGAAGACGAGGGCTGAGCATCCGCTTCCATAGGCACCAAAGCACAACCGCTCTCCAGGCAAAATCTTCTTGCTCTCAATCAGGCTTGCCAGGCCCAGGTAGATGGAGCCAGTGTAAATGTTTCCCACCTGGCGGGATATGATGGTCGTGTCCTTGACTTTGGTGCTGAAGGCCTGCAGGAATTGCTTCGACCTGGCAAATCGCTTCCCAAAATCGGCATCTTCTGCCAGGAATTGCCCAGCAGACCCGGCCAGTGGTTCGGGTCCGACCTCTGCTTCGATATCCTTCCAGCGGGGCAGTCCTCTCCAGTCGTGCCTGAATATGGCAGCTGAGGCGTACTCGACCATCCTTGGATAAGGAATATGAAAGAGAAGATGATCACAAAAGTCGGTGACACAATAGCCTTTCTCCAGCTTTATGATGCCTTTTTGCCTGGCCTTTCTTGCAAAGGCATCAAAGGCGCCCTGCATGGCGTCCAGGTAGCACTGGTTGCTGTGCTTCCCGTTTACTACGGCTGTGACATCTCCTATTGGCCTGAAGAAGTCGTTCTCATCCCGGGTGAATGTTCCATAGATCTGCTCAAGGGCGACGAGCCTGGGGTTCTTTTTTATCAGGAGAGATACTGATCCTGCACCCTGGGTGTACTCTCCAGGCGAGCGAAGCGGGTACTTGGCCACATCCGAGGCAATTACAATGCCCGCTCTTCCGTCCTCGTCTGCTGCTACGCTGTAGCTCAGGGCTTCGAGCGCCTGGGTGGTGCCGATACATGCTGATTTGAACTCCACCGTTGAGCAATCCTGAAAGGAGCCCTTGCCGTATATTTGCTCAAGCATGCCTATTACATATGTCCCAATGGCTTTGGCCTCATCGACTGCTGATTCAGTTCCTACATAGATCTTGCAAATCTCCTCAGGACGAATGCTGGCGCGCCGCATGAGATCCAGGAGCGACATGGCCGCCATGGTCGCAGCATCTTCATGCGCATCTGGAATGGCCATCTTTTCTATTCCGATCCCATGGATCAACTTGGCAGGATCGATGCCACGCGAGGCAGAAAACTCTCCTGCTGCAGGCAGGAAGAGTCTGGGCACGTACACTGATAGCTCATCAATTCCCACAGTATTGTTCAAGATCGATATCTCCCCTCAAACCAGGACTTCAGGCTGAAGGAGATCGTATGTTATTTCAAAATTTTGCTGCCATTTTCAGGATCGGTTAACAAAGCAAATTATATTAAGGATAAAAACCAATAATAGATCGAATTTTAGGGGTGGATAATCGTATGGTCGACGGAGATGTATACAAAATAATTGAGCTGGTTGGAACGTCTACGACCAGCTGGGAAGATGCAGTCAGGGCAGTGGTCGAAAGAGCCAACAAGACCCTCAGAGATCTGCGCATTGCTGAGGTCAAGGAGCTGGACGTTCGGCTTGAGAACGGAAGGATTGCAGAATACAGGGCCAAGGTTAGACTTTCTTTCAAATATGAAAGTGAAAGCGACTAGGATCGAAATGCAAAACTGAATAGCCGCAAAAAGTTCCACGTGAGGCTTCATCTTTCGCCAGCGGCTACTTATTTTTCTCATCTGTCACAAGCTTGATCTGGAAGAGCTTGGGCCACAGTTTTCCTGTGACGAAGAGCCGGTCACCTTCAGGATCGTAGGCTATGCCATTTAGGACATCCACTCCTCTCGCGTCCTTCTTTTGCAGAATGCCGCTCAGGTTGACTGTCCTCAATACCTCACCGGTCTGTGGCGAGATGATGGCAATCCAGTTTGTAGGCCACAAATTAGCGTAGATCTCGCCTTTGATGTACTCCAGCTCGTTCAAGCCCTGGACCGGCACACCTGCTGCCTTGACTTTTATCTGTCCCAGCTCCTCGAATGTCTCAAGGTCCAGGAAATGCAGCGTCTCAGTACCGTCGCTCATGATCAGTCTCTTGCCATCGGATGTTATGCCCCAGCCCTCGGTCGGATAGCGAAACTCCCCGATCTGCGTCAGGTTCTGCTTGTCGTATACCAGACCTATGCCTGACTTCCACGTGAGCTGAACTATACGGTCATTGCAGACGACCACTCCCTCTCCAAAAAATGTGCTATTCAGGCGCGTCTGCTGCAGAACGCGGCCTGATTTTAGATCCACTCTGCGCAGTGTAGACTGGCCATACTCTCCAGTTCCTTCATATAGTACCCCGCCGTCGTAGGCGAGCCCTTGAGTAAAAGCTGATCTGTCATGAGGATAGGTGTGAATTACCTCGAAGCCACAGACCGGAACTCTGCCGGCATTGACTGAATTGAGGTTAGCCTGCGCTGCTAGAACTGACTGAAGGAAACACAAGAGCGCCAGGAGGACCAGGAGCGCAAGAATGAGCAAACTTGCGTTTGATCGTTTACTTCTCAAAGTTATGCTCTTCATAAAAGTCAACACACGGCCCATACTTGCTGAGCACCTCGGCAAGCTCAGCCATCTGCACAGGCTTGCTTATGTAATCGTCCATGCCAGCCTCAAGACATCTCTCCCTGTCGCCTTCCAGAGCGTAAGCAGTGATGGCGATTATCCTTGGCTGCGGCCTTTGCAGGCGACGTATCGCTCTGGCAGCCTCCAGGCCATCCATCTCTGGCATCTGGACGTCCATCAGGATTATATCATACGACTGGCGCTCGAAAGCCCGTAATACCTCCAGACCGTTCGCAGCCAAATCTGCACTATATCCCAGCTTCTTGAGCATGCGCATGGCCACCTTCTGGTTCACAAGGTTGTCCTCTGCTAAAAGCAAACGCGCACGAGCAGAAGTGCCCGAATGCTGCCCTGCCAGAGGCTGCGACAGCTGCCTTGTAACAGTTCTTCGAGCTGTTGCAGGGCTGGCTTCGATTACAACGTGGAAGGCTGTGCCTTTTCCAACCTCACTCTCAGCCCATATCTTTCCACCCATCATTTCTATCAGGCGTTTGCTTATGGCCAGACCAAGGCCCGTCCCTCCGTATTTGCGGG
>CAZRYL010000024.1:0-37157 GCA_964604285.1 uncultured Methanotrichaceae archaeon
GATGTCCAAGAACCACGAGGGCTACCTGGAGCTGCTCACAATGGCTGCGCCCATCAAGCCTCGTGAGGCCGTGGCCGGATATCTGCTGACCGGCATAGTGGTTGCCTTCTTCGCAGTCCTGTGCTTCCTTTTGCCTGTCTGGCTGTTTCTCTCCGGCTTTCACATCTCACTTGTCGCCCTCATTTTATTCACCATCGGCCTGGCCCTCTTCTTTACCTCGGCAGGAATTATAGTGGGTGTAACCGTTCGTCATCCCCACAACCTGACAACTGTGAGTCTCTTCATAACCATGCCCCTTACCTATCTGTGCGGGGTATTCATTCCTACAGAGATGTATCCCAAGGCCGCAAGAATGCTGATCGAGATTATTCCTTTAACACAGGCCATCGAGGGATTAAGGAACGGCGGCGTTCCGATATTTGAGATTGCCTATGTCTGGACGATGGCTGCTATCGCAATGATCGTTGCTACAAGGATGTTCGAGAAGAATATGCATCTATGAGCTTCTTTAATCGACTTTTCCGCTATTGATGATCTCTGTGATCGCATTCAGTACATCATCGATGAATGCTTCAGCAGACTCGACGACAAATGCTTCATCGCAGAGGTGCAGGTGGTGCGGGAAGGTCTTCAACTCCGGCCAATGGGGTGCATTATCCCATCTCCGCACCATTCGATCGCCTTTAAGAAGATGATAAGAGTAGCTCCTAAATCCTTTACCTGTGGCCTCATTGATGCAGAGTTTATATCCATCCCTTAATGACGCATTCGCACGCAATGCCTGTCTTCCTGGTTCCAGGATCAAGATAATGATTGAGGTCTCCAGGACAATATCACTGGAGGAGAGAGCTTCCAGAATCTCCTGGACGTTCATTCAGAGCATCCTTTTAGCCGTCTTTCCACACCATTCCAATAAGCACGCGCGGTCTCATAGCTTTCCCATATTATAAAGTCGTCCCATTCTTCAAAGACCTCCTCACCTCGCCTCGCCTCTATTCGGCGTTTGAAGGCCCCGAAGTTCATCTTGTATTTCAGTTTCATCTCATCAATTTTCGAGTCAAAATGGCGTATCTTTGCTGCTGCCCGCTCTAAAACCAGGTTCTTCAAAGCCTCTTTTTCATCGCTATAAAGTCCGAGCTTGACAAGCTCTGTTATGGGCTCGAAGATATCTCTGGAAACCTCTATGGTATCTCCCATGAAAACTCACATGCCTATAACAAATTTTAAAGAATATAAAAGCAACGAAGGGCTTCTATGGCCAAGCGCCTCTTCGGCATCTCCCCCCAGGAGGCCTGCTTTCACCCTCACCTGAGCATCGCCGAGGATCTCTACTTCTACGCCCGGCTGCGTGGCCTCTCCCGTTCCGAATCGAGGCTGCAAGCCCGTCAGACCATTGCGTGGGCCAAGCTCGATGACCATTCTGCCAAGAACGGCCATCAGCTCTCCGGAGGCATGCAGCGCCGCCTGCTGATGGCACGGGCGCTGATAACCGATCCGCCCATACTCTATCTGGACGAGCCCACCACCGGCCTGGACCCGCAGAGCAGGCATGCTCTCTGGGACTATATCTCTGAGCTGAAAGATAGGAAGAAGACCCTCATCCTCACCACGCACTACATGGAGGAGGCGGAGGTGCTCTGCGATCGGGTGATCATCATAGATCATGGCAGGATCATCGCTGTAGGATCACCTGAAAAGCTCCGGCAATCCATGGGCATCGACTCGGTTCTCACCCTCAAAACTCGCAGGCCCAGCTCATCTGCAGATCTTCTGGCACTGCGAGAGATTCCTGGCGTGATGAAACTTTACAGCTCCAACGGCTGCCTCTCGATTCATCTGCGGGAGAAAGAGGCGCTGGATGAGATAGTAGTAACAGCCTCCAGAGCGACAGGGATCGAGGAGCTTAACCTGAAAGAGCCTAGCCTTGAGGACGTCTTTCTCCAGCTCACCGGCAGGGGGCTGCGGGAATGATTCCCCGCGCGGTGTCTGCCTCTCTGGTCACATTCGAGAGGGAGATCTATGACTATCGAAAGAATCTATTCTTATTCGCTCTGCGCAATCTCATCCAGCCGTTCTTCTTCGTGCTTGTGATTGGCATTGGCCTGGGCTCGCTTGTGAACATGCCGGGCCGCGAGTCGTACCTGAGTTTCATGATTCCAGGGATACTGATGATGTGCGTGGTGCAGGTCTGCTACCAGCACTTCAGCTCCGAGATATGGATGTCCAAGAACCACGAGGGCTACCTGGAGCTGCTCACAATGGCTGCGCCCATCCGGCCTCACGAGGCGGTAGCAGGTTACCTCCTCGCAGGCATCGTCATCGCCTTCTTCGCAGTCTTATGCTTCCTGTTGCCCGTCTGGTTGTTTCTGCCTGGCTTTAGCATATCCGTCGTCGCCATCATCCTCTTCACCATCGGGCTGGCCCTCTTCTTCACATCAGCTGGAATTATTGTGGGCGTCTCGGTCCTGGATCCCCATAACCTGACCACGGTCTCAATCTTCGTGACCATGCCGCTGACGTATTTATGCGGCGTCTTCTTTCCCCTCGATTTGTATCCGCAGCCATTTAAGGGTCCTCATAGAGGCAATACCCCTAACCCAGGCCATTGAGGGCCTGAGGAACGGTGGTGTCCCGCTATTTGAGATCGCCTTTGTCTGAGCGATGGCTGCAATCGCAATGATCTTTGCAGCCAGGTATTTTGAGAAGAATATGCATATGTGATCGATCCAAACAAAATAAACTAAGATAAAGATGCCCCAAGCTCATATGCCCTTTTGATCTCCTCAGGATTCTTTTCTATCTCCCCTCTCTCATAAGCTCTGGCCAGTATGCTTCCGACCATCTTCATGCCCAGATAATCGAAGGACATGCGAAACATCTCCATCAGCGGTCCGCAACAGTCCGGCCCTTCTTCGGATGGTATTACTACTATCCCTCTCTTGCCTTTCAATCTCCTGCTTTCAATGTATAGCCGCAGTCGGTCGATCAGCAGCTTCATCTTCGCCGTAGGACCGTACCAGTAGACGGGCGTCCCGAAGATGATAAGGTCCGAATCCTCAAGCTTTGGGTAGATCACCTGCATTCCATCCTTCAGAGTGCATGCGTAGTTGTCTTCCCGTCGCTTGCAGTGGCGGCAGTCAATGCATGGCAGGATCTCGTAGTCGTAGAGGCGTACTGCCTCCACAGCATGCCCCTTTGTCTTTGAACCCCTGCAAATCTCATTCACGAGGATATCGGTATTGCCCCGTTTTCTCGGGCTGCCAATCAAAGCCAGTATTTTCATCGGATAATTGAAAAGACTTATGAGATAATAGTGTTACTATTGAGCTGATGTTGGATATCACAGATCTCAGCGATAGCCTTCTTTATGTGGAGAGCGACCGCTGGCATTGCGACTTCGGTCACGGTAGACCGGTGATGCTCGGCCTTGTCTTGGAGGCGGTGGACCTGGGCGGGATCGATGGGCACTCATTCGTCATAGATGCCTCACTTGTGCCCCAGCCAGAATGCCTGAACGAGGAGGTCCTGGAGCAAGCGAAGGCTGAGTATGCCCTTACTCGTAGGGAGATGATTCGCTATGTATACGAGTGCTATGGCGGTGTGCCGGTGAACATCGATGCCCTTCAGCCTGTGAAGTCTTCATGCGGCTTCTCCAGCTTCGTGGCGGATAGCAGCATCGGCTCACTGAAAGACGAATCTGGAGAGGAGATGGAAGTTCGTCGTTTTGAGAATCTCGCCGATGCCATGCACTTTGCCCGTGAATTTTACGCTGCAAATGCACATGTCCTCTTCGAATTCATCGACTTTGTGCTGGACCGTCCCCTTCGGTCTGGAGGAACTGGCTGGGACAAGATCCGGCTGATAACAAAAAAATAATCGCAAAATAATGGCGAAAACTTCGGAGGAAATCAATGAAGATAGTCTCCATTACATGGAGCAGTGAGCTGCCCCTGTTGATGCAAGGTGCCAGAGAGCTTGGCCTGGACCTGGTGGCCTGGTCCTCATCACAACTTTCCGATTCCATAGAACTGGAGAGATGCATAAAGTCCCTGAAGGCGGCCAGGCTCATATTGCTCCACCCTTCATCCGAGGCCTGCTGGGATGAGATCATTCCCAATCTGGACCCAAAAACGCCTGTCATCTCCTTTGGACGGGACCCGTCTCACTGGGCGCTGTCTACCGTCAGCCTGGAAATAACCAGCACGGTCAACAAGTACATCCTCTTCGGCGGACAGGAGAACTACAATAACATGCTCAAATACGCCTGCAGCAAGGCCCTGAATCTCGGTTACGACTATGATCCGCCACATGAATTGCTCTGGCAGGGGCTTTATCATCCGCGCTCCAATAAGGCGTTCTCTACCCTGGAAGAGTACATGGATTGGTACGGCCAACTGCAGCGTCCTGCAGTTGGGATAATATTCTCTCGCACCTACTGGGCAGGTGGGGATCTGGCATTGATAGATGCCCTCATCATGGAGCTTGAAAGACAGTATTCAGTGCTCCCTGTCTTTTGCATCGGCATGGGAGATAAGGATCTAGGTGCCTTGTCGAGCGGCGAGGTGGCAGAGAAGTTCTTTGCGGGCAGAATCGATGCGATAATCAATCTCCAGCCTATCTTTCGTTCCAGAAACCTTGATGAGTCAGTCAAGACCCTCAAGCGGCTGGATGTTCCAGTCTTCCATCCCCTCATGGTCTATCACAAGACAGAAGAGGAGTGGCTGGGTGATATTCATGGCCTTTCCAGCAGCGAGGTTGGCTGGTCAGTTGCCATGCCCGAGTTCGAAGGCGTCATCGAGCCCATTATCATTGGCGTTACTGACAAATCGATCTCAGATGGTGCCACAATTGAGCGGCATGTGCCGGTTCCAGAGCGCGTCAGCAAAGTCTGTTCCCGCGTCTCACGCTGGATTGCCCTCAAGAACAAACCAGTCTCCCAGAGAAAAGTGGCTTTCATCTTGCACAACAACCCATGCGTCAGTGTTGAGGCGTCTGTGGGTGGTGGCGCTCACCTTGATACCCTGGAGAGCGTGGCCCGGATCATGAACCGGATGGTTGAGGCTGGATATGCCCTGGAAAATCCGCCGAAGAGCGGCAAGGAGCTGATAGAGACCATCATGAGACGCAAGGCCATCTCAGAGTTCCGCTGGACGCCAATCGAGGAGATCGTCCAGAAAGGTGGCGCACTTGCGTATATCAGCAAAGAGGAATACTTGCAGTATTTTGACGCACTTTCGCCTAGAGTACGCGATTGCGTCAGTGCAGCCTGGGGGAGCCCGCCAGGGGAGGAAAAGGACGGCATTCCCGCAGCCATGCTCTATCAGGGAAAGATAGTGGTCACTGGAGTGAATTTTGGAAATGCCCTGGTCTGTGCGCAACCCAAGAGGGGCTGCGCTGGAGCGCGTTGCGATGGACAGGTCTGCAAGATCTTGCATGACCCAGAGGTACCTCCAACCCATCAGTACCTTGCGACCTACCGCTACATCGAGAAGGACTTCGGGGCTGATCTGATCGTGCACGTGGGAACGCACGGCAACCTTGAGTTCTTGCCAGGCAAGTCCGTCGGCCTTTCTGAAGATTGCTACCCTGACATCGGGATCGGCGATATGCCGCACATCTATATCTACAACTCAGATAATCCTCCCGAAGGGACCATCGCCAAGCGGCGCAGCTACGCAGCCCTTGTGGACCACATGCAGGCAATCATGACCGACTCAGATCTTTACGGGGAGCTGAAGGAGCTAGAGGACAAGATTGCCGAGTACAACCGCGCAAAAGTGTCCGACGGAGGAAGGGCGCATGCTCTGGAGCATATCATCCTGGGCCTTCTGGAGAAGAGCAACCTGGCCTGTGAGATAAAGCTAGAAAAATTGATGGCATCGGGCGCAGGCTTTCAGCAGATACTTGAGAGGGCGCACGACAAGATCTCGCAGCTCTACAACACCCAGATACCCGACGGCATGCACATCTTCGGCCTGCTTCCAGATGGAGAGAGACGGCAGGAGATGGTGCGATCAATATTACGCTCTGAAGCCAGAAAGGCTGCTGCAGGACTTCTTGGAAAAGAGGTCTCAACCAAGGTCGAAGATCTGCGGGAGTTGGACCTGCTCTCAAAGGATCTGATCCTGGCCATCATGCAAGATGATGCAACTAGCAGCGTCCTGGAGACACGGGGGTTGAAGGGCAATGGCTCCATTATCGCTTTGCATGATCGCGTAAAGGAGCTCTGCTGCAGGCTCGATGCCTCGAAGGAGATGGAGAGCCTGATGCACGGATTTTCAGGAGGCTTCATCGAGCCGGGCCCTTCCGGCCTGATCACCAAAGGAAAGATAGAAGTCCTTCCCACAGGCCGAAACTTCTTCTCACTGGACCCCGCTTCTGTGCCTACAAAGGCCGCGTGGATGGTTGGAAGAAAGCTTGCAGACAGCCTGATTGAGAAGTACAGATCGGAGCAGGGACGGATTCCTGAAAACGTGGCCATGTTCTGGATGGCAGGAGATGTTATGTACGCCGATGGTGAGCAGATGGCACAGATGCTCTCTCTAATCGGCGCCAATCCGGTCTGGAAGGGAAGCAAGCTCAAGGGCTACCAGATCATTCCTCTGGATGAGCTGAAAAGGCCAAGGATTGATCTGACAGTGCGCGTTTCAGGCATCATCCGCGACTGTTTCTATGGCTGCATCGAGATCATGGACCAGGCCATCAAGGAGGTAGCCTCCTTGGACGAGCCTGTAGATATGAACTTCATCCGCAAGCACGACCTGGAGAATGGACCCACCCCGCGCATCTATGCAAGCCGGCCCGGAACCTATGGAAACGGTGTGAACCTGGCCGTCTATGCCAGCGCCTGGAAGAAGGAGAAGGATCTCTCGGACGTCTTCATCTACTGGAATGGCTACGCCTACGGCAAGGGCTTCTTCGGAGTGCAGTCGCAAGAGCGGCTTGCAAAGCAGCTAAAGAGCGTGGACGTCACCTTCAACAAGACCACAACCGACGAGAAGGACCTATTTGGATGCTGCTGCTACTTCGGAAATCACGGCGGCCTGACAACTGCTGCTCGGGAGGTCTCCGGCAAGGAGGTTAAAGCCTACTACGGCGACACCAGGGAGCCTGAGCACGTCGAGGTGCGAGATCTGGCAGACGAGGTTCGGCGCGTGGTCAGAACCAAGCTCCTCAATCCAAAGTGGATCGAGGGCATGAAGCGGCATGGCTACAAAGGTGCAGGAGACATCTCCAAGCGCGTTGGTCGCGTCTACGGCTGGGAGGCCACGACACAAGAAGTAGACGACTGGATCTTCGATGACATCGCAAAGACCTTCATCATGGACGAGGAGATGCGCAAGTTCTTCGAGGAGAACAATCCCTGGGCAATGGAGGAGATGGGCCGAAGGCTGATCGAGGCAAGCCAAAGAGGCCTGTGGAAGGCGGATCCAGAGGTCTTGGATGCTCTCAAGTCTCTGTACCTCGAGATCGAGGGCTGGATGGAGGAGAGGATGGGCGACGTTGGCGGAGAGTTTCAGGGCGGGGCGATAGATGTGATCGATGCAGACGAGGTCGCGGCCTGGAAGGAGAAGATGGCCAAGGTCCTCAAGACATGAATCGTCTGGCTCTAAGGGTGATGCTCGAGGCTGGTAGTGTATCTGCTGTCCTCTGGCCTGACCTTGTGGCCCTGCGACGCAACCTGTCGCGCTATCTAATTGCCACTGTAGTCAGCCCAATCCTTTACATTGCGGCCTTCGGCTATGGCCTTGGCGGTAATATCAGGATGGAGGGGGCAAGCTATCTGGAGTTCGTTATCCCGGGCATCATAGCGATGACGGCCATGAACAGCAGCTTCAACGGCTCGGGAACCAGGCTCATCATAGACCAGATTCATTGGCGCAGCTTCGATGAAACTCTCATGGCCCCCATCGGCCAGCCAGCGCTGCTGCTTGGCAAAGCCCTGATTGGCGTCCTGAGAGGCGCCGTCAGCTCCATTGCCTTCTTGATGATGGCGCTCATAATAAAGCCGGACATTCATATCAACCTGTTTTTCCTGATCAGCCTGCTATTGACCTGCCTGCTGTTTTCTTTTTTGGGTGTTTTCTCGGCTCTACTGGCCCGCTCTTACGATGACATGATCATGTTTACCAGCATCATCATCACACCCATGGCCTTCCTCGGAGGGACCTTCTTCTCCCTGAGTTATTTGCCGTCTGCCCTGAGATACGCCCTGTATCTGCTGCCGCTCACCCATGCGAGCATCTGCCTGCGAGCGTCAATCCTTGGCCAGAGCGTACCATACATGTCTTTATTGGCTATGACTGGTTTTCTTGCCCTCTTTTCAATTGGAGCGCTACTGGCTTTGAAGAGAAAGGATGCATAATCAGTAGCAGCTCTAAATGCTGATTCTCTTCAGAGCAATCATGCCACCCGCCAGGAACGCCACGAAGAATGCCAGGAGCACCAAGAACGAAGTCCATGGAAGCGACTGGTCCAGTGCTGCAGCCCTCAGGAACAGGCTGGCGTGAGTGAGCGGCAGGACATAGAGTGCGACCTTCAACCCTGCAGGCACCTGGCTCAAGGAGAAGAAGGTCCCTCCGAGGAAGGTCATGGGCATCAGGATCAGGCTCCCGAAGGTGGCCATATCCTCGTGCGACCTGGCCAGCAATGCTGCCAGCACTCCCAGGAATGCAAATGTCAGGCATGTAAGTAGCAGGCCCAGCAGGAATTGAAGCCCGATATGGATCTTGGGTGAGATCATCAATGCTACGATCAGGAACGCAACGGAGCTAACCAGGCCTCTGACCACGCCGATCAGTGCCTTTCCAATTAATAGAGAAGTGAGCCCTATTGGGGCCATGAGGCATTCATCGAAGCTCTTGAAGTAAAGCCTGTCCACGTTCAGCCTCGTGCCGGCTCCGTTGAAGCTGGTCGTCATTGCAGTGAGGGCTATGATGCCCGGAATTACAAACTCCAGGTAGCTGGTTCCATTGAGGTTGATCCCCCGGCCAAGCCCCCATCCGAAGGCCACCAGATAAAGAATCGGGCTGACCAGGGTGGTGAGGAGGTATCTTGGCCAGCGGCGCTTCAGGGCCATGAGGTCAGCCCAGAGTATGCTGTAGGCATCCATCAAACTAATCTCCCAGGACCTTCTGGCCGGTCAGCTCTATGAAAACATCTTCCAGGTTCGATTCTCGCATGACCACCCTCTCAGTCGTGGGCAGAGTCCGGATGAACTCTGCGGCCTGGGCTCTGTCAGGGAAGTAACGGTAATGCGTGCCGTTTCCATTCAAAGTCATCTCAACGGCGATCATTCCCAGCTTCATGCGCAAATTCAATGGCGATCCAATGGCGATGATGCTGCCATGATGGAGCACGCCCACTCTCTGACATAGGGCTTCAGCCTCCTCGATGTAGTGTGTTGTCAAAAAAACCGTTGTGCCCTCTGAGTTCATCCTTCGGATGAGGTCCCAGACCCTTCGGCGCGTTTGAGCGTCCAGGCCGACAGTCGGCTCGTCCAGGAATAGAAGCTTTGGCCTGTGGATCAGTGCCCGTGCGATCATAGCCCTTCTTTTCATGCCGCCAGAGACATCATCGATGAGGTAGTCGGCATAATCGGACAGCTCTACATATTCCAGAAGCTCTGCTATCCTTTCCTTTCTGTCCTTGCCAGAGAGATGGTGCATCCTGGCATGCAGCTCAAGATTCTCTGCAATGGTCAGGTCCCGGTTCAAACTCAGATGCTGCTGAACTATGCCAAACTCCGATTTCACGCTTGCAGGATCTCTGGCCACGTCTATGCCGTTTATGAGGACCTGCCCTGAGGTGGGCTTGGTAAGGGTGGTAAGGATGCGAATGGTAGTTGTCTTGCCAGCTCCGTTAGGTCCTAAAAAACCAAAGAGTTCCCCCCGGTCTACAGACAGATCCAGGCCATCTACAACCATTTTGCCAGAATAACTCTTGCGAAGCCCGGATATTTCTATCATCGCGCTCATGAAGCCTTCATGTATTGGTATTAAACAGCAGCTTCTGCTCTTTATCCACAATGCTGTATAGAGCTTCAGGATTCAGACCGGATATAGGATAATACCTGCCTCCTGCAGTCTCAGCGATCTCTCGGCAGTAGCCAAGCCTCATGTCCATGAAGGAGCTCTCCACCACTTCGGTATCGATGACTATTGTGTGCACTCCAAGCTGCTTCGTCTTCTCAGAGATCTCCATGAGCTCGTCCCTGATCTTTCCGCCCATCCCGACATTAGCTCTGCCATCTGATATCAGGATCATCATGGGCTTTGTCTCTGCATCCTTTCTTATCTCTCCTTGCAAGAGCTGCAGTCCACGGGAAAGCCCGGCAGAAAGAGGCGTCTTGCCGCCAGTTGGAAGCTCCCTCAAGCGGCTCAACGCCAGATCCACGCTGGAGCAGGGCGGCAGGATGAGCTCGGCTTCATTGCCCTTGAAGGCCACCATTCCAATTTTGTCTCTCTTCTGGTAGGAGTCCATCAGCAGTGAAAGAACCGCCCCCTTTGCGCTCTCCATCCTCTGCATGGCACCCATGGAGCCGCTGGCGTCTACCACGAAAAGAACCACAGCCGACGTCTTTCCTACTCGCTCCTTCTCACGAATATCCTCGCTCTTGACCTTGATGGCGTTGGGGCCAAATCTGGCCTTCTGGTAGGGGGCAGCCGCACGAATGGTGGCGTCGATGGCGATGTCTTTTCCCTCTTGAGGCATCCTCTGACGCAGATATCTGCCTCGGTTTCGCAAGGCGAGCGTGTTCATCCTTCTTCCCCTGGTCTTGCGGCGTGCAATCCGGTCCCTTCTGCGAGGCATGTTTATAGCCCGCACATCGATTGGCGTGCCTATCTCGAAGACCTGTTCCTTTGGCTTAGCAGCCTGGGCCTGGTTTGCGTCATTTTGCTCTTCGGGCTGTTGCTCTTGTTTTTTCGGCTGCTCAAAATTATGATGCTGGTGCTGGTGTTCGTGCTGATGCTGTTGCATCGACTTTTCTAGCTTCTCCTTGTTCAGGGTCGGCGGCTCAAACGGCCTGCTTCTCATCCTGTGGGCCAGCGCCAGCTCCATGGCCTTCTTTACATCATCTGAATTTACTTCCACTCGACCGTCAAAGGCTGCGATCGTCTTGGCGGTCCTGCAGATCACTATCTCTGCTCTGTGCGTCTTGACTTTGAGATCGATGCATGTAGAGGCAACGGAGCGCAATAGATCGTCGCTCATGCTAACTTGAGAAAGTAGCTTACGAGCCTGAGATATCCTCTCCTTCAGCCTGGCCTGCTCCTCCATGTATCCCTTTGCAAATCCGTCTGGATCGGCATCAAATGCTTCTGCCATCTTGGCAATCTGCATTCTTTTTTCAACATCGTCGATGCCAACCACCGTAACCTGCAGTCCGAACCTGTCTAAAAGCTGAGGCCTGATCTCACCCTCTTCGGGGTTCATCGTCCCCACTAATATGAACTTGGAGGGATGGGCCACAGATACCCCTTCGCGCTCCACAATGTTGACTCCCATAGCAGCTGAATCCAGGAGAACATCTGCCACATGGTCGTCCAGCAAATTGACCTCATCGATGTAAAGGATGCCGCGGTTGGCCGCAGCGAGAATTCCTGGCTCCAGCGCCTTGATACCCTCCTTGATGGCCCGCTCGACATTTAGGGAACCAACCACTCGATCTTCTGTTGCTCCCAGTGGCAGGTCGATCACAGGCGTTTTTCGTTCGATCCCTTTTATCTGGCCGCTCTGACTCCTTTCAAAACACAGGTCACACATATCCTCTGGATTTTCTGGATTGCAGTTGAAGGGGCAGTCTTCTACCACCCGAATATTCTCCAGCAGGTCCGCCAGAGCCCTCACGGCCGTCGACTTGGCAGTGCCCTTATCGCCTCTTATGAGCACACCGCCTATACGTGGGTTGATGGCGTTGAGAATAAGTGCGAACTTCATATCGTCCTGCCCGACGATGGATGTAAACGGAATCGTCTTTCTCTTCAAATGGTGCATCATTATCCCCTTCTTCTTCAGCCAATCATCTGCCTATTGGCCTGCTGCACAAGCATCGACGTGCTCTTCAGGCAGGGGTAGAGGCGGATTTTGCATCCTCTGCAGGCTTGGCCTCCTCTGCTCCAGCCTCCTTTGCAGGTGGTGAGACAAGCTCGGCCTTGAACTTCTCGCCAGTGTGCTTCTCAACATAGTGGACCTCTTTCAGCCCCAAATGCTGCAATATCATGTCAGCCAACCCGCGTCGAACCATGAGCCAATCCTTGTAGTAGCTCAACTCCCAGGGCACTGTCACACGGGCCACGTCATCTGTGATCTCAGCCTCAAGCTCCATGCGGGCGAATGTCTTTATCATAGCCTTGAGCTTCTCCAGCCGATCCTCGATGCGCTCCAGGATCTTGTACTCGTATACGATGGTCTTGCCCGCAAGAGGGTGGTTTAAGTCGATGACGGCCTTTCTTCCAATCACTCTGGTGACAGTGCCAACCTTGTCGTTCACACCAACGCGCATTCCTGGGACTGGCTTCTCATCCTTGAATTTATTGATTGGCACGATCTCAGTCTTCTTTGGATCATGAATTCCGAAGGCCTTCTCAGGAGGTACCTCTATCCTTCCCGAGTATCCAATCTCTTTGTCGATCAGGTCTTCTTCAAATCCCTTTACAAGCTGGCCTGCACCGACTACTATGAGGTGAGGCCCGTACATCGTATCCTCGTTGAAGATTCCCTTTTCTGTTGCCACATCCTTATCTGTGGCTGCGATTACCTGCCCGTCAACGCTCTCAATGTAATCAATTCTGATGAAATCTCCATTTTTCACAGTCATCTTGAAATCCATCCTAACCTATAGCGAGGAGATCAAATTATCTCCTAGATTAAGTATTCTGCTATTCTATCGGTAAGGGGCTGCTCGCAGAAGATGCACCTCAGCAATACTGGGTTTTTGGCCTTGACCAGCATCCTGGATTTGATCGGCTCGGATGTGTTTGATATGCAATTGGGGTTCTGGCAGCGCACGACGCCCACAATCTCATCGGGAAGATCTACGGTGTGCTTCTCGACGACCTTATAGTCCCGGATGATGTTGATCGACGCCGCCGGTGCAATCAGGGCGATCTTATTGACCTCATCCTCCAAGAGCTCGCGGTCCTCTACCTTGACAATATCCTTTTTGCCGAGCTTTCTGCTCTCCACATTCATGACCACTGACACTGTAGCATCAGTGGTGCCGGAAATGCCCAGAATCTTGAGCACATTAAGAGCCTGCCCTCCTGCGATATGGTCTATCACCGTGCCGTTCTTGATGGGCTTTACACGCAGCTCTCGCGGCCCGTCCTTCTGATCGACGCTCGACCTCCTGTCAGCCATATCAAGCGCCTCCGCCTATCAGCATCTTTAGCAGAGCCATGCGCACTGTAACGCCATAGAAGGATTGCTGGAAGTAGCGAGCATGAGGCGTCCCGTCCACAGCAGGGGAGATCTCATCAACGCGCGGCAGCGGATGCATGATTATCAGGTTCTTTCTGGCATTGACCAGTGATTCTGGCGTCAGTCGATAGCATCGGGCAACTTTGTTGTATTCCTGAGGGTCAGGGAAGCGCTCCCTTTGAATCCGGGTCATATAGAGGACATCCACATTGTTCACCACCACAGAGAGGTCGTTCGTCTCGCGAACGCTTGTGCCCTTGCTGAAGAGATCTGAGCGAATCGCCTCAGGCATGCGCAAAGATGGTGGCGAGACCAGCGTTATATCGGCTCCATAAAGCGAGAGTGCATAAGCCAGGGAGTGAACTGTGCGGCCGTATTTGAGATCGCCGACCAGGGCTACTGAGAGGTTATCTATGTGGCCCTGCTCTTTTTTAATGGTGTAAAGATCAAGAAGGGTCTGCGTGGGATGGTGTCCCGCTCCGTCGCCTGCATTGAGCACAGGCACAGGAGAGAACTGGGAAGCCAGCCGGGCCGAGCCCTCTTTTGGGTGGCGGATGACAAGAGCATCAGCATAGCCGCCTATGACGCGCACAGTGTCTGCCAGGGACTCGCCCTTGGAGATAGAGCTGCCCTCAGCAGGACCCAGATTTATGACAGCTCCGCCAAGGCGTTTCATGGCAGTTTCAAATGACATGCGCGTTCTGGTGGAGGGTTCGAAGAAAAGCAGAGCCAGAATTTTGCCCGCGAGCATATCACTCCTTCTGCCCCGGGCATAGGGTTCCAGGAAGGAAGCCAGATCGAGGACCGAATCGATCTCCTCCCTGGAGAACTCTCGCATGGAGAGCACATGCTTCTTCTTAAACATGCTTTACTTGTTACTACCATGAAGGATATAATGCTTCTGAACCGGCCATGGTCATCATAGAGCATCTCCCGCAGGCCTGACAATCCTATCAGGAACCTGTTTTACAAACGGCTTTTTGGAGACCAGCAGCCAAAGGGCTTCGCATGTTAGCCCCACCAGTATGTTTATGCCACCCAGCACCAAAATTGTATTGCTCCAGTTAAGCGAGATGATCGTCATGCCGATGCTCCCCATGAAGATGCCAAAGCAGCTCATCAATGCCGATGCCGAGCCCGTATCCTCTGTCTGCTGCTCCAGCATGAGATTTGCTCCTGGAGTGCGCACACAACTGGCACTGATCGTGGCCGGCAGAAGCAAAGTCGCGAATACCCACGGTTGGCTATGACCGAATACTGACAGCAATAATCCGCTTGCTGAGATTGCTGCAAAGCAAGCTATGATTATCGATCTGCGAGAAATTCGCCTGGACAGGCGCATATAAAGCATCGGTCCACCTATCATGCCGAGCGCATTGATGGCAAAGTAATAGCTGTAAACCTGCTCGCTCAGACCGAATCCATTTATATAAATATAAGAAGATGATGCTATAAATGCCATCGTCGATACGCTTAGCAAAGAAAACACCATGAGCAGAGAAGAAAAGCCCGGATTCTTGATTACAGTGCCAAGCCTCTTCATGGACTGAAGGAGCGTTCCGCTATAGCGTTTATCTATTGTCTCTTCCATAGCTATGCTCCCGACTAAAGCCAGCAGGCCTATGCCAGCCAACGTCCAGAACACACCTCGCCAGGAGACGAACTTCAGAAGGAGAGCGCCCAAGACAGGTGCCGCTGCTGGAGATATCAGAACCATTGATTGAACCATGGCCAGAATTGGTTCCCTGTTCTTGACGTCGTAGACATCCTTGATCATGGCGGTCGCCACTGCAAAGGCGCCGCTGCCTCCAATGGCCTGTACAACTCGAAATGCTATTAAGTGGTAAATGTCCCAGGAACCTGCGCATGCCAGGCTTGCTGCAGAGTACAGAGAAAGCCCTATCAACAACACTGGTCTTCGGCCGTACTTATCGCTGAGCGGACCCCAGAGAAGCGTCCCAGCACCGAAAAAGACAAAAAATAATATCAATGTCAGATTTACCAGATCGGCCGATACACCGAAATACTTCGCCATTCCTGGCAGCGCCGGGAGATACAGATCGGTAGACAGCGGCACAAAGGCGCTGAGGACTGTTATTAGTGCGATCAGGCCCTTATCTTTGAGATATCTCTGTCTACGATTCTTGCCAGGCAGATCCATTTTGATTTGTTCCTCTCATGCAAAATTTCATTCTCCCCTCCAGCAGCCCCCTCTCTTCTCCATCTTTCCCAGCAGATCGCAAAGCTTGTTTGCGCTGGAGACGACTGTCTTTCTGCCGATGCGGTCCTCTGCTGCGGGCCGAACTGCGATCCCTCCGAAGTGGGAGTCGTCTCCTACTACGATCATCCCGTGGATGTGCATCCAGGCATGCACAGTCTCCAAGGCCTTCTCCTGACCGCCATTCCTGGACCCGCCCACTGTGATAGCACACCCGATCTTGTTCTTCAGCTTGAAGTTCTGCCGACGCAGCTGTATGGTTCTGTCGAATATAGCCTTGAGCTGGGCTGTGATGGATCCGAAGTAGACTGGCGAGGCCACAATGATCCCATCAGCCTTCTCCAGCGCTGCTAAAACCCGCGCCGCATCATCCTCTTTTGGACACGGCCTGCCTTTGCTGCAATCCCCGCAGTCAGTGCAAAAGTCGATCTTCAGCTCAGAGCAGAGTATGTCTTCCGTCTCAAAGCCCCTTTCTCTGGCCACAGCCAGTGCTTCGTTCAGCAAAAATTCGGTATTTCCGGCCTTTCTGGGGCTACCTGAGACGCCAACCACCAACATCACACACACCTCCTTTTTAGATTGGTGCAGCATTGACTACATATTTATAGGCTATGAATGTTTACTGGATGTCGATAAACTGTGAAGGCGAGATGGCTTGGCGAAAACAGCGCATTTTTTTGTAGCCATCGCAAAGTTAATATCTAAAACCCAAATTTTATTATGGGATTTAAAATGAATGCAGAGATCACGTCGCTCCTGGACCAAGATGTCTACACTCAGAAAGGCGTCTTTGTGGGAAGGGTGGACGATGCTGTCCTTGATCCTGAGAAATGCACAGTAAGCGGCCTGGCACTTGGGGACGTCAATAAGGAGATCTTCGACATAAAGAGCAAGGGGGTCATCATCCCATACCGCTGGGTTACTGCTGTAGGCGACATAGTCATCATAAGACACCTGACCAGAAATGCAAAGGAACATAAGGACGGCTAGCTGGGAGATTTATTCTGGCCTGAAAGCTCGCGTACCTCTAATAGTGAGAGCTGACGGCAGGGGGTTCAAAAAAATTCTGGAGAACTGTAAAAAGCCGTATGATCCCGGCTTTGCCAGCTCTTTAGCAGAGGCATCCGCTTGCTTTTTCAAGAGCTCTGGCCTCTCTCCGGCCCTGGCATTTACGTTCTCTGATGAGGTCAGCCTTCTCTTCACAGAGGCTCCCTTCTCAGGCCGGGTAGAAAAGATAGACTCTACAATCGCAGGTTTTCTCTCCGCTGCTCTATCCCTGAACCTGGGTCGGCTGGTGTGCATGGACTGCAGGACGATCCCTATCTGCGAGCCTGAGATCGATGTGTACCTGGCTGAGCGGCAGGATGAGGCATGGAGAAACCATGTCTTTTCTTATGGCTTTTACACGCTCGTCGAAGAAGGGCTTACACCTGCCGAGGCTATGAATCGGCTTAGAGGCATGAGAGAACAGGATATTCACGAGCTGGTCTATCAAAAGGGCGTAAACCTTGCCAGGACTCCTGCCTGGGAGAGGCGAGGTATAATGGTCTACAGAAAAGGCAGTCAGGTGACCTCGGACTGGGATTTGCCACAATTTCGGTCGGAAGAAGGCAAGAGGTTCCTGGCAAAGATAATCAAGGGCAAGAGTGGGTCTGAAAATGATCAATAACCGGCTTTTTGAACTGGTTTGAATGCGCAAAGGATCTTCGCCTATCATCTGTGCCTATCCTATCAACCTCGATGCAGTTTATGATATCAGGGTCGAAGAGGTTGCAGTCTTCGCGGCAGGAGCAAGGGCAGAGGCCGTCGGCATGATAAAGAGCCCAGAAGATCTCTTCTCGGCTCTGTTGTTGTGCATGCGAGAAGGCTGTGGAGCTGAGCTACTGATCGAGCGAGAAGAGGTCAAGAAGAGAATCGAAGCATTGTTTCAGTGGAATTTTCGCCTCGGCGGCAATGCAGGAATTATGGCTAACATCCTGGCGACCCTCGGAGCGAAGCCGGTTCTGAATGCGCCTGCGCTTAGCCGCAGGATGGCGAGAATGCTGCATCCTGGCGTCGGGGTCCCAGTAGGCAAGGGGCTCATAAGCCCGCTACAAGCGGCAGGAGAGACGGAAATGATGCACTTCGTCTTTCAATTCAAGGAAGGCGACAGCCTTCCATCACTGCAGGGAAAGATCACTGCGAAGAAGGATAACCGCCTGATAGCCTCGTTCGATCCATTGAATTCGAGACTTTATTCAAACCAGGATTTCGATGATTATTGCCTGGAGAATATCCTTGATTTCGATGGTGCGCTGGTCTCTGGATTTCATCTGGCGCCATCATCTTGTTACAGGGAAATTTATGAGCAAAAATTATTGCAGATAGAATCCTGGAAAAAGAAGAATCCTAAGATCTACATCCATGCTGAGATGGGCAGCTTTCAAGACCCGAAGATAATGGAGTATCTCCTGCCCCGCCTGAGTGCAGACAGCATCGGTTTGAACGAGGATGAGCTTGCCATGATAGAAAAAGTGAAGCCTGGCTGGCGTGGGACAATGGAGGCTGCGCTCCGCCTCAGGGCCAACTTAGGAGTTCGCAGAATTGGAATTCATACCAAAGATTTTATCCTTAGCGCCATGAAGGGACCGATTGAGCCTGAGGCTGAAATTAAGGCTCTGACCAGTGGTGCAAATGCCGCTGCATCTTTGGCCTCCACGGGATCTGTAATATCTCCCCCTCCCAAGGAGGTGAATGCTGTCGGGCTTATGGCCAGAGACGAGTTCTGTTTGGATGGAGCTACAGCCACAGGGCGGGGGGCTTTCAGAAAATCAGGCAGCGTGATCGTGTGCCTGGTTCCATCCCTGCTGGCCAGACACCCTAAATTTACGGTAGGACTTGGCGATACCTCCACAGCTGTGACATTTTACGAGGAGGTCCTGGCGATCAATCAGCTCTCCCTTCCTTGATTGTGACCTCTATGCCAGTTCACCACCGAATACCTTTAGATACTTTGCCACTTTTAGTTACTTCGTACGATGACTGCTGATCTCGTTGCCAAATGGGAGGAGTTCCTCCGCTCCCGTTACTGGGATGATTTGCTGGAGCTGGCAGATTCCTACCCGGACGAGCGCAGCCTTGTGGTGAAGTTCCCGGATTTGGACCGCTACGATCCGGAGTTTGCCGAGGAGCTGCTGGAGAGACCAGAACAGGTTTTGGAGGCTGCACAGGCAGCTCTGTTGCAGCTCGACCTGCCCATGGATGTCTATATGGACAGGGCGCATGTGCGCATAGCCGAGCTTCCTCGCCATTACAAGACCCGCGAGCTTCGTTCCGACCACATCGGCAAGTTGATAGCCATCGAAGGGCTTGTCAGGACTGCCACAGAGGTCCGGCCGAAGATCGTATCTGCCGCTTTCCAGTGCCAGAGGTGTGGCTTTACATTTTTCAAGGAGCAGACAGGCAACAAGTTCGATGATCAAAACCTGAAGTGCCAGAACCAGGCATGCGACAGGGGCGGGCCCTTCAAACTGATCCTGGCCCAGTCCAAGTTCGTCGATGCCCAGAAGATAAGGGTGCAGGAGTCCCCTGAAGACCTGCGGGGAGGAGAGCAGCCGCAGACGCTCGATGTGGAATTGGAGGACGACCTGGCTGGCCAGATCTTCCCTGGCGACAGGGTGATCGTCAATGGTGTCCTCAAGTCTTACCAGCGTTCCAGCCCACAGCAGGGCAAGAGCACTTACTTCGACCTATTTCACAAGGGCATCTATGTGGAGATGAAAGAGCAGGAGTTCGAGGAGATCGAGATATCCCCCGAAGACGAGAAGCTGATACTTGAGATGTCACGTGACCCAGACATCTATGAGCATGTAACGAGATCGATTGCACCCTCGATCTTCGGCTACGACGATGTCAAGGAGGCCCTGGGGCTTCAGCTGGTCTCTGGCTTCGAGAAACACCTGCCCGACGGGGCCCGAATTCGCGGAGATATCCACATCCTGCTTGTGGGAGATCCGGGGATCGCCAAATCCCAGCTTCTGCGCTACATGACCAAGATCTCGCCTCGCGGCATCTACACATCGGGCAAGAGCTCCACGTCGGCAGGCTTGACTGCCACTGCTGTAAAAGATGAATTGGGCGACGGTCGCTGGACCATCGAGGCAGGCGCGCTGGTGCTGGCAGACAAGGGCATCGCAGCCGTGGACGAGATGGACAAGATGGACAACGAGGACAAGAGCGCGCTGCACGAGGCGATGGAGCAACAGAGCTACCATCCTCTGACAGAGATACAGCTTTCCGACGGCCGCAAGGTTCGCATCGGCGAGTTTGTAGATGGCCTGATGAAGGCTCATCATGATGAAAGCGCCAGCGGAGTAGATTGTGAGATATTGCCTCTGAATGGAGATATCAAAGTTTGGAGCACCGATTTAAGTAGGATCTTCGAGCTGCCGGTGGATAGAGTTAGCAGGCATCATGCTCCAGATCATTTCATCAAGATAAAGTACTCCAACGGCCGAGAAATCCTCGTCACACCAGAGCACCCTGTGTATATCGCCAGGGATGGAATCGCTTGCATCCCCGCGTGTGAAGTCACGAAGGGAGACCTTGCGCCTGCTCCTAGATCGATTCAATGCAGCACAGACGAACCCGAGCTGATGGAGGCAGAGAGTCAGCATCCGGGTGAAAAGCCTATGATATTTGCAGAGAGACCCAATCCTGTCCTTTCTAGGATCCAGGGATATCTCACCGCTAAGGGCCATTTCTACAAGGGGCCCAGCAAGGAATTAAGACATCGATATGGCGATGTGGTGGCTGTTGTGGGCAACGAGGCATCTCTGCCTGAGATGAGATCTGCCCTTGGATGGTCCCAGAATTGCCTGGCATCCGTAATCGGTACAACTCAGGGCAATATCGATTATTATGAGCGGAACGGATATAGCGAGGCAAGACGCGAAGAGATAGCCGAATATGCCCGGCAACAAATTCATGCCCATTTAGAGGATACAGATGATAGAATTTCAGTTATCGAGCGCACACTTTCCTCTGAAATCAGGTATCTAAAGGTCGTGGAAGTAGAAGTCATACCCAACGAAGGAGAGAACTCGGCGGATTATGTTTATGACCTGACCGTAGAGCCTACCCACACCTTCATCTCCCAGGGCCTCGTGCTCCACAACACAATAAGCGTTGCCAAGGCCGGCGTCATGGCGACGTTGAAGTCCCGCTGCTCACTTCTTGCAGCCGCAAACCCAAAGCTTGGCCGCTTTGACAAGTATGAGCCCATCGCACCCCAGATCAACCTCACACCAGCTCTCATGTCCCGTTTCGACCTGATCTTCGTCCTGACCGACGACCCGGACACCAAGAGGGATTCAGCGATTGCGGAGCATATCCTGAAGAGCAATTTCGCAGGAGAGCTATCCACACAGATCTCCTGGAATCCCAATATCTCCCAGGAGGATATCGATAATGCAATGACAGTCATAAAGCCTGCGATAGATCCAGAGCTGCTCAGGAAGTATGTGGCTTATGCCCGCAAGAATATTTTCCCAACGCTCACTGATGAGGCCAAGGAGCACTTCCTCAAGTACTACGTAGGCCTGAGGAGCCAGGGCCAGGATTCAAACAAGCCCGTGCCTGTCACGGCCCGGCAACTGGAGGCGCTGATCCGTCTGGGTGAGGCGAGCGCTCGCCTCAGGCTGAGCGACAAGGTAACCTTAGAGGATGCTCAGAGGGTGGTCAAGATTCTGGAATCCTGCCTTCGCAAGGTGGGTGTGGACCCTGAGACAGGCTTCCTGGACGCCGACATTATCGCATCCGGCACCACCAAGAGCACAAGGGATAGGACAAAAACGGTGATGGACATCATAAGAGATATAAGCAAAGAGAATAAGGGTCCTGCCCCAAAGGAGGACGTCCTGATCAGAGCTGAGGAGCTGGGCATAGAAAGAGCTAAGGCCGAGGAGATCATCGACCGGATGAGGAGAGATGGGGATGTCTTCGAGCCACGACCCGGTATATTGAAACTTCCTTGAATGATTGCCATGTATGAGGATTCTGTATCTGAAGAGATGTATCTCAAGACCTACCGGCACGGGTCAGAGGTTCTCATTGCCGTCTGCGACTGCGAGATCCTGGGAAAAACATTCAGTGAAGGCCATCTCCATTTGGAGGTCAGCCGGGACTTCTTTGGCGAGGTAAAGGCCACATCTTCTGATGTAAAAGCAGCGCTATCTATTGCGACGATGGCCAACTTCATGGGCTGTCGCTCAGTTGAATATGCCATATCGCTTGGCTATGTAAAAAGAGAGAACGTTCTCTGCATCGATGGGATTCTATATGCCCAGATGGTGCGAATGTGATCAGGTCAATTTGTCCCAGGTGCGGCCAGCCAGCAGAGCAGGGGCTGTGCCCACAATGTGCTCTGGACTTGGCGGAGCTCTTTCGTTCTGCGGATCTCGCGGAGGTTACCGTCTGCTCGGTGTGCGGTTCGCGGCAAATTAAGGGAAAATGGCAGCTGCCTGACGATAGCTCCTTGGAAGAACTGGCATCTAGAGCAGCAGTCGAATCCATCTGGCTACATGAAGAGTTCAACGAGCCCGAGATAGAGATCGATCTCAGACAAGTCGGGGCCACTCGGTATCTTGCGAAAGTCGAGATCAAAGGTTCCTTCAGGGGTAGAACTGTCGAGGAGCACTGTGAGATCCCAGTCAGGATAAAGCTGGTGGCGTGTGACCGCTGCAGCCGTATGGCCGGAAAGTACTTCCAATCAACAGTGCAGGTTCGTGGAAACAGAACCCGGAGTTTGACATCTCATGAGATCGAGCAGTGCAAAAGCATCGCCAGATCTATGGCAGACGCCGGATACAGGAATGGCGATCAGCTCTCATTTATACAGGAGATGAAAGAGGTCAAAGGCGGCCTGGATATCGTCCTTGGCTCAACTCAACTGGGGAGGCATATGGCCAGGGCAATCTACGAGCGCTTCGGCGGAAGGCTCCTGGAATCTTGCAAGCTGGTTGGGAAGAAGGATAGCCGTGATGTGTACCGCTCCACCCTGTTGGTCAGATTCCCGAGGCTGAAGCGGGGCGACATCGTGTCCTTCCATGGCTCCTTCTTTGAAGTAACAGGTTTCGACGGCAAGATGGCATCGATCACATCTCTTCGAGAAGGCCGCAGGTCCAGCCTGAGCGAAGAGATTGCAGAGACGGTGGAGATCTTGGGAAACAGGGCAGACGCAAAGAGAGCCATGGTGGTCCTGGCAGACGATGCCGCCATGGAGATTTTGGACCCGGAGACTTTCAAAACCACCCTCGCGTCCAATCCGAAGGGACTGAAGCTTGGGCCCGGTGAGGAAGTGACAGTATTGAGGACTGTGAATGGATTTATAGTATTGGAGTAACTTTTATATATCCTGACCAACTCTAATACTCAGACCTTCGCCCACAAAGTTCTTAAACTAGTTTTGTGCAATTTCTATTGGTAGAAGCACGCATTTGAGCTTCGAATCACATGATGATTAAGCCCTGTATGTAATTAAGGGCGATGAAATGCCAGCTAAGTGAGGACTAGAATGCTCATGTGTGGGCATTTCTATCTAATGCTCCATGATATTGGCAAATGGACACTAAAATAGTTGGATGAACTCATATTCACCATCATTCACTGCTCATTGATCGCCTGAATCTGATGAGGCTGTACGGCGACAAAGGTCGCGAACTGGTCTTAAAAAGGCTGTTGATAGCCTTGGCTATTTGAGTGTGGGTGTGACTTTTATCTGACTATTTTAAAATAAGAGGTGTCTTTATATGCAAAATGTTGATACAACTAAATATGTAATTTACGCAGATATAACAGCAGAGGGGATAGTGGAGCGACCAGACGTGGTCGGTGCCATTTTCGGTCAGACCGAAGGTCTCCTCGGGAGCGATCTCGATCTTCGAGATTTGCAAAAAACTGGGAGACTTGGTAGGATAGATGTTCAAATAACGTCGAGCGCCGGCAAGTCCAGCGGCACCATCTCCATTCCCTCCAGTTTCGATAAGGTAGAGACTGCTATCCTTGCCGCAGCTCTAGAGACCATAGATCGCGTGGGACCGTGCATTGCTCGCATTGCCATCAACCGCATAGAAGACGTCAGGGCATCTAAGAGAAAGTACGTGATAGAGCGGGCCAAGCGCATCCTGGTGGAGATGTTTGACGAGAACATCCTTGAGACAGAGGAGATCACAGAGGAGATAAAGCAATCTGTGCGAGTGGAGGAGATAACGCACCTGGGAAAGGACAGCCTGCCCGCAGGCCCCAATGTGCTTGACTCGGATGCTATTCTTGTGGTAGAAGGCCGGGCAGATGTTCTCAATCTACTCAAGTACGGGATCAAGAATGCTGTGGCCGTGGGTGGAACCAACGTGCCTCCAACGATCGCCGATCTATGCGCCAAGAAAGTCGTCACGGCTTTCACAGATGGCGACAGGGGAGGTGAGCTCATCATCAAAGAGCTGCTTCAGGTTGCGGACATCGATTTTGTCGCCAGGGCCCCCGAGGGCAAGAGCGTTGAGGATATGACTCAGAAGGAGATCGTTCGGGCGTTGCGCCAGAAGATCCCCGTGGAACAGGTACTGGATCTGTATAAGATCAAGAGCCAGCCCAAGAGGCGGCGCGATCTCACAACCAAGAGAAAAAGCCTCATCCGCGAGAAGCCTCTTTGCATCAAAAATGCTGCTGAGAGAGCTGAGGCCATTGCACCGCGCCGCGTCGTTCCTCGTGAGGTCATGCCTAGAGCAGTTCCAGCAGCCACCCAGGAAGTTGAAGAGATCCCAATATCTGCCACAGCTCCACAACCAGTTCCTGAGCCAGAGAGAGAATGGTTCAGGCAGCACGTGGATGAGCTTGACGGCACGCTCTCAGCAAGGCTGATGGATAGGAATCACAATGTCTTGCGGGAAGTTGCTGTGCGCGATCTGGCCAGAGAGCTGAAAGAGTCCAATGGAGATGTCAACGGCGTGATCTTCGACGGCGTGGTTACACAGCGCATCCTGGATATCGCAGCAGAGAAGGGACTTGAGTACCTCATAGGAGCGAAACTGGGCAACATCGCCAAGAGCCCTGTATGCGTCAGGGTCCTCACCAAAGAGGCGTGAGCATCCAATCTTTTTTCATCCTGGATCTTTTGGGGTTAAATGGAGTTCAAGCAATGCATTGTGGTTCGTGAGGACCTGAAGCTTTCATCCGGCAAACTGGCAGTCCAGGTGGCCCATGCTGCTGTGATGGCGTTGGAAAGAGCGGAGAAGATGGACAGGTCCGTGGTCGCAGACTGGAAGGCTGAAGGGCAGAAGAAGGTGGTCCTAAAGGTATCAGGCGTGCCAGAACTTTTCCGGATCAGGGAGGACGCAGAGCGGGCCGGAATTCCCAGCGCCATCGTGGCCGATGCAGGCCTAACTGAGATCCCTCCCGGGACAATTACCGCTTTAGGTCTTGGACCCGCTCCAGACAAGCAGATGGATAAAGTGACTGGCAGGCTGAAGCTGGTCTGATATTTTTGAGGCAAGATGTTGGTTGCAACAGAGCAGGATCGTGCCCTGGGAATGGATTACTACGCCACACAAACTCCTGGATGCGGAGGCGTCGTCCGCAGCAGCCCAGAGGACTTTTGGGTCGATGAGGTCTATGAGGACCTCAGGTACGAGGGTGGAAGGTATCTCATCTTGGAGGTGGAGAAGAAGAACTGGGATACTCATCACCTTGTTCGTGAGATCTCCAGGCAGCTTCGAATCAGCCAAAAGAGGATCAGCTGGGCAGGAACCAAGGATAAGCGTGCGGTAACCCGTCAGCGCATCAGCATCATGAACCTGGACGAATCTGAGCTGAAGAACATCACTCTGCCAGATCTAAAAATAAAGGTGCTGGGCAGGACTAACCGTTCTGTGGGCCTGGGAGATCTCTTGGGAAACAGGTTCAAAATCACCATTCGTGATCTGACCTGTCCTGAGCCAAAGAGCCGTCTTGCTGCCATCACTGATGAGATCGCAAGTCTGAAGGGAGTTTTAAATTATTTTGGCGTGCAGAGGTTCGGGGATACAAGGCCTGTGACTCATAAGGTGGGCGAGGCTCTGGTGCGGGGCGACATGGAGGGTGCGGTCTTCACCTATCTGGCAATGCCCTTCCCAGGAGAGCTTGAGAGGACGAAGGAAGCGCGCGAGCAGCTCTGGCAGAGCCGGGACGTCTCTTTGGCCCTCAAGAGCTTTCCTGGTTATTTGCACCACGAGCTGGCTATGCTGAACTTTCTGGTCGAGCATCCGCGAGACTATGCGCATGCATTCGATGTTCTTTCTCTTAACCTGAGACGCCTATTCGTTCACGCCTACCAGTCATATCTTTTCAACAAGATCCTCAGCAAGAGGCTAGAAGCGGGCCTGCCGCTGGACAGAGCCTTAATCGGAGATGTGGTCTGCTTCTCGAAGGGCTGTCAGCCTGACATCGACAGGCTCCAGCCAGTGACTTCAGAGAACCTGGTAGCTGTGAATCGGCTGGCTCTGCGCAATCGGGCCTTCGTCACACTGCCTCTGATCGGCTTTGAAACCGACCTTGCAAAAGGAGCAGAAGGTGAAATAGAGAATGCAATTCTCCAGGAACAGGGCGTGGCCCCTCAAGACTTTCGCATTGAATCCAATCCTGAACTGGGCTCACGAGGAACGAGACGCGCTGCCCTGTTGAGAGTCTCTCCCACCATCACATGCAAGGGCAGTTGCGCAAGACTGGATTTCTTCCTGCCCAAAGGTGCATATGCCACTGTGGTATTGCGGGAATACACCAAGAGCGTTACTGTTATCCCCAATGAAGCCGGAGGGCTTGATTCGTGCAACTAGAACTGGAAGACCCGTATGTGGTCGTTTACAGGCAGATCCATGCCATAGTTGATGCAGATGAGAGGCGGGTGGAGCTCCTCGAGCGCTCCAACTGCTATGGCGGATCTGCCTGGGCTCAATATCATTACTCAAAAGGACCGCTGGTAATCAGTGCCCGCAACCTGGGCGATTGGTTCCGCTACATGATATCGCCGGGACATGTCGATCTGGATCTGATCTCATCCCGAAGATCCGCAGGTATCGAGTCCGTTCGTGTATTTGGCGATGAGGTAGAGGTAACTTATGCAGGCCTGGGGGGTGGCGGCGTTGGAGCAACCCTCTCCCGGGCCAAGGCGGGGGATGTCCTTCGCTATAGCGTCACGGAGTGTGGCGGCGGCAGGATCGCTCGAGGAACGCTTGTTCTGCCAAGGAGAGAGCGATTGATCATTGGCGTGGATGATACCGACTCCAAGACGACTGGAGCTACCTGGACGTTGATTCATAACATCGCCACCAAGGTTGACAGTCTCGAGGCGCGCTATATCTCACATTCACTGGTCCAGCTCTTTCCAGTCCCGACAAAGACCCAAAACTGCGTCTCCACTGTGGTAGAGTTCGCATGCCTTCCCGGAAAAGCTGAGGGTATGCTAGCGAAGTTCAAGGCACTGCTCAGGAGATATTCGGTCTCAGATGAGACTGGCATGGCAGTCTTCAGGAATTTCGATCCTTCAGCTCTTATGCCCTATGCCCAAAGGTGCAAGCATGAACGGGTTTTGTACGAGGATGCTCTTGAGGCTGCGCGCGATGCAGGCGTGCAAATTTACATGGATGGCCAGGGATTGATTGGCGCAGTGGCAGCAATTGCGTACTGTGCCCAGCCAGAAAAGTCCGTCGTTCCGGGGTAGCGATGAATGGCCTGGAAGCTGTATTGTTGGCAGTCAATGACGCTGGCGTAAAAGCATTAAACTACGTTCCAGGCTACCCCATAACAGAGCTTGCCGAAGCTGTGGATGCTCAAATCACCGTCAATGAGAAGGTGGCCCTTGAGATCGCTCTAGGGGCCTCTGCCACAGGAATGCGAGCCATGGTCCTGGTCAAGCAGATGGGAATGAACATCCTGGCCGATCCGCTGGTGATCTCTGCAACACATACAATTGGCTCAGGGATCGTGATAATTGCAGGTGATGATCTGGGACCCAAAGGCTCCCAGGCGGAGATGGACAGCCGGATCTTTGGGCAGTTGGCTGAACTGCCAGTGCTAGATCCTAGGAGCCCAGAGGCATTGCACGCCTCCATCCTGGAGGCCTACACTCTTTCAGAGTGGCTTAGAATTCCCATCGTAGTCCGAGTAACCGCGCGCCTTCTGGCCGCCAAGTCTTCCTCCATCAGGTCCATGCCTTCGAAGGGCTCTGGCCAGGTGTTCGAGCGAATCAGCTGGGAGCTGACTGTCAGGGGCCGATACCAGAAGCACCGTGACAGGATAGTCGCCTTTGCCGCACAGGCCTCGGAGTCCACTGCCCAGAACTGCCTGCAGGTATCAGGAAACGTTGGGATAGTAGCCAGCGGTTATCCTGCAGCTCTTGCCGAAGGCCTGGGGGTGTCGACACTCCTAGTGGGCTATGCCCATCCTCTGCCCTGGATGCTGATGCGTCGATTCATTGACGGTCACCGCCAAATCTTGGTTGCAGAGGAGCCGGGACCATTCATAGAATCGCAGCTTCGCATCAGTCCCAAGATCAAGGGAAAGCTCACAGGCCATCTGCCCTTCGGGCAACTGGAAAGAGCAGACATCGTCAATGCTTTGGAGAACCTTGACAAAAAGCAGGAATCGATGCCTCAGATTTACGAGAGCGCAGCAGAACGAGGCTACAAGGGAATCTGCGAGGACTGTCCATTCAGTTCGCTGTTTGAAGCACTATCATCGATCGACGTGCCCGTGGCCGGAGACGCGGGTTGTGCAATTCGGGCAACTCGCGAGCCTTACGGGTCGGTGGATGTGGTATACGGACTCGGATCGTCGATTGGTGTGGCCTCAGGCTTCAGGAAGAAGGGCGTTGCGGTGGTGGGCGACTTTGCACTTGCACACTCAGGCATGCAGGGATTGATCAATGCAGTCTGGCAGAAGCGCGATGTAATGGTTGTAGTTCTCAAGAACGACCTGGCAGCGATGACCGGGGGCCAGGAAGTGCCGGATTTGACATGTTTGCTGGAGGCGCTGGTGCCAACGTGCTACATCCAGCTTCCTGCTCCAAAGGAGGATATCAAGCGTCTTCTTGCGGCAGAGTTAGAGAGGACAGGGACATCGGCCATTGTGGCAAAGGGCAAATGTACGAAGTATAAAATCAGATGACAGAGGCGGATAAATGGAGTACGTTCTTTACCCCAAGTCAGAGATTGATGACAGGATAAAAAGATTTCAATCAAGAATGGTCGGCATGGACGGGGCCATTCTCTTCCAGTCAGTGGACGTATGCTACTTTTCAGGCACAGCTCAGGACGGACTGGTCTACATTCCCAAAGATGGGGAGCCCGTGGTGATGATGAAAAAGAGCCTGGAGAGAGCCAGACAGGAGTCTCCACTGGAGGTTAGGCCTCTCAAGAACATGAGAAACCTGAAATCGGATCTGGGCGTGCCTTCGGGTGCAACCATAGGTCTTGAGATGGACGTGCTCCCCTGTAATTTCTACTTCAGGGTGTCCAGTGCCCTAAAAGACTCCAGGTTCGTAGATGTTGCCGAGACGATCAGACATATCCGCTCTGTGAAGTCAGATTTCGAGATCGGCCTGGTTCGCGAGGCTGCCAGGATTCTGCAAGACGGGTTTGCATCAATTCCCGATTATCTCGAAGAGGGGATGACTGAGGTGGATTTGATGTGCCGCATGGAATCGGTTATGCGCTCCATGGGACATCAGGGTTCTTTGCGCTTCCGCCGTTTCAACAGCATCGTTCCCCTGGGGCATATAATGTCGGGCCCGGAAGCCGCCTTCCCCAGCTTTCTGGCCTCGCCCACGGGAGGCAGAGGAACGTCCCTTCTCTTTCCCCAGGGGCCAGGATTTCGGAAGATCAAGCGAAATGAGCCCATCTTCGTGGATACTGTTGGGATCTACAATGGTTATATCGCAGACGCTACCAGAATATTCTCCATAGGCAAACTTGATGCGGAGCTTGAGGATGCCTACTATGCTGCATTGCAAGTGGAGGAGGCCCTGGCCCGAGAGCTTAATCGCGGCAAGACCGGAAAGGAGCTTTTTGAGCTTTCAGAGGCCCAGGGCGCGAGATTGGGCTATAGCAACTACCTTGGCGGCCCGCCTGGCAACAAATGCGGCTTTGTGGGCCATGGAGTGGGCATGGAGCTGGATGAGTATCCTGTGTTAGGTCCCCTTGATCACACGATTTTGGAGAACATGACCATCGCAATAGAGCCCAAGATGATCTATCCCGATAAAGGGGTATTGGGGGTCGAAGACACCTTCTTGACCACTGCAAACGGGGCTTGCAAGATCACCAAGATCTCACAAGAGCTCTGGCAGGTGTGAAGAAGTAGATTGAGCGCAGGATCGCACTGGATTTTCCCAGTGCCTTTCTATACTTTGCATGCCTAATTGTATTACTATGATAGTAGCAGACTTCTCTACAATTCCCATGGGCTCGGGAACCAGCGCTTCTAGGTATGTGAGTGCAGTTTATGATGTGTTGAAAGAATATAATGTCAAGTACGTCCCAGGACCCATGTCCACCGCACTGGAGGCCGACAGCTTCGAGCAGCTCTTTGAGATCATCGAAAAGGTCAACAAAAAGTTGGCTGAGATGGGAGTTTTGAGGATAATTACTTTTGTTCACATCGATTACCGCCTCGATCGGGATATTTCCATCGATTCCAAACTTAGGATCAGCAAAATGTCTTAGTTCTTCTTGAATATTTTTCTTCTATCTTCATTTTTTCATGAAATTTAAACTCAAATATCCTTCCCATATGATTAAATAGTCCAATGGATCTATTTGACATCAAATAAGCAGAATCTGTAATAGAGGGGTCTTGGGATGTCAGAGGTAAGAGGAGAGACGACCGAGGCGATCGATCGGTCGGTGCTGGCCAGCCTCCGGGAGTTGCAGGTGAGTGGAGAACCAGACATAGTTGAAGAAGTAGGCGGTCTTTTCATCGAGCACGCACCCGGGAAGATATCTGCAATTGAGCAAGCTGTGGAGAAGAATGATGCAAAGGGGTTGCTAGTGGCCGCTCACAGCCTTAAGTCCAGCAGCGCTTATGTGGGAGGCATGCGCCTGTCAGCTATCTGCAAGGATCTGGAGCAGATGGGTCGTTCTGGGGTTCTGGAGGGTGCTAAAGAAAAGGCACAAGTGCTGAGGGCCGAGTTTGCACGTGTAGTAGCAGGCCTGGAGGCTGAGATCAAATCTACCAAAGGTCGATAGACCTGCCCTGGCAGATGCTTCTGTCGATAACTATTTAAGCTGTAATGCCACTGCCATAAGATTGGGAATACGATCTCTTCATAGAATCGATAGAAGCCCCTCAATTTAGTGATGGGGGCATTCACATTCAAAACAGTCCTAAAAGGCCTTGAGGGGAATGGGATGGAGTTTAGGCATGAGAACTACATTCTGAAAGCGTTTCTGGCTTCTGGCCTCCTGTCTTTGATGATGATGATTCTCGCAATGGGCCTAATTCAGCTCTTCCATTATGGCCCAGCCCTTCCCATATCCATCATCCTCATTCTGGCAGCAGTCGCTTTCGTCCTATCGGCATCATTCTTCGAGCGATACGAGGTTGGCTCAATCATGTGGTCATTGCTGGTCTCGCTAATCGGCACCCTGATGCTAACTCTGCTCTCTGGCGGCATAATCTACACATTCTCCTCAAATAAGCAGTCCTGGGAGGAGATGCTCTCAGGCCTTGCCGTCTGCATGATCGTGGCCATGACACTTCTCAATTATCTGAAACGCAGCTTGGGCGAGATCGAATACTAGATAGAGTTCTAATACTTGCAGCAATACTAGCACTTTTTCAATGCCTATGACTATGGTGGACTCCTTTGGCAGGAAGGTCACGAGCCTGCGCATAGCGCTAACACACCGCTGCAACTTGAAATGCATATACTGTCATCATGAGGGGGAGTTTATGCCAGAGAGGGAGATCCCGGCTGAGATGGTCACAAGCGTTGCCAAGGCTGCAGCAGATTTAGGAGTGCGTTCCCTGAAGTTCACTGGCGGAGAGCCTCTGCTTAGGAGGGATCTGGCTGATATGATCTCGCAAATGCCAGACGGACTGGACGTCTCTTTGACCACCAACGGCATTTTCCTGGAAAAGCAGGCCTGCGACCTGGCCGATGCGGGATTGGATAGGGTGAATGTGAGCCTGGATTCCCTGAAGCCCGAGACTTACAGCGCTATCACCGGCTGCAAGGAAGGCGACATGCAAAAGGTGCTGGCAGGAATAAAAGCCTCCAAGGATGAAGGTCTGGTGCCCATCAAGATTAATGTGGTGGTTTTGAGGAGGAACGAAGCCGAAATTCCTGAAATGATAGAATTTTGTAGGCAGAGGGACCTGATATTGCAGCTTATCGAGCTTCTGGACTTGAAGGGCCTGGGCATTTCTGGTGATATCGATGGGATCGAGCGTAAATTGCAGTCAATGGCCGATTCTGTCAAAACCAGGGAGATGCACAGGCGCAAGAAGTACTTTCTGGATGGTGCTGAGGTTGAAGTCGTACGGCCGATTGACAACACCGAATTTTGTGCAAACTGTACAAGGCTGCGGGTGACATCTGATGGAAAGATCAAACCCTGTTTGCTTCGGAACGACAACCTGATCGAGATTGGGACCTGCGATTGCGAGAAGATCAAGGATCTGCTGCTTGCGGCTAATGCCAGAAGAGAGCCATATTTTACAGCAAAGCGCGCTCTGTCTCAAAGCGATCTTAGCGCCTCCCAATGATGTGTTCGAACCCTTTAGGCAAAATTTGTCTTCGCTCTCCTTCACCCTCCATCCAGATCCCTTCATCCACAACTCTCCCAATGACAGTCAGATCGCACGCTTTCCTGGCAGCCTCCAGCCCTTCAGGCTTGACTGTAAAAACCAGCTCAAAGTCCCCGCCAGCGCTCATCACAGCATTGATTGCTTCCTTCTGCCCCATCATCTCAGCGAGTCCTGGAGCTATGGGAAGCTTGTTCTCAGACACCAGGAAACCCACGTGGTTCACCATAGCAAGATCAAAGAGAGATAACGCCAGACCGTCGCTGTTGTCCATCATGGCGGTGACTGCCCGGCTTTGGGCCAGAGCCTGCCCTTCCGCCAGCCGTGGTTCTGGCTCCAGCAACTTCTCGATGAACTTATTTTGCAGGTCTCCCTGCTTCCACGCCCACAGTCCACCACCCGCGCCTCCCAAGGTTCCGGTGGTGCACAGCAGGTCGCCCACACGCGCGCCGCGCCTTCTTAAAACCAGATCCTTCTTCACAAAGCCCAGAGCACAGCCTGTGATCGTCAGCTCCTGGTGCGAGTCAGTATCGCCCCCAATAATCAGCGTGCCAAAGTAAGCTGCGCAGTCTCCGAAGCCTGAGAACAGCTCGTCTATGAAGTAAAGATCCGACTCAGGCGGCAGGCCCGCAGCTATCAGTACGCCCGCAGGCTTCGCGCCCATGGCTGCAATGTCGCTCAGGTTCACTGCGACAGCCATCCAGCCAATCTGCCATGGTGTCATGATATCCGGGAAGTCCGTTTGACGATGCAGCATGTCCGTGGTGGCGACAAGATAGCGCTCGCCTGCGTCGATCACAGCGCAGTCGTCGTTCTCCACTCCACCGAGGATTTCAGAGATCCTCCTTATCAGATCACGCTCACCAATCATTTCTCTTCCAGACATCTCTCGCCCTAGCCTATCAGAAGGCTCATAAATTTTCAGATCACAACTACCAATACAATGGCCGATTACAAGAGATTTTGTATTGCGATCATAGCTATTTTGACGCTTTTAATTCTTCTGCAGGAGGCGCAAGCTGAGATCAGGGTCTGCCCGAAGGACTGCAGCTACAGCAGCATTCAGGAGGCGCTGAATGCCTCTTTGCCAAATGAGACTGTTGCTGTGGAGAGTGGAACCTATCGCGAGGACGTCTTTGTGGGCAAGCCGGTCACACTGCGAGGCGTGGATACAGGCGAAGGAAGACCTCTCTTGATCTCGGAAAAAGGCCGCTTGATCTTAGCGGCCTTTGGGGCTACATTGCAGGGCTTTGAGATAACTGGACCAAGTGATCCGGATGATGCTAACTGCACCCTCGAAGTCGTCCTTCCGGCTAACATCTACCTGAATGACTTTGCCGCCAGCAAGAGCGTCTGCCCGGATGTTGCCGCCTCATGGAACTCGAGCTCCGCTATAAACTACCAGTTCAATAGCAGGGTGATGCGCAGCCGCCTGGGCAACTACTGGGCGGATTACACAGGAAAGGATGAGAACGCAGACGGAATAGGCGACGAGCCCAAGATACTCGACGACGGAAATATAGATTATTATCCTTTGATGCAGCCTGCGGAAAACTACAGGATATCAGGAGAGAAGGAGATAAAAATGGAGTTGATCCGGGCCAGGGTGAACGAGCCCTTCACCATATCTTTGCCGGCAAACCCCACGACTGCCTATGAATGGAATGCCGATTATGATTATTACCTCCTCAACCTGACGAGCTCTCAGTTTGAACGGATGCCCACAAGGGCCATAGGCGCAGGAGGGACGTCGGTCTTCGTCTTCACACCACTGCGCCCAGGAAAGACCACAATCCACTTCGTTTACAAAAGGTCCTGGGAGAACATCGTGGCCGACACGAGGACGATACATGTGGAGATAACTGTATAGGTAAAGAGAGACAAACGATGTTTATGTTTGGCATAATCTCCTTCATTGGATGGCTGATTGTGGGAGCCATCATAGGTTGGATCGCAGGAAAGGCATGGGTAGGACATGGGTTCGGCCTTGTGGGAAACATCGTCGTAGGTATTGTGGGATCTATGATCGGAGGATTTCTATTCGGATGGCTCTTTGGTACATCGGGAATCGGAGGATGGATAACTGCAATTCTCGGGGCAATAGTTCTGCTGGTCATAGCGGGAATGGTCAAGAAATGATTGCGGCCAAAATCATCATAAGTCTTATGTATATGCAGTGTATCTTCACTTTGGCTCAATGGATTTGATCGCCCCACAACGTGGTGAGCGGGCGGCGCCAGGCGAAGACCTGGGGCTGATCCAGAGGATTAAAACTTCTGGAGGACTAAACACGGCAAAAGAAAAGACAAAAAAGGCTGAAGAGAAGCCCAAGAAGGCCGCTGAGGCCGAGGAACTAAGGCATATAGTTCGTATTTTGAATACAGACCTGGCAGGCAAGAAGCAGGTCCACATGGCTCTGACTGGCATAAAAGGCGTGGGACGCAGGTGTGCCAGGATCTTTACCGATAAGGCAGGTGTGGATCCACATGCCATTTTGGGCATGCTTTCTGACGCGGATATAGAGAAGCTCAAGAATGTCATCGAACAGGATGCCAGCAAGATCTTGCCTGTCTGGATGGTCAACCGACGTGGTGATATTGCTACAGGCACTGATAAACACGTGATGGGCATGGATCTGACCATGACACTTCGTGAAGACCTTGACCTGATGAAGAAGATGAGAAGCTACAAGGGCATCAGGCATGAGAGGGGATTGCGTGTGAGAGGACAGAGGACAAGATCCACGGGCCGCACAGGTGCGATAGTCGGTGTCAGCAGAAAGAAGGAAGGAGCGCCTGCCGCAGCACCAGCGGCTGCCAAGGAGTAGGTGGTAGAAGATGGGATATCCGGGCAAGAGCCGCAAGATGTTCGCAAGGCCCCGCACTCCCTGGCAGGCTGAGCGCATCGCGCAGGAAGTGGAGGTCGTAAAGGCCTACGGCCTTCGCAATAAAAGAGAGCTGTGGAAGGCACAGGCTTATCTCAGGAAGTACAGGCAGGCAAGCCGCAAACTGCTTGCAGCCGTCTCCATGGGTCAGGCACCTCCCGAGGCAGAGGCTATTTTAGCTCGTCTCAAGAAGCATGGAATGCTGAAGGAAGAGGGAGATCTAGACGCTATTTTATCCATGAAGGTCAACGACGTTCTGGAGAGAAGGCTTCAGACGCAGGTTTACCGTCAGGGGCTCGCCAATTCTCTGAAGCAGGCCAGGCAGTTCATTACCCACGGGCATATCCAGATCTCCGGGCGCAGGGTTACAGTTCCGGGTTATCTGGTGAAGCGTGGAGAGGAGATGACCATTGACTATTACATGGGATCGCCCATGGCCAAGGAAGGCCATCCTGAGAGGGCATCCCGAACACCCAGGGTGGAAGGATAAATGGCAGAAGGAAAATGGGGCATTGCCCATATTTTCTCGTCCTTCAACAACACGCTAATTACCATCACCGACCTGACTGGAGCCGAGACGCTTGCCAAGATCTCGGGCGGAATGGTGGTAAAAGCTGCCAGGGACGAGAGTTCTCCCTATACAGCCATGCAGATGGCCATGCAGGTCGCTGAGGCTGTGAAAGACAAGGGGATTGTCGGGGTTCACGTAAAGGTACGTGCGCCAGGCGGGAATAAGCAGAGGTCTCCGGGACCAGGAGCCCAGGCAGCGATTCGCGCTTTAGCTCGCGCAGGCTTGCGGATAGGCAGAATTGAGGACGCGACGCCCATACCCCACGACGGCACAAAGCCTGCCGGCGGAAAGAGGGGTCGAAGGGTGTAAAGTTTGAAGTTGGAATTGATCGAGCTCGAGGAGGACCGCATCCGGTTCCTCCTTTGCGGCGTGTCTGCCGCTTTTGCGAATGGCATACGGCGTGCCTGCATGAGCGAAGTGCCTGTTCTGGCCATAGATGAGATCAGCCTCTACGATAATACCTCGGTGTTATTCGATGAGCAGATCGCATTGCGGCTAGGGGAGGTGCCCTTGAAGGCCGATGATTTGGATGTGTATTCCAGGCCAGAGGACTGCCAGTGTGCAGGCGCAGGCTGTCCAGGCTGCAGGGTGGATTTCATGCTATCTGCCGAGGGTCCTGGCATGGTCTACTCGAAGGACATTCAGTTCGCCGATCCAGGAGTCAAGCCAGCCTTTGACAGGATACCCATAGTGGTCTTGGGCGAGGGCGAGAAGCTTGTGATCGAGGGGTTCGCCACGAAGCGCGTGGGAAAGGATCACACCAAGTGGCAGGCTGGAACGTTGTGCGGCTACAAGAATTTGCCCAGCATAGAGATCGGAGATTGTGATGGATGCGGAAAATGCGTCGAGGCCTGTCCCAGGCATGTGCTCTCCCTAGAAGACGGCAGAGCGAAAGCTACAAATATCCTGGAGTGCTCTCTGTGCAAGCTCTGCATCGATGCGTGCGAGACGAGAGGCATCAAGCTGACGCCTGTCATGGACTCCTTTGTGGTCTCAATCGAAAGCAGTGGAGTCATGTCTGCGAAGGAACTTGTGGCCAGAGCTGCAGAGGAGATCAAGATCAGGGCAGAGGATTTGGACGCAAAGCTGGCAGAGTTATCCTGAAGGTCGGCACAAAGACCGATCAAAACCCATATTTTCCGAGCGGGGGTTTCCAAGCCAGGTCAAAGGAGCAGGGTTGAGGGCCCTGTCACGTAGGTGTTCGCGGGTTCGAATCCCGTCCCCCGCACTAATTTACGAGTAAAGCATAA